>JACQWL010000516.1 GCA_016209255.1 Verrucomicrobiota bacterium
ACAGAAACGTGCGGCAGGAAATCGGCGGTTCGACGGGGTCAGGCTGTTGCGCGTTGCGAATGCAATCCACGTCGTCAGGTCGGTTCCTTGTTCGCAATGTCAATGTGCTCGGAACACGCGGCTAGCGAAGCGCGGGACCGCTATTACCTGGTCACGAGGGGTTGTCGGCGCAACGTGCAACGGCCTGACCCCGTCGGAATTGGGGTACGAGCAACTCACGGCGTTTGCATTCCGATTCGTGATCGGGCCGAACGAGGATCACCTCCGCACGATGTGCGCGCACGTCCGCTCCCTCCTGGAGGCAAAAAATGCCAAATGAGGCGGCAGCAAATTGGTCATCGGCTGACTCCCATGTGGTTTCGAAAATCAAAACCTCCACCCTTCGCGAGCTGGCCGATCGTCAGGACCGCGCCCATCGGCACGCGCTCGGGCCGGTCATTTTCGATCTTCATCAACAACCGGCAGGCGCACCTGACAACGTTGGACATCTACTCCGACGGGCTTATTGACGCTTGGAGTGCCTTGGATCGCGACCTCTTCGAGGCGAAACTCCGGTCGCGCTCGAGCACGATCCGCCCGGTCAACCCGCGTAAGCTCGTCGCCGGGCGGGAGCGGCCCGGTCGCGGAGACGCGACCGCCGCCCCCGCATGGTCGCTGCTACCCGGAAGGGCCGAGATTTCTTGCGGTACGCACGCTTGCCGAAGCTCCACGTTGAAACGGACCAGACCGGCGGTGAAGCGGTGGATCGGTGAGCACCAGCGGCGAGTTAGCGGCTGCCCGAATGCCAATGATTTCACGCGGCCACGAATTCGCGGGGTTTGACCTCGCGCACGATCCGCGAGCCTAACTCCCGTTTGGCTTGGCGGAGATCGCATTCGGTCTGTAAGCGCAGCCACCAGCCTTCAGAGAGGCCAAAATAGCGGTCAAGGCGCAATCCGGTGTCGGCGGAGACCGCGCGCTCACCGGCAAGGATCGCCGCGACCCGGGTGAGGGGCACGCCAATATCCTTCGCCAGGCGGTAGGGTGTGATCTGCATTGGTGTCAAAAACTCCTCCCGGAGCATTTCACCAGGGGTGAGGAGAGGTAGCGGCTTCGTCTTCATGATGGTTTAATGATAGTCTACGATTTCCACGTCTTCAACCCCGCTTGAAGTCCACCGAAAGCAGATCCGCCATTGGTCATTGACGCGGACTGCATGTTGTCCGGTCCGCCCGCCCTTTAAGGCCTTGAGCCTGTTACCGGGCGGAATCCGCAAATCGGAGAGTTGTTGCGCGAGATGAATCTGAATCAGTTTTCGTCGAGCCGTGATCTGAATCGTGGAAGGAAGTTCTGGTGATTGCTTGTCGTTGAAAATCGCTTCGGTGGCCTTGCACGCGAACGATGTGATCATGTTGGTTACCTGGCGTGCTCCGCTAGTAACGTCAAGCGTTACTAATCCCGCCGCGTTCGCCCATGGCGTTCATCGACAGAAAATTCGCGCGTAGAAATTCCAGCAGCTCCAGCCGGTCGTATTCCACCTGCCTCACGGCACAGCGGAGGGGTAGTGGCAGCAGCCGATCAGAATCGTTTTCCCACCACTCAGGCGATCAGTACGAATTTGTCGCGGAACGCTGGCGGAATCGGGCGCCCGGTTTCGCGCAGCGCTTCAAGGTGCGCTTTGGCCGCCAATTGAAAGCGAAAGATGGCTTCGTCACGGTCGCGCCCGTGGGCGTGGCATCCGGGCAGAAGCGTCGACTTGTCAATCCATACGCCGTCTTTGTCCCGGCGAAGCTGAATCTTTGAAAGTGGCAGAAACCCACGGCTCAGCATCTCCTGTGGGCCAAACTCCAGCAGGCCGGGATGTTCTCGCCCCAAGGCACTGAGGTCGTGCCAGCTCGTTGGCGCCTCCATCACCCCAAAGAGCATCCAGGTGATCGAGCACCTGCTCGCGTTCTCGCGCGTCGAGGGTGAAGCGGGTTTTGCCGTTGATGAGGGCCCGCGGGATCTTGATGGCGTCGCCCCAGTTGAGTTTGATCAAATCGCGGCATAAAGCCGCTCCTACAATTTGCAGAAATTCCACGAAGCTCGCTCCGAGAATGCTTTCGGGGTGGAACGTACCTCGAACACGGCGAACACAGGCATGGCGCACAGAAGGAGCGCGGCGAACATGCCAGGACGGCAAGGAAGACGGCGGAAAACGCCAGATTTCTCCTTGAATACAACCGGGAAAAGAAATCGTTTCCGCGTCCTCGTCGTTTCAACCCCGCGCGCAGGTGTTTTTTTCATCTGTGCCCGAGTCCCCGGCCTCACCCGACCTCCCGACCGCATGCTCCACTTGAAACAAACGGGACCGTCAAGGTGGGCATCGACCGCACCAAGGGTGCCGCGATTACGTGGCTCTCGTGGGCAGAATATCCGAAAAACATGGTCAACTCCGCCGACCCGGGGCGCCTCATCCAGCAGTCCTACTATGCCGGTCACCGTCTCGACCGCAAAGCCGACGGCCAGAGCAAATCCTGGAGCCCATGGTCGTGGAATCCCATCCAGGGCGGCGGCGTCTCCTCGTGGGCCCGCGTCAACGAGTTCAAACGGCGCGACGGCCACACGCTCTATGCGGAAACCGTTCCGAAGCTCTGGGATATGCCGAACGAGGAGGCGGCCGCGTTGATGCGCCAGTGGACCGGCTTCGAGCCGGGCATGCCAAACGTCGTCATGGTGCGGTGCGAGTTCATCGCCCGGCGCGAAGAGAACGACCGCTGGGGACCGGCCAGACTTTCGCCCCAGGAAATCCCGGCCTGCTACTTCACCCGCAATTTCAACACGATCAAAAGCTACCTCGGCGACGGGCGCTGGCGCGACGAAACGCAGCCGCCCGGACCGCCGTGGGGCAAGGCCCGCCCGCCGCGCAACGCCATGGCGTTGTTCGCACCCGGCGGCCCGGGTGTCGCGGGCTTCAGTCCCGCCGCGACGCAGCCTTGGAACTTCGGCCCGCACGCCGGCGGCAGCAGCGACGATCCCGCGGCCGGTCCGTGCATGCACGTCGCGCCAATCGACCGGGACAACCTCGGTCCGAAGTCTGCCTACCGCTACCGCTATTGGCTCGTTGTCGGCACCGAAGCGCAACTCGCCGCCCGTCTCGACGCGCTTTGGAAAAAATGCGCTGACGAACGCGCCACGCTCACGAACCCATAATCCCTGCACCCACCCCAAGTGAAATACGCGCCCATCAACGCCTTCCTTTCCGCGCTCGCGCTCTTTGCCGCCGCCAGCTTCGGCGCCATGCCGGTGGGCAAGCCCAACGTCATCCTCATCTACAGCGACGATCACGGCTACGCCGATCTCGGCGCGCAAGGGGCAGACCAGGATATCCGCACCCCGCACCTCGATGCGCTCGCCCGCGATGGCGAGACGCGCAATCTTCTCGCGCAGCACGCCGACATCGCGGAACGCCTCCACGCCCGCCTCAAGGCGTGGGACGCCACCCTCAAGACGCCGGGCCTCCCCACCGAAACGCACCCTCAAGATCAGGCGTTCTTCGCCGTACACGTGGACAAAAATCCAGCGGCTCGCGCAGCGCGGGATGCGTTTTACCCAAGCTTATTCCGCCAATCCGCTCCGCTCCCCCAACCCGCGCGAGCATCCTCAGCGGGCTCCACCCCGCGCGGATCGGCATCACCGCGCCGGTCTGCCACCTGCCCCAGGTGATCCTCGAAAAGGCGGCGGTCAAGAACGCCGCGCCTGGCGCCAAAGTGCTCGTCGCGCAAAGCGTCACGCGCTTCGACACCCGCTACTATACGCTGGCCGAGGCGCTCAAAGGGGAGGGCTATGCCACCGGGCATTTTGGCAAGTGGCACCTCGGCTCTGAGCCGTACAGCCCGCTCCAGCAGGGCTTCGACGTCGACTTCCCGCACTGGCCCGGTCCGGGTCCCGCGGGCAGCTATGTCGCGCCGTGGAAATTTCCCGCAGCGCTCAACTTTCCCGGCCAGCCCGGCGAGCACATCGAGGATCGCATGGCGCGTGAGGCCATCGCGTTTATCAAGGCCCACAAAGACGCGCCGTTCTACGTGAACTACTGGGCCTTTTCCGTCCACGCCCCCTACGACGCCAAGCCCGCCCTCGTCGAGAAATACCGGATCAAGGCCGCCAAGCTCCCGCCCGGCAGCGGGCAGCGCAATCCGGTTTACGGTGCCATGGTACAGAGTCTCGACGAAAACGTCGGCCGCCTGCTCGACACGCTCGACGAACTCAAAATCGCGGACAACACCATCATCGTCTTCTTCTCCGACAACGGCGGCGTGCACTGGACGGCCGGCACGCCTGAGGCGACCAAGGCGCTCGGCATTGCCGACATTCCGATTACGAGCAACGCGCCCCTGCGCGGCGGAAAAGCCACGACCTACGAGGGCGGCACGCGCGAGCCGTGCATCGTTGTCTGGCCGGGCGTCACGAAGCCCGCCGTTGCCAACGCCGCGATCATCCAAAGCACCGATTTCCTTCCGACGTTTGCGGATCTCCTGAAGCTCAAGATTCCGGATACGCTGAAGTTCGACGGCCGGAGCTTCGCCCCGGCGCTGCGCGGCGCGCCACACGACCGCGGTCCCACGTTCTGTCACTTTCCTCACAACACCCCTGCGGCCGGCGGTCTCGCCTCCGCGTGGGTACGGGTCGGCGACTGGAAACTCATCCGCTTCTTTTGCCTGAACGACGACCAGACGGACCTTCTGGAACTCTACAACCTCAAGGACGACCTCGGCGAATCGAGGAACCTCGCCGCCCGGCACCCGGCCAAGGTCGCCGAACTCAACGCCCTCATCACGGGTTTCCTGAAAGACACCGAGGCCGTCGTGCCGCTGTGCAACCCCGCCTACGATCCACCCGCGAAGGCCGCGGCGCCGCCGGAGGCGGGCAACTTTGACCTGTTCACCCCACGCTCGGTCCGCAAAGACTCTCATCCTCGAATATTTCTCTCCCGTGAATTCCTCGCGCCTCCTCTTCTTCACGCTGGCGATTCTTGCCGGCTCGTGCGCCATCGCCGCCGGCTCGAAATCCCCGCCGCCCAACATCGTCATCTTCATCGCCGACGATCACAGCCAGCTCGACTCACAGCCCTACGGCTCCACCGAAGTCCGCACGCCGAACATGGCGCGCCTCGCCGCCGAGGGTCTGACGTTCACCCACGCCTTCGTCGCCTCGCCCGCCTGCGGGCCGAGCCGCACCGCGCTCCTCACGGGCCGGTGGCCGGCTCGCAATGGTGCCGAGCCCAACCACCGGCCCAAGCGGCCCGAGGTGGCCTCGCTGCCGCCCGTGCTCCGCGCCCTCGGCTACGAGGTCGCCGCCATCGGCAAGGTCGCCCACAACACCTACGCCAAGGACCACGGCTTCGATTTCATCGAGGGCCCGAACCAGGGATTTTCCGAAACCACGGCCGTGGCACGATTCCTCGCCACCCGCGACCCCTCCAGACCGCTCTGCCTTTTCGTCGGCACGCGGCACCCCCACGTGCCGTGGAGCGACGACCGCGCCTACGATCCCGCCACGGTCCAGATTCCGCCCACCCACATCGACACCGCCGCCACCCGCGAGCAGCGCGCGAGCTACCTCACCGACGTCACCAAGGCCGACACCCTGCTCGGCGAAGTCCGGGCCCTTGCCCGCGAAAAAATTCCCGGTGACACGCTCTTCATTTACACGGCCGACCACGGCGCCCAGTGGCCCTTCGGCAAATGGAATCTTTACGACGCCGGCATTCGCATCCCGCTCATCGCCGTCTGGCCGGGCCGGTTGAAACCTGCCACGACCAGCGACGCGCTGGTGTGCTGGCCGGACCTGCTGCCCACGTTCATCGAGCTCGCCGGCGGCAAAGTTCCCGCCGGCCTCGACGGACGATCTTTCGCCGCGGTGCTGCGCGGCACCGCGACCAGGCACCGCGACCGCGTCGTCGCCACCCACAGCGGCGACGGCGATTTCAATGTCTATCCCATCCGCAGCGTCCGCACGCGCGACTGGAAATACATCCGCAATCTCCATCCTGAGTTCCAGCATCACACCCACATTTCGCGGTCGTCGGGGCCCAGCGGCCTCCTGTATTGGAAAACCTGGCTCGCCGCCGCGGAAAAAGATCCCGCTGCCGCCGCCATCGTGAAACGCTACAGCGAACGCCCCGCCGAGGAACTCTACGACCTTGCCACCGATCCCCGCGAGCAGCGCAACCTCGTTTACCCCGAGCCCGGTCGAGGGGCCGCCGAGCCGAAACACACCGCCCGCCTCGCGTCCATGCGCGCCGACCTCGACGCGTGGATGAAGCAACAAGGCGACACCCAAACCGTCGTCGGCAAACCGCTCCTGCACGGCGAGCCCGCGACGCCGATCGCTCCAGCCGGCGGAAAGCAGAAAGCCAAGGCGGCGGCGGCCCCGGAAAGAAAGTAAAAACCCCCGGGGCAAGCCCCGAGGCCAGCCTGCGAGACGCAAGCGCTCACCGGCACCCAACCACCCGCCAACTTCGAGGGCGGGAATCTCGCGCCCGCCGCCGGCAAAAGCTTCCGCGATTTTCTTGTCGCGAATTCCGGCGCAAATCCTTGTAACACCCCTGCCGCAACCCCGCATGCCAACCTCCACCAGCCTTTCGCCGCTTCCGCCCATCGCGGCTTCAGGGAAACTCAACGATCTCGAAATCAAGGACGCCCACCTGATTTTCGGGTCGGTGTGGCAGGGCATCCTGGCGGACTTCGGGCGGAAAAACCTCCGGTTCCCCAAGGAAATCATCCTCCTCGGCGGCGCCCCGGGCGCGGGCAAGGGCACCAACACCGACTTCATCCGCAAGACGCGTGGACTCACCTGCCGCCCAATCATCCTCAGCTCGCTGCTCGATTCGCCCGAGGCCAAGGCCCTCAAGAACGCGGGCAACATGGTCGGCGATCGCGAGGTCGTCGGGCTACTCCTGCGCCACCTCCTGCGCATCGAGTATCGGGACGGCGTGATCCTCGACGGCTTTCCCCGCACCAAGGTGCAGGTCGAGTGCCTGAAACTGCTCGTCGACGAGATGCACGCGCTGCGCCGCGAGTTTTACCACACGCCGCTCAGCATCCATTTCCGCCAGCCGACGATCCACATCATGGTGCTGTTTGTCGACGAGAAGGAATCCGTCGCGCGGCAGCTCAGGCGCGGCCGCGAGACCCGTGCGCGCAACGAGGAAGTGGCCCGCACCGGCCTGGGCGAAATGCTCGAGGATCGCCCGACGGATCACGATGAGACGCTCGCGCGGCGCCGCTACCGGGTCTTCAAGGAACAGACGTGGGATGCGCTCCAGTCACTGAAGGAGATCTTTCACTACCACTTCATCAACGCGCACGGGCCGATCGTGGAGGTCGAGCGGAACATCCTGCACGAACTCGACTACCAGAGCACGCTCGAGCTCGACCCGCGCACCGTCGACCGGCTGCGCGGCGTGCCGGTGGCCAGCGAGATCATTGTGCATGCACGCCAGGAACTGGTGAAACGGCTCGACTCGTACGAACTGGAGCACGGCGAACTCTTCGCCAAGGTCGTCGTTTTCATCGAGAAAAAGGTGGTCCCGATCGTCCTGCGGCACGCGATTTCCGGGGTGGCGCAAATCAACGCCGAGGATTCCGTCTTCGAAGATCCCCTCGCGCTCGCCATGCTGATCGACGTGTTTTCCGAACGCGGCTACCACGCCGTCGTCGACGTGCACAAGATCGAGGTGCCGGAGAGGGTCGATCTCTCCACCGGCGAGATCAAATGCCGGACGAAGAAGGTCTTTCGGATCCAAATCCGTTTCCCAGGCTCGGAAATCCGCCGCGGCTAGGTTTTTGCTCCGCAAAAACCTACTCGTAGCGCAGCGCCTCGATCGGGTCGAGCGATGCCGCCTTCCACGCCGGGTAGAGGCCGAAGACAATCCCGATCCCTCCGCAGACCAGCAGGCCGATGCAAGCCCACAGCCAGGGAAAGGTGATGGCGGTGTTCATGAGATAAGCGACCGTGTTGCCGCCGCCCACCCCGATGGACACGCCGGCCACGCCGCCGATGAGCGAGAGCGCCACCGCCTCGGCCAGAAATTGCAGGAGGATGTTGCGCTTCTTCGCGCCGATGCTCTTGCGAATGCCGATCTCCTTCGTGCGCTCGGTCACGCTGACCAGCATGATGTTCATCACGCCGACGCCCGAGGCGAGGAGCGCGATCGCGCTGACGATGAGCGCGCCGGCGGCGACGACGTCGGCGATCTTGTTGAAGGCATCGATGAGCGATTCGTTGGAGAAAACCTCGAAGTCGTTGAAGTTCTCGGGGTGCAGCCCGCGGACGAGACGCATCATGCCGACCGCCTTTTCCTGCGTGTCCTGCAGCTCGGCTTGGCTGGGCGCCTGCACGTTCAGGCTGATCGAGCGCCACGAACGCCCATAGACCGCCAGAAAGCGTGTGATGGGCGTGAGCACGAGGTTGTCGCGGTTGCCGCCAAACGACGACCCCTTCGGCGCGAGCAGTCCGACCACGGTGTAATTCTGGCTGTTGATGCGGACGAGCTTTCCGAGCGGGTCCTCGTCGGGAAAAAGTTTCTGCTCGACGTCCGCGCCGATGATGCAGACCGAACGGCCAAACTCGACGTCCTCGGGACCGAGGTTGCGGCCCACCGCCACATCGTAGTTGAAGGCGTTGACGTAATTCTCGTCCGTGCCGATGAGGTTTACATTGGGGTTGGTGCGGCGATCCCGGAGGATGACGGTCTGGCCGCGGCGGCTGATCTGGAGGTTCACGCGGGCGGACTCCCCCATCAACTCCTTGAAGCGGTTGGCGTGGGCGAAGGAGATATCGCGGCGGTTGCGAAAACGCGTCCACGGATCGGAAAAGTTGATCGGCGGAAACTTGCTGATTTGAAAGCTGTTCGCCCCGAGCACATTCAGGCCGCTCTCGATCGACGAGCGCATCCCGTTGATGAGCGTCATCACGCCGATGACCGAGAACACGCCCACCGCGATGCCGAGGACGGTGAGGCTCGAACGGAGCTTGTTCGAGTTGAGCGACGCAAAGGCGAGGCGCAGGATTTCAGTGCCGAGCATGGGGGTGGGAGGTCTGGAATCAGCAGCGGAGGCAGGTCATGGAGTGACGGTTGGGAAGCGTTGTTTTCTCGCGGGCATTTTCAGCCAATCCATTTGGAACCGCTAATCTCCGCTAATATCCGGAATCAACGGCCATTTGATCGCGGGCGTGCCGTTTCGGCAGGCTCAAGGCCCCGAGCCTGTCGAGGGGCTTCGTCTAATCGACGAAGCGCGAAGGCGACAGGTGGTTTCTGAGTTTTCATTAGCGGAGATTAGCGAAAATTAGCGGTTAAGAGTGTCTTGGTTCTCCAGGCTGCGGTTGCACCGCGCCAGGCTCATTCATATCGCAACGCGACGACGGGATCCAGTTTGCTGGCCTGCCAGGCGGGGGCGAAACCGCTGAAGATGCCGGTGAGAATCGAGACGATCAAACCGATCAGGACGAGGCCGAGCGAGAAAACCAGCGGGAACGACGGCATGAGCGCGGCGACGACGGCCGACAGCGTCCAGGCGGTCAGGAGCCCGCCGATGCCGCCGAGAACGCAGATGCTCACCGCCTCGATCAGGAACTGCAGCAGGATCGTACGCCGCCGCGCGCCGAGGGCCTTGCGCGTGCCGATTTCCTTCGTGCGCTCCTTCACGCTCACATAGGTGATGTTCATGATGCCGATGGCGCCGACGAAAAGCGCGAGGCCGGTGATGAACAAACCGGCCAGCGCGACCTTTTGCTTAATCGGTTCAATCTGCTCGCGGATGATCTGCTGGCTGTTGATTTCAAAGTCGTCCTTCTTTTCCGGTCCCAGCTTGCGGACCCGCCGCATGATGCCACGCAGCTCGTCCCGGCCTTCCGGCATGCGCGCCTGGTCCACCTGCACCCGGATTTCGGTGTTGGCCCAGCGCAGGGGAAAGACGCGGCCAAACGTGCCGATCGGCAGAATCACCTGCGAATCCCAGCTGAACAAACCGAGGAAGCTGCCCTGCCGCGCGGCGACCCCGACCACCGTGTAGCGCTGGCTGCGCGTCCGGATCGTCTTGCCGAGGGGCGACTCGTTCGGGAACAGCGCATCGGCGACATCGAATCCGATGACCGCGACGTTCTGGCCGCTGCGCGCCTCGATTTCACTGAAGAACCGGCCCTCCTTCATGTCCGAGCGCACGATCCGGCCGAGATCGGCACTGGTGCCCACGATCCGGATATTGTGCACGTGGTATTCGCCGCGATAGACGCTGGTCCCCCAATTGGCGGCGGGCACGGCCACCTTGAGCGCGCTGCCGGGGTGATCGGCGATCCACTCGTTGATTTCGTGCGCGGAATTCGTGTCGATTTCGCGCCGGTTGCGGAAATTCCACCAGTCCGACACGTCGCGCCACGGCCATTTGGTCACATAGAGGACGTCATCGCCAAAACCGGCGAGGCTGCGTTCCACGCCCGCATCGATGCCGAGAATCGCCGTGCCCATGAGCGTGACGGCAACGATGCCGATGATGACGCCGAGCGCGGTGAGCGCCGAGCGCAGCTTGTTCGCCTGAATTTGCGCGAACGCGATGCGGATCGCCTCGGACAGCTCGTAGAGGTTGCGGGTCATGGCGGCTCAGGCGGACCTTACTCCGCGGGCGCGTCGTTCTCGATCAGGCCGTCGCGCAAGCGCACGATCCGCCGGGCGTGGCGCGCGATGTCCTCTTCGTGAGTCACCACGATGATCGTGTTGCCCTGATCGTAGAGGTGCTCGAACAGCTGCATGATCTCCTCGCCGGTCTTGGAGTCGAGGTTGCCCGTCGGCTCGTCGGCGAGGACGATGGAGGGATTGTTGACGAGGGCGCGTGCGATCGCGACGCGCTGGCGCTGGCCGCCGGAAAGCTCGTTGGGCCGGTGGAACATGCGGTCGCCCAGCCCGACGTTTTCGAGCACCTGGCGCGCCTTCTCGAGCCGCTGGTGCTTGCCGAGGCCGGCGTAAATCAGCGGCAGCTCGACGTTGTGCAGCGCATTGGAACGTGGCAGCAGGTTGAACGTCTGGAAGACGAAGCCGATCTCCCGGTTGCGGATTTCCGCCAGTTCGTCGTCGAGCATCGTCGCGACGTTCCGGCCGTTGAACTCGTACCGGCCGCCCGACGGCGTATCGAGGCAGCCGAGCATGTTCATCAGGGTCGACTTGCCGCTGCCGGAGGGACCCATGATCGCCAGGTACTCGTTGCGATGGATGCGAACATTGACCCCGCGCAACGCGTGAATGGTTTCCGCCCCCATCTTGTAGAGCTTGGTCACGCTCTCGATTTCAATGACGAGAGCGCCCGGCGGCCGGGTGTTGCGCTTGAGCGGAGGAGAGGAAGTGACGTGCATGGAGGAAGAGGGAGGCGAAGAATCACAAACTAAACCCCGCGAGCGGCGGCCGCAACGTGCCGTCATGGCATCGCGCGGCCGGGAGGCCGTCTTATTTCTTCGCGTCTTTCTTGGGTTTCTCGAGTTTGACCTTCGAGCCGTCCTTCAACGTGCGGGTGATGACGCCGAAGCTGCCGCTCACGACCTCGTCGCCGGCCTTCAGGCCGGATTTGATCTCGATGTGGGTCGTGTCCTGGATGCCGGTTTCGACCTTCACCATCTTTACGGTGTCGCTGGTGCGCGCGAAGACCACGCGCTGCAGGCTTTCGCGGTCGGCCCGGTCCGCCAGGCGCCGTTGGGTGTCGCTGACCGCCGTCGCGGCGCCCTCGCCCTTCGTCTCGTTGGCCTTCTTCTCCCGCTCGGTTGCGAGCTGCTCGATTGTCTTCGTGCCTTCGCGCGAACGGACGGTGACGCTCTGGATCGGCACCGCGATCACATTCTCGACCGTCTTGGTCTCGACGTCGGCGTTGGCGCTCATGCCCGGGCGCAGGGGCACGTCCTTGTCGAGGACGCGAATCTTGACCAGGAAGTTCGTGACCTCGTCCTGCGTATACTGGCCGCTGATTCTGGCGGCGGAGCCGATTTCCTTGACCACGGCGTCGAACTTGCGGTTGGGGAACGCGTCGATCGAGACCTTCGCCTTGTCGCCGACCTTCACGTTGACGATGTCGTTCTCGTTGATGTTGACGCGCACCTCCATGTTGGCGAGGTCGGCCACGCGCATGACCTCGGCGCCGCCATAGGAGCCGGTGCCGGCGACACGCTCACCCACTTCGGTCGAGAGGGAGCTGACCTTGCCGTCGATCGGGGCATAGATTTTCGTCTTCGTGAGCGAATCGCGTGCCTGATTGAGGGAGCCCTCGGTGCGGCGAATCTGGGCCTCGCCGTTCTCCAGGTTGGCCTGCGCCACCTCCAGCGCCGTGCGGGCGGCGCCGATGTCGGAGTCGGAGATGAGCTTCTTGGCGAAGAGATCTTCGCTGCGCTTGAGGTCGTCCTGCGCCTTGAGGAGCTGGGCTTTCGCCTGGAGCGCCATGGCCTTGGCGGCGACCAGGTTGGCCTCCTGCTGCTCGACCTGCGCCTGATAGAAGTCGGGCTTGATGCTCAGGAGCAGGTCGCCCTTTTTCACCTCGGCGCCTTCGCGGAAGCCCAATTGGGTGACTTCACCCGAGACTTCCGGGGCAATCTTGACCTCGACCTCCGGCTGAATCTTGCCGGTGGCGGAAACGATTTGGACGATCGTTTTGACGACGGCCTTTTCCGTCGTGACGGTGACGATCTCGGCGGCGCGTTTTTTCTGGAAATAGAACCCGTAGCCGACGGCGCCCGCCAGGACGAGGCCGCCTAGGACGTACCAGACGGCCTTGGATTTCTTGGGCGGACGGACGGTGGCTTGGGTCGCCGCGGATTTGGGCACAGCTGGCACAGGGAGCATGGAATTCGGTTGCGACGTAAATGAAGCATGCATGGGAAGTAAACTCGGCGAGCTAGGCAAGCGGCCTGTTTCCCGTTCGCATCAAAAATTGTGGCCGGGCCCACAACGGCCCGGCCACACAACACAACTGATTACTACGAACGAGAGGGAAAAAAGCGCGCGCCAGCCCGAATGACAACGCGTTTGCGACCAAGCGCGGCCCATTCGCGACGAATAGCGGACGGGCGGCGGTCGGGTGGCGATCAAACAGGACATCGGACATGGACTCACAACACGCGCGCGCGGGAAAAGTTACAGGGTTCTGCCACTCGAGGTGTCTGCCGCCTTGCCGCCGATTCGGTCGAAACCAGGCCCCCTCCAGACCAAACTGGCCAAACGCCAATCCCCGGAACGAGCTTCGGGGCATTGGTCAAAACGGCCGACCCCTCAGGATGCGGCGTCCGAGTGGTGGGCCGTCCGCTCCGCGCACGGCCGGTTCGGTCGGAACTGGTCGTCGAGGAGGCGCTGGTGATCGCGCGCGACCCGGTCGATCGGCGATTCGTCTCCATCCCCGAGGAAGCCGCGCGCGGAGCGCACGGCCCACCACGATCAGAACTCCTTCTTCAATTCGATGAAGCCGAAGCGGCCGATGATGTCGTAGGCGTATTTCGCGGTGTTGGCCTCGGTGCCACCGCCGCTGCCGCCCCCGGGCACGAAGGGCGCCGCCGACGACCATTCGCGATCGGCGAGCGATGAGTGGAGCGATTTGCGCGTCCAATGGGCCCGGTTGAATTCTGCACCGTGGTGCAGAGCTTTTCCCGGTCAGGAGGCCGCGCGGCCCGGCAGATCGACCGGCAGCAGACGGGCTTTCGCCACCTCATCGCCCCGCAATCTCCGCGCCAGCACGAGGGCGTTGCTCACATCGGCCCCCGGCAACAGCACCGGGCGCCCCGGATCCAGGGGATCGATCACCTCCACGCCCTCCGGCCCCGCGAGCGCCAGCACGGTGTGGCCGTACAGTCCCGAGGCCTTCCGGATGTAGTACGAGAGCAGTTGCGGGTGGCCGACGACACCACCCCGGACGAGGCGTTCACGCAGTAACGCGACGCTTTCCAAAAAACACCCATTCGGCAGGACGCCTGGCGCGACCGGTGGGCCGCCATCGGCCGCGATGCTCCAGCCCGTGAGCCCCGCGTGGATGTCGCGCAGGCCCGGGCCGAAATCGGCCTTCTCCTCGGCGAGCGCCCCCTGATGCAGCGAAAAACTCTGCGTGCCGTCGGTGCCGGTGTAAAACCAAAGGATGCCCGCCAGCTCAAACACGAGCGCGAGGTAACGGGTGGGAGTGCGCACGCCTCCCTAACCCCGCCGGCGCGCCAGAGTTTTCGGAATGCGACGAGGTCCGCGATCATTGCGGTGAACAAGAGCCCGCGTGCGCCGGGCGCAAAAGCCCGCCGGCACCGCGGCGCCAACGCCGTCCCGCCCGCGGACACGCGCGTCCCAGAATTGGAAGAGGATCGCCGCGCGAAATGTGGCTCCGGCCTGCCGGTATTCGCAGGGCCGCCGCGTTCCAACGTTTCTACATCGCCTGCTTCAACAGCGCGGCAATTCGCTCGTGGTAGCCGCGGCTGAGCTTCAGCTTCGTGCCGTCGTGCAGGATCACGGCATATTCCCCGGCAAACGAAGGGCTCAGCTTCCGCAGCCGGTCGATATTCACGATCGTCGAGCGGTGGATGCGGATGAACCGCTTCGGGTCGAGCCGCGCTTCGAGCCGCGCCATCGTCTCGCGCATCAGGTGGGCGCGCCCGGCGACGTGGAATTTCATGTAGTCGCCCTCGGCCTCGATCCAGTCGATCTCCGTGACCTTGAGAAAAAAGATCTCCCCCGACGATTTGACCAGGATGCGATCCGCCGCCGGCTCGTCCTTCCGCGGTGGGTTTTGTCCGGCGCCTTGCTGGAGGTAATCGAGCAACTGGGTGAGCCGGGCGTTGACGGAGTCCGCCTGCCGGCGGCGCACCTCGTCCTTGGCCCGCTGGAGGACGGCTCCGAAGCGCGCGTCGTCGTAGGGTTTGAGCAGGTAGTCGATCGCGTTGACCTCGAAGGCCCGCAACGCGTGCTCGTCGTAGGCGGTCACGAACACCACCGCCGGCGCCATGGCCGGGCCGATCTTCGCCAGCGCCTCGAAGCCGTCGCCGCCCGGCATCTGCACATCCAGAAAAGCCAGATCGGGCAGCTCGCACTTCATCAGCTCGGCCGCCTCGGCGCCCGTCGAGGCCTCACCCACGATCTCCACGCCGGCGTCGCGCTCGAGCAGCAGCCGGATGCCACGGCGCGCGGCGGGTTCGTCGTCCACGATGATCGTGCGGATGCAGCGGCCGGTCGCAGCCGGCGGGGCGGCCCGCTCGGCGGGCTCGTTTCGTTTTGGCTCGCTGTCCGCAGCGCGGGCCTGGGCGGGGTTGGTCTTCATGTTCGGCAGGGAAGGATGATCTGCACGGCGACGCCGCGGCCCGTCTCGCTGCGGAGCGAGAGATGGCCTTGGGCGCCGTAAATCTTCGCGATGCGCTCGCGGGTATTGGTGAGGCCGACCCCTTCCCGGGCACGCGCGGTGCCGTCGCCCAAACCCGGACCGTCGTCGCGCACCTCGAGGTGCAGCCGGCCGTTCTCGACCCGGCCGGTCACGTCGACCCGGCCCGGGCCGGCCTTCGGGGCGATGCCGTGCAGGATGGCGTTTTCGACCAGCGGCTGCAGCAGGAGGTTGGGAATGCGCACCTCCATCGCCCCGGGCTCAATCGCAATGGAAACACTGAGCCGGTCCGAAAACCGCGCCTTCTGGATATCGATGTAACGTTCGAGAAAATCCACCTCCTGGCGCACGGTGACTTCCGGCACGCCGGTGTTGTCGAGTGTCATCCGGAGCAGCGAGCTGAGGCGGGCGATGAGGTTGACCGCCTCGTCGTTTTTTTTCTCGCGCACGAGCACGGCAATCGTGTTCAGCGTGTTGAAAAGGAAGTGCGGCCGCAGCTGTTCGCGCAGCGCTTTGAGCTCGGTTTCGATCAGCCGCGCCTCGAGCTGCACCGACCGCAGTTCCTCGCTTTTGTACCGCTGGTAGATTTCGAAACTATAGCCGAACGCCAGGACGCCCCAGTAATACGCCATGTCGATGATGTTCCGGCCATAAAAGCCCTTGAGCGCCGCGGGCCAGAATTCCGCCAGCGGATCGTCTTGGAGAATCATGTAGGCGAGCATCCGTCCGAGATAATAGGTCGCCATCACCACGAAACTCATCGCGAGGTGAAAACCCACGCCGCCCATCCAGCGCCCGCGGCTGAGCGGCATCTTTTCGCGCAACCGCAGGATCAGCGGCGCCATCAACGCCCACATTGCCGCCCGGCCAAATTGCGGAACGGCGATCTCGAGAAAATCGACCGAACCCATCCGCATCCCGGCGCGATTGTTGAAATAGACCTCGAGCGAAAGCACGAACCCCAGGAAAACCCACCCGGCAATGACGGCGGAATATCGGATCCAGCGGTTGTCCATGACGGCGGTGTTCATCCGCCCGACGCTGGCACCGTTCAAGCGGATAACGCCCTTGCTGCGACGAATCGCCGGTTATTAGCGACGAATGCCGGCTGGGTGCGACGAAGCTGGCGGCGAGTTCCGGGGCAAGAATCACGACGATGACGTTCGTTCTCGTTCTTTTACTCGTTCCCCGATAAATTCTCCCCAATAACCACCCACTGCGGCGACCCGGCCGCCGCCCATGATCAAGCCAATCTTCGCCCGTCCCTTCATTCCGCTCTTCCTCGTGTGCGCACTCGACGCCCAGACTCCCCAGCGCGCCACCGTCGCCGTCATCACGAACCATGAGGGCGCGCACCTCAGCGCCTACTTTCCCGCCCTGGCTGAATCAGCCGAAACCGGTTCCGTCCTCCTCGCCGATCCTTCTGGGAAAACGATCGCCGAGGCCCGCAAAACCCTCGGCCCCAAACTCGCCAACACGTACTTCTCGGCCCGCGACCTCTTCGCGCAGCACCGACCCCAGCTCACCCTGGTCTCACTCGAGCCCAAGCTTGCGCCCGCCGCGATCGACGCGGCCCTCGAGGCCGGGTCGCACGTCATCGCGGAAAAGCCCGCGTGTCTCAGCCTCGCCGAGTTCGCCCGGCTCAGCCAGAAAGCGAACGGCAGGAAGCTGCACCTCATGCTGGCCCTCGCCAACCGGCTCAACCCCGAGACGCGTTTCGCCCTCGATCTCATCCGGCAGAACAAGCTGGGCAAGATTTACGGCGTCGAACTGCACCTGATCGCCGACCAGACCCGCCTTACCAAGCCCGGTTATGAGAAAAGTTGGTACGCTCAAAAATCGCGCGCCGGTGGCGGCCACCTCATCTGGCTCGGGTTGCACTGGATCGACATTGCCATGTACCTGACCGGCTCCGATGTCACGGACGTCTCCGGCTTTACGGCCAACATCGGCGGCCAGCCCCTCGATGTCGAAGACTCCGCCGCGCTCACTCTGAAATTCGGCAACGGCGCCCTCGGCACGATGACCTCCGGTTACTACCTGGACAAAGGCTACCATTCCCACGTCAAGATTTGGGGCGCCACCGGATGGATCGAAACGAACCGGCACGGCGCCGCCGTCCCGTTTCGCTACTACTCGACCACCGACGCGAAGCCGGAAGTCAAAACGTACAGCGCGCCCGACGGCCCGGCCGGCTACACTCCCTTTGTCGCCGCGTGTGTCCGGGCCGCCCTCGGCCTCGAACCTCCGCCGGTCACCACCAACGATTCGCTCCGCATCATCCGTACCGTCTTCACCGCGTATCGTGCCGCCGAAACCGGTCAGGCGCAACGCATCCCGAGCCCGCGCGCACCGTAGCCGCCGCGATGCCAAATGCAGGAGCCGGCGCATCGTCGTTCCCGTCACCGCATGGCACCCTGAGTTCGCGGGCGACGTCTCGAAAATCCAGCTCGAGCCTTCAACTCAGCGCTCCAGAATATCCAACTCTGGTGATTCAGGTTAAGTCGTTCAGAAAAATATTATTCCGGGGGGCGGATCAAGCCCCGCCGGCATTGGAATCAAGGCAAAGCCGCAGTGCGAGCGACATCGAAACCCACTGGATCAAGCCCCTTCCGGAATTGGGTGGATCCCGTCGTCGCCGCATTCAGTGTGACTGCCAGACTCCGATCTACATCCGGGTTTTTTTCCCTTGCCGATTAAACGAAGAGACAACCAATGAACCAGACATCAGCATTGCCTGGAACGCCGCGCCTTACTTTGCGCCCCAATGTGCCGGGTTCGCGCTTGCGACGTGCATTCGGATTTCTTCCGGCATGCCTGGGTATGTGCCTTTTCGGTGCGGCACACGCCGCCACGCCCGGCGAGTTTGAGCACGCCACGGACGTCGGCAAAATCACCCAGTCCGGCGCGTCGGAGTTCCTAGCCGACAAAGGCCAGTATCGCATCACCAGCAGCGGCGCGAACATCTGGGGCAACGCGGACGCGTTTCAGTTCCTCTGGAAGCAGCTCTCCGGCGACATTGTTTTCAGCCTCGAAATCCTATCGATCGAGACGGGCGGGCGGAAACTCGTGTTTCGTGAGCGCTCCAGATTCGAGGCGCCCAACTGGTCGCGCGACGGAACGGAGCTGCTCATCAATCGCGCCGGCGGCGTCTACACGGTGCCCGTCGGGGGCGGGCAACCGATTCGCCTGAACACCGGTGTCGCGGACAAATGCAACAATGACCACGGCCTTTCGTTCGACGGCCAATGGCTCGCCATCAGCTCGGGCGGCGGAAAAGAGGGATCGAGGATCTATGTCCTCCCTGCGACCGGAGGCGAACCGCGGCTGGTGACACCGACCGGCCCCTCTTACTGGCACGGCTGGTCGCCGGACAGCAGGCAAGTGGCCATTGTCAGCTACCGCCACGTCCTGCCTTGAGCCGCGTCACCTTACGCGACGTCTCCTCATGGGCTGACCCGCATATTCCCTCGCTGCGTATTCCGCCCTTGACCGATTCCCCGCCGCCCCCTGAGCCCGAACCGACCCGGCTTTTTCCGTCGCCCGCCGACGAGGTCGTCGCGCCCGAGATCCCGAGCCGGCACCTCCCGGCGGTCACATACCGGCCGATGCCGGAACCGCCGCCGTTTCGGCAGGTGGTCGGACCCGGCGTCATCCTCATCGCCGGCGCAATCGGGTCCGGCGAGTTTATC
Source organism: Verrucomicrobiota bacterium (assembly GCA_016209255.1). GTDB lineage: Bacteria > Verrucomicrobiota > Verrucomicrobiia > Opitutales > Opitutaceae > ER46. The sequence continues at coordinate 19,028 of JACQWL010000516.1, forward strand.
TTCTGGCCCTATCTCGCGACCAAGGAGGGGCTCGGCCTGCTTTGGGCCGCGGAGGTCGGCATTCTGTTGCAGTTTTTCCTGAACACCGAAGTGCAGCGCTACACGCTGGCGACCGGCGAAACCGCCATCACCGGCTTCGCCCGGTTGTGGCGACCGTGGGGACTGCTGTTCGCCACGTTGCCGATGCTCGGTTTCATCTTTCCCGGCATCGCGCTCAGCGCGGCCACGACTCTGACCTTCGGCCTCGGTGGAAACGCCGTGCTCATCTGCGTCGTTGGACTGTTTCTTGCCGGCGTCGCGTTCAGCGTCTCCCCCGTCGTGTACCAGATGCTGGAAAAATTCCAGACGGTCGTAATCGCGGTCACGCTGGCATTCCTCGCGGTGGCCACGTACGCCGCAACTGACCTCGCGGCATGGGGCGAGGCCGCGAAGGGACTGGTGAGCGTCGGAACATTTCCCAAGGTCATCGCCCCCGCGGTGTTTTTCAGCGCCCTCGTGTATGCCGGCTCCGGCGGGCTGGGCAACCTCACCGTCGCGAACTGGGTCCGGGACAAGAACTGGGGCATGGGCGCGTACATCCCGCGGCTGGTTTCGCCGATCACGGGCGAAGAGGTGGCGGCACCTGCGCTGGGACATTTCTTCCCGCAGGACGAGGAGAACCTCCGGCGCTTCCGGCGGTGGTGGCGCCTCGGCAACGAGGAGCAGCTCCTGACCTTCGTGCTCCTCGGCACGGTGTCGATCGTCGCGATGTCGGTGATCGCGTACTCGGCGCTGCGCGGCATCCCGACCGGCGGGGGCATCGACTTCATCCGCGCGGAGGGCAACCAGCTCGGGTTGACGGTCGGTCGCTGGTTCGCAATCGTGTTTTTCGTCGTGGGCGGCCTCAAACTATTCTCCACCGTGGTCGGTAATCTCGACATCGCTGCCCGGGTCGTCGCCGACTCCTTCAAGGTCGATTGGCTGCGGGACAGCCGGTTCTGGTCGGAGAGCAAGCTCTACCTCCTGACCGTCTGGGTGCAGATCCTGCTCGGCATAACCATCCTGGTCGCTGGGCTGGAAGCGCCCCTGCTCTTGCTCAGCCTGAGCGGCCTCGTCGGCGGATTGGTGCTCTTTGTGTCGGCCGTGCTGCTGATTCATCTGAACCTCCGCCTTCCGCATACGATCCGGCTGGGCGGCTACCGCCTGGTGATGATGGTGCTTGCTGCGCTGTTTTACGGCGCGTTCGCGGCGCACGTGGCCTGGTCGACATTACACTCATGGTTGAGGTAAACGGCTCCGTTGCCGTGAAATTCTACCCTTTACCGGCTCGTCCAGTTGAGTTCGTTGCGTCCTGGTGGGCCGTGCGCTCCGCGCG
>JACQWL010000506.1 GCA_016209255.1 Verrucomicrobiota bacterium
ACACGAACACGACTCCCATCCGCAAACGCGACGTCACCCGCCTCGCCGATCGCGAATACCGCACCTGGCTGGCCCGCAATCTGACGGCTGGCTACGGGTCGTATTTCGAGTGGCAGCCGAAATAGCCGCCGCGTGGGCGGATTCGCCCTGAACCCTTCGCCCTCAACCCTAACCACCATGAATAATCCGAAACTCATCAGCCCCCCGGGAAAGCCGTCCGCTTTCCCGGTCTGTACGAGCCTCGCCCTCCTGCTGGCGTTCACCACGCCGGTCGCAATTCATGCCCAGGTCAAGACGGACGCGCCGAGTGCCGCCACGCTGGCCAGGTACGACGCGAACAATAACGGGCGGCTCGATCCGGCCGAGGAAGCTGCGATCCGGGCGGACGAGGAACGCGCGAAGTCCGCCGTCGCCACCGGCCCCGGTGGCAGCGGCGCGGAGGAAGCGATTCAGCTTTCCCCCTTCGAGGTGCGGGAGGCCAACACCGGCTACTACGCCTCGAACACCATGTCCGGCACCCGCATGAACTCGCGGATCGAGGATCTGGCGTCCTCCATCTCGGTCGTGACGAAGCAGCAGATGGCCGACTTCGCGATGCTCGATCTCAACGATGTCTTCAGCTACGAGTCCAACACCGAGGGCACGGGCAACTACACCGCCTTCGAGGTCGACCGCAACGGCATGGTGACCGACCAGATTCAAAACAACCCGCAGGGCGCGAACCGCATCCGCGGCGTGGGCTCGGCCAACATCTCGCTCAACAATTTCGCCACCAGCGGCCGGGTGCCGATCGATCCGATCAACATCGACGCCATCGAGATCAGCCGGGGCCCGAACTCCAGCATCTTCGGCCTCGGCGAAGGTTCCGGCACGGTGAACATGGTGGCCTCGTCGGCGAACCTCTCCCGCGCGACCAACACGGCCGAGCTGCGCTTCGACAACCTCGGCGGCTGGCGCACGTCGCTCGACTTGAACCGCCCGCTGGTGCGCGGAAAACTGGCCGTGCGCGCGAGCGCCGTCTACCAGCAGGAGGAGTACAAACAGCAGCCGTCGGGCTTCGAGACCCGGCGCCACAACCTGATGGTGCGCTTCCAGCCGTTCGCGAACACCTCGCTGCGCGCCGGCTACCAATCCTACCGCGGCGTGGGCACGCGCGCAACCTCCGTCACGCCGCGCGACGCCATCTCGTATTGGAAAAGCCTCGGCAGCCCGGCATGGGATCCGGTCGACTCGGCCGTGACGGTCAACGGCGTGCGGACGGTCACGGGCGCAACCAATCCCACCGGTCTTGGCGGGCAGAACTTCACGCAGCCCATCCTGTACCTGGACAACGGCATCAAGCTCTGGCAAATCAGCCGCATGCCGGCGGCCACGGCGACCGACGGGCCGAACAACCAGGGCGGCACGCAGCGGCTGCTGGAATCGATCGCGGAGCCGGTGCGCACGGGCCGCCCGCTGTTCTCGACGCTCGCGGGCGTCTCCAACCGCTCGGTCTACGACTACACCCGCATCAACCTGGCGGCGCCGAACTCGATTAACGACCAGGTCGAGACCGCCACCGTCGAGGTCGAGCAATTCGTGCTCAACTCGGAACGAAACAAGCTCGCGTTCCAGGTTGGCTGGCAGCGCGAGGACGCCGATCGCGTCAACCGCAACATCATCGGGCAGGCGTCCTCCACGGGCGCGAGCTACTACCTCTACGTCGATCCCAACACGCGGCTGCTCAACGGACAGCCCAACCCGTATTTTGGGCGGCCCTACATCGGCGCGGGCGAGCCGGTCACCGAGTTGCAGCCCTATGTGCGCGACAGCTATCGCGGGCAGGGCGTCTACATCGCCGATTTCGCCCACTCCAAATCATGGACGAAGTGGATTGGCCGCCACCAGCTCCTCGGCTACTACGAGGAGCGCAAGAGCAAGACGTTTCGCTATCGTTTCCGCGACGTGATGACGTCCGACAATCCGATCTACGCGCCGGCCGGCCGGCCCAAGGGCAACCAGAGCGCGTCACCGGGCTTCCCGACGGCGCCGCTCGCGACGCGCGGGTACTACCACTTCCTGGTCGGCGACAATCAGGGCGCGAATGTCGACTACGCGCCGAGCGGCTACGATCTGGGCAACTACACGTTCAACTGGTTCAATCCCGCCACCAATGCCTGGGTGGCCGACCCCGTGACACTGGGCCGCTCCGGCATCACCGAGGGCACGGCCGGCTCCTTCGCGGTCCTCAACCTGATCAAGACGAAGGGCGGCATGTTGCAGAGCAGCCTGCTCGACGACCGCCTTGTCGCCACGCTTGGCCGGCGCTCCGACGAAAACCGGAATCGGGGGCAGCGGCCGTCGGCGTTGAAACCCAACGGTTGGGAGTTCGATTACGCGGCGATGGATGGTTGGGCGGCAGATACGACCACCGCGTATGCGCCCTGGGCGTTTCGTTCGGGCGACACCAAGACCTCCGGCATCGTCGTCAAACCCTTCCGCGGCTGGCGGTTCATCGAAAGCGCGCGCACCAGCGGCGGAAGCACCGGCCTCATGGCGCAACTGCTCGGCGGCATGACGGCGTATTACAACGAGTCCGACAGCTTCCGCCCCGAGGCGCCCGCCATCAGCATTTTGCTGAACGAACTGCCGAACCCTACGTCGCAGGGCAAGGACTACGGCTTCACGCTGAACGTCGGCAACAAGCTCGTCCTCCGCGCCAACAAATACGAGACGACGCAGATCAATTCGCGCGCGGGCCAGAGCGCAATCTTCGCCACGCGCACGCTGCGGGTCGACTTTGCGAATTTCGGCGGCAACAACGACGCGATCAGCCTCCAGCGCCAGGCGCGGAATTGGACGCGCGAACGCAATCCCGGCTTCACGCCGCAGCAGGTCGAGGACGCCGTGGCGGGCATCATGCAGCTCACGCCGGCGCAGTTGAATTCGTTCAACACGAATGTCATCAGCGAGACGTCGGACGTGATCGCCCGCGGCAACGAATACGAGCTGAGTTTCAACCCGGACAACTTCTGGACGTTGCGCGCCAATGTCACGCGGCAGGAGTCGAAGGACGCCAATCTCTCGCCCAACATCCCGGCCTGGATCCGCGCCCGCCTGCCGGTGTGGGAGCGCATCATCGATCCGCGCGTCGGCACGCCGTGGATCGACACCGGCTACAACGGCGACACGCCGAATCCCGCTTCGGGTACGCCGCGAACGTTTCTGACCAACAATGTCGTGAATCCGCTGGCCATCGTGCAGGCCACGGAGGGCAAGGCGCGGCCGCAGACGCGCGAATGGCGCTTCAACCTCAACACCAGCTATCGCCTCGCCGGGATCACCGAGCAGAAACACCTCAAGCGGATGACGGTCGGTGGCGCCGTGCGCTGGGAGAGCAAGGGTGCCATCGGCTATTACGGCATCCCGATCAATGGCGACGTCCACGCCGCCACGCAGCTCGATCCGAACCGTCCCATCTACGACAAGGCGCACAGCTATTTCGATGGGTTCGCCACCTACACGACCCGCCTCTACCGCGACAAGGTGCGGGCGCGTTTCCAGCTCAACGTGCGCAACATCCAGGAATCGCGCGCCCACCTCCAGGCCGTCGGGGCGTACCCCAACGGCGTCGGCCACACCTTCCGCATCATCAACCCGCGCACGTATGTTTTCACGGCGACGTTCGATCTGTGAGGCAGTAGGGCGGGTCTCGGAACCGCCCTTTCGCGTGCTGAGCCGTATCCATGCAGTCGAACTCCACTTTGAGAGCGAACCGACGGGCACCAAAAGGTGGACGGCGACCTCCGGGCGCCGTCTGGCCACGTCCGCCGGAAAAACGCGCCCGGATGCGCCGGAGGACGCACAGGGGCTTGTCCGCCTTTGGCGGATCGCGTTCCACCTCGAGCCAACTGAATCGTTACGGCTGAGTGGGGTTGACGCCCTGCACCGAATCCCCACGGAGCTTTCCCCATGAAGTCATTCCGCCCGCTCTTTCGCCTCGCCGCCGCGGCCGTTATCGTGAGTGGTACCGCCGCCGGTTTCGCCGCGGAGAAATTCGACCGCGCGATGATCGCGCTTCGCACCGGCGAGACGACGGTCTACCTCGGCTGGAACATGAACATGGGCATCTGGTGGACGCCGTTCATCGTCGCGGATTTCGACGGCGACGGGAAAGCCGAGGTCGCGCTCAAGGCCGCACCGTTCGCCGCGACGCGCGAGGAATCGCTCGCCGAAAAGGAAGGCCGCGCGCGCGGTTTCGTCGTCACCGGCCCGGAGTATTGTTCGATCCTCGACGGCATGACCGGCGAGGAAATCACGAAGGTCGACTGGGTGGAGCGCGGCGACCAGCGCGACTGGGGTGACGACGCCGGCAACCGCGTCAACCGCAACCAAATCGGCCTCGCCTGTCTCGACGGCAGGACCACCAGCCTGCTCGTCTGCCGCGGCACCTACACCCGCATGGTGGTCGACGCCTACAATTTCAAGCATCGCCAACTCGAAAAAGTCTGGCGCTGGGACGGCGACAAGGAGACGCCGCCGATTCGCAGCCAGGGCAGCCACACGCTTGTGGCCGCCGACGTCGACGGCGATGGTCGCGACGAAATCATCCTCGGCTCCGTCGTGCTCCGGCCGGACGGCCGTGTGCTCTGGAATCTCGGCCTCGGCCACCCCGACATCATGTATGTGGCCGATGTAATCCCGGGCCGGCCGGGCCTTGAAATTGCCTATGGCTACGAAGTGAAGCAGGAGAAGAACGGCCTCTGCCTGGTTGACGCGCGCACTGGCGAGATCATCTGGGGCCATCCCTACAAGACCACGCACATCCACGACCAGGGTATGTTCGGCGACTTCATCGCCGAAGTGCCCGGCATCGAATTCTATGGCGCCGAGCAGGACGGCACCGGCAAGTGGGTTTACTCCGCGGCGACCGGCGAGCTCATCACCGAGCAGGATCTCGGCGGCCTGAGCCCGCGCGCGATTTGGTGGGGCGACACCTCGACCAAGGCTTACATCCCGGGCCGCAGTTTCGGCGGCGCGTGGGGCGGCGGTGGGGGCCGGCGCGGTGGAGGCGGCACGGGCGCAGCCGCCGGCGGTGCATCGAGTGCGCCGGCGGGCGCGATTTCCGGAGCATCACCGGCGGGAACCACCGCCGTTGGGGCAACGGCGCCCGGACCGGGCGGACGCGGCGGCGGCGGGTTTGGTGCCGCCGGACCGAGCGCGATCATGAAATATGGCGCCGGGAAGATTGGCGAATTCGAAGGCCGGCTCATCGCCATCGCCGACCTCATGGGCGACTGGCGCGAGGAAATCGTCGTGAGCATCCCCGGCGAAATCCGCATCTACACGACGACGATTCCGACCGCGCGCCGGCGCGTGTGCCTGCTGCAAGATCCGCTCTACCGCAAGGACGTCGCGCTCCAGACCATGGGCTACTTCTACCCACCGCAGCTCAGCTACCACTTCCGGTGAGCGTAGCGCGTCCCAGCTCTCGGCGGGGGCGGTTGCGAAGTGCAAAGTTTGGCCCCTTCCGCTTGGCCTTGGCGGAGAGATACCGCAAACCAGCGCACGCCAGGGTTGAAAGTCACCCTCACACCCGCACACTCTTCGCCATGCCTGCAACCACCCTTCTGCCGCCGCGGCCCCTGACACGCCGTGCCGCGCCAAGAAAATCGACCGCCCGCGCCAAGAAGCCGTTCAAGTTTGAGCTGACTGCCGAGGATATCGCCCTCGACAACGCCATCAGTGCCGCCGCCGTGCGCCAGCTCGCGATCCGGCGCAAGCTGCGGGAGATTTTCGCACTGTAGTCGCGCTTCACGGAGACCCGGCAAAGCGAGTCGCGGCCCCAATGGATGGGCTACCGGGTAAGGAACTGACTGGCGCGGCCACTGCTGGCATTATTAAGGGAATCGAACGCCTGCTGGTCTTGGGCATCGCGCGAAAAGGTTAGGCGCAAGGACGGCCAGACGGGGTCATGTCGCAAATCGCGAAAAGGGGCGCTGGACGGGGTCATCCGGCCATCACGCGAATACGCCACGAGGCTGCGCCTCACTGACCACGCTCGAAGAGCGGCACGAGCCGCATCGCTTTCACGTCCACGAGCCCTTTGTCCGTGAGGCGGAAATCCGGAATTACCGAGAGCGGCAGCAGATTGAATCCCATGTAGGGCACTTGGCAGCCGAGTTTGGTCCAGGCGCGTTTCAGCGCCGTCGTCTCCCGGGCCACCACCGGCGCGCGCCGGTCGGACAGCAGCCCCGCCACCGGCAGCGCGACGCGGGCGAGCACCTTGCCCCGCCGCACCACGCAGACCCCGCCGCGCAACTTCTTCACCGTCGCCAGCGCAACCTGCATGTCGACCTCGCTGGTGCCGGCGATGACGATGTTGTGCGCATCGTGCCCGACGCTGCTCGCGACCGCGCCGTCCCGCAGCCCAAAGTCGCGGAGCAAACCGTGCGCCATCCCGCCGTTCTTGCCGTGGCGCTCGACCACGGTCAGGAAGCAAAGATCATGGCGCGCGAAATGTTCGCCCCACGACGCGGCCGGCGCGAGCGGCCGGCGGTTGCGCTCAGTCACGATTCCCGGCGGCACGAGCCGGATCACGTTGGCCGTCACTTTTCCGCGGGGTAATGGCGGCACCAGCGCGACGCGGCGCGGCAGTTTCACCGTTTCGTAGGCGGCGCGCGGATAGCGATAGCGGCGGCTCAGCGCGCGATCGAGCAGCGGCGTGATCCTGCGTCGCTCGACCACCAGTTCGCCGCCAAACCACGTGTTCTGCACCTCGAGGGCATCGTTGAGCAAAACCACATCGGCGCGCCGGGCGGGAGCGAGGCCGCCAATATCACCGTCCATCGCATAGCGCGTCGCCGGGTGGAGCGAACCGAGACTCCACGCCGTCGTCGTGCCCAGCCCTGCCGCGACCGCCTGGCGCACGACCCAATCCAGGCCAAACAGGAAAAGATCGTCCGCGTCGCGATCGTCAGTGCACACGCACACGCGCTTAGGGTTCGCCCCAAGCTCCGTTACGGCCTTGATGGCCTGGGGCAGCGAGTGCCACGGGGTCTGCGGATTGCCCCCGCGCAGGAACACCCAGACGCCGTTCTCCAAAAAATCGTCCGCGATCTCCCGGGTGATCGCCTCGTGGGTGTCGGTCACGCCGCTGGCCGCCCCGGCCGCGACAAACTCCCGTCCATAGATATGCCCGCACGCCGGCCGGCCGCGGCGTAACGCCTCGGCGAGGATTGCGTGGCTGCGCGGGTTGCCCAGCGCCACCGAGACATAGTCCATCTTTTCGCCCAACGCCACCGCCTCCGGCCAGCGGTCGAAAAGTTTCCCGATCTTGGCCGCGGTGAGATCGCCTCCCGCCGTCTCGAGCTTCGCGTTGGTGGCCGGCACCGTGCTCGGCACAGTCAGAAAAATCGAGAGCGGCGCGCGGCGCGCGTCTGCGAGCATCCACTCGATTCCCGCCACGTCGGAGACATTGCCGATTTCATGGCTGTCGCAAAAAACCGTCGTCGTCCCGTTGAGCAGCGCCGCCTCGGCAAACGCACAGGCCGTCATCATGCTGCTTTCAATGTGCACATGCGGGTCCACCAGGCCGGGTGCCAGGATTCCGCCGCGCGCGTCGTAGATTCGGGCGCCGCCAAGCTTCGACTTCTTGTACGCACCCGCGGGCATCACTGCCGCAATTCGTCCGCCTTTGATCCAGAGCTCGCGGTCGCGCAGCATCCGCTCCGTATACGTCGAGAGCACGCGCGCCCCCGTGATCACCAGATCGGGCGCCGCGCGGCCCATCGCGACCGCCGCCAGCGTCCGCGTCATCGTGTGCAGGGGAGCGACCGAGAAGCGCGTGAGCATGGGGAAAAACAAACACGCCGCGAGCCGCCATGCCACGCCAATTTCACCCCGACGAAGAAATGCTGGTTCAACCTCACTTGACACCCGCCCGAGCCGGTAGGACCGTCATACGCCATGGTTGCTATCACGTTCAAAGTCTCACCGGATGAGGCCCGCAAAATTCGCGCCGCCGCCCGGTCGGCGCATCGCACCGTTTCCGCGCATATTCGCTCGGCGCTGCTGCCGCCTTCGCCCACGCGCCGGCCCCGGCTCGTCTTGCGCAAGCATCCGGTTTCCGGTCTCCCCTACAACGCCGCCGGAAAAAATCTGCCCACCGTCAGCCTGGCCGACATCAAGGCCGCCCTGGCTGACTTCCCGTGAAATACCTCCTGGATGTCAACGCGCTGATGGCGTGGAGCCATCCCACCGCTGCCGAACACGCCCGCTTTCACGCTTGGGCCAAGGCCGCCGGCTTTGATGCGCTCGCCACCTGCGCCCACGTCGAGCTCGGCTTCATTCGCGTCACAATGCAGACGCTGCGCTTTTCGCTCGCTGATGCCCAAAAAGCTCTGGCCGAAATGAAGAAGCACACGGGCGGATTCATTGCCACCGCGCCCTCGCCCTCGCTCGCGCCGTGGGCCAGCACCGCGGCAAGAACCTCTGACGCCTATCTGGCGCAGCTCGCTGAATCCGCCGGCCTGAAACTCGCCACGTTTGACACCGGCATTCCCGGAGCCGTGCAAATTTGACCCGTGGAAGCAGTTTGAAAACGCGCCCGTCGTCAGCGAGCTGGCGGCGGATTTGGTCTGCGCATCATGACCGCCGGAATCGATTTGGATCAATCTCACGGGGTCAGATCAATCTCCCGGGGTCAGGCCGAAACCTGCAACGCGCGGCCAGATTCGCTCTTTCCAGTTGCGCTCTTGAATTCGGTTCGCGCCAGCGGACTCGATGGTTGCAGGTTTCGGCCAGACCCCGTTGGAACGGCACCCGATGCCGCCGATGGCGAGCGCGTGTTCAGGACCAGCAGCACTGGCCAGGCCAACCCGGACGAGAATTACGGGGCAATCGGACGGGGTCATGTCGCGGATCGCGGATTCGGCGACGAAAACTGCCATAAGCCGCGTTGGGCGAGGTTCTGGTTCGACGGCAGAGGCGGAATCGGGTGAACACGTCAAGCGCTCAGTCTACGCAATTTCAGGTAGATAACGCGGTGGCTAAACCCCTATCGCCGAGAATCCGATTTCCGATCAGTCGTCAGCGCGCGGGCAGGCGCCAGTGTTGACAAGACTCCAAATTCGCCGAAAATGGAGCGTATGAGTTTTCTAGCCCGGAGGGTGGAAGGTCGTTTGCGGCAGGCGCTGACGCGGCGGAAGTCGGTGCTGCTGCTGGGTCCGCGGCAGACCGGCAAAACCACCCTGCTGCAGCAGTTGCGACCGGACGAGTTGCTCAACTTCCTCCGCCCGGAGGTGCGTCAGCGCTATGAGCGGTCACCGCAATTGCTCGGAGCCGAAGTGGAGGCGCTAGCCGAAAAGACGCCCGGTCGCCGGCCACTGGTCGCGCTGGATGAAGTGCAGCGGGTTCCGGCGTTGGTGGACAACGTGCAGGACCTCGTGGACCGGAAGCTGGCACAGTTCGTCCTCACCGGTTCCTCCGCGCGCAAACTACGCCGCTCCCGCGACGCGAACTGGCTTCCCGGGCGCCTCGTGCCGCTCCGGCTCGACCCGTTTTCGCTGGCCGAGCGTGTTCCTCCGTCGCTGGAGCACGCGCTGGTGTTCGGGAGTCTGCCGGGCATTGCGCTCGCGGCGGATGACGCGGCGCGGGAGGAGGACCTGCAGGCGTATACGACGCTTTACCTGGAGGAGGAAGTGCGGGCCGAGGCGCTGGTTCGGAATCTCGGCACGTTTTCCCGCTTCCTGCAACTGGCCGCGCTCGAGGCGGGAAACATCAGTCACTTCCGCGGCATCGCTCAGGAGCTTGGCCTGCCGCATACCACCGTGGCCGGCTACTATGAAATCCTCGAAGATTGCCTGATCGCCGAACGGGTGGAAGCGCTGTCGGAAAGTCGCACGCGCAAGAAGCTGACCAAATCGCCGCGCTACCTGTTCTTCGACCTGGGCGTGCGCCGCGCCGCCGCGGAAGAGGGACCGCGACTGCCGGTTCGCGTGCTCGGTGCGCTCTTCGAGCAGTTCGTCGGCCTCGAGCTGCTCCGGGCCGTGCGGCAGGCCGCCACAACGCTGCATCTGCGCTTCTGGCGCGACCCGGACGGACCGGAGGTGGATTGGGTGTTGATCTCGGAAGACCGCTGGCTGGCGGTCGAAGTCAAGTGGAGTGAAGCGCCCGCCGCGCGCGAGGCCCGGCACCTGGAAACGTTTCTCTCCGAGTATTCCCAAGCGCGGGAAGCCGTCGTGGTCTGCCGCACGCCGAAACCCTTCAAACTCGGCGCCAAAGTCACAGCCGTCCCGTGGCAGGAAATCCCAGCCCTAGTCGAACGCCTCGCGTAACCCTGGCAGCCGACAAACCTCATCGCCAAACCATCAGTTAACCGCCGGATGCCATCAACGTCCGCTCTACGTTCCCTCGTACAGCGCCGCCAGTTCGAGCAATCGCCGCTCCAGTTCCCGCAGATAGGCGGCTTCCGTCATTTTCGCCTTCCGGTCGCGCAGCTTCGCGATCTCCAGCTCCAGCGCGTCGCGTCGCGCCCGCACCTCCGTCGACAACTGCTGTTCGGCCAGGCTGCGCACGAGGTGAAACTGGTGCGCGCGGGGGCCATCGAGCGCGGCGCCGTCCCGCGCCTGCTTCGTGGCGCGCACGCCGCGGAACCAGTCCGACGGCGTGCCCAGCCCGTCGCCATTGTCGTCGATCAACGCGTGCTCCGTCGCCAGCCGGCTGGCCGTCTTGTAGAACTCGCTCGTGCGATGCGACGCGCTGAGGAACGCCTCGAGCAGCGAAACCTGTCCATCCTTGTCGAGATCGCTCTTCGGATCGGGCAGCGCCTCGGCGAGAAACTTGCCGAATCGCGCGTAGTTTTGTTCGTAGCCGCTGCGCGTCGAGGTGACGACGACGCGGCCGGGCGCGGCGAGCTTCGCCAGAAACGGCGCGCTCGAGGACGTGGTGTCGATTATGGCGAGCGCTCGCTTGAACGGCTTCAGCCATCCGGCGACCTCGGTCGCGGACACGTCGGGCCCGCGCAAATTGAGTTTCGCCTCCTTGCCGTCAAAGGTGCCGTGGCCCACCAGCACGAGCCACAGTTCGCCCGCGCCCTCCTTCGCCTCCGCCGCGAGCACCTGCTGCAGCAGGTCGCGATCGCTGGCCGCGTCGATCGTGTCGCCTCCGATCGCCACATGCTTCGCCCCGGCCTGCGCGCTCACCTGCGCCCAGGCTTGCAGTTGCTGCACGATATCGGGCGCAAACTCGGTCTCACCGGGAGCGCCGGCGACGATGATCACCGTGGCGCGATCGCTGGCCTCCGCGGCCAGCAAAGGAAAAAGGGACCAGAGACCAAGGGACCAAAGGACGAGGGAGCCAAAATACCCGCGAACCAGCAGATGACCGTGGTCTCTTGGTCCCTTTGTCTTTTGGTCCTTTGGTCTCCTGGTCTTCGTCACGGCATTCCTTTCCAGCGCCGCAGGCCCCACTCGGCCAGGAGGCACGCCAGCGCAAAGGCAAACATCACCGGCGTGTGCCACGCCGGATACGACCACGTCTCCATGACCGGCGCACGGAGCTGCGGCAGCCGCCGGGCAAATGCCTCCAGCTCCGCCGCGGGCACGACCTGCCCGCCGGTCTTCCGCGCGATGTCCTCGAGCAGCGCCACGTTGGGCACCAGCGAGCGAAACTCCTCCGCCGCGAGATCCGTGCTCCAACCGGCCTCGGCGCGGCCAAGATCCGCGCCGGCGTTGTTCTTGACCGTGGCCGTGGCCTTGTAGCCGCCCGTCTGCCGCGGCACGTACGTCGCCTGATAGAGCCCGGGCTCGCTCGCCGCCGGCTCGGCCTCGAGCTTGATCGGCGCCCCGGCGGCACCGGCCGTCCCCTCGAACACCACCGGCTCCACGTCGATGGTCACCATCGCATCGTCGACCGGCTGGAATTTCTCGTCCCGCACCCGCACCTGCACCTGCACGGCGCCGTTCGCGTCGGCCGGCACCGGCTCGACCGTGGATTGCACGCGGCCGGGCACGTCGGCGATCAGCCAGCGCACGAGTTGCCGCCACGCCCGATCCATGTCGGCGTGCGCCGCCGGATCGCGCAGGCCCCAGCGCCACACATCGCCGACCATCAGGGCCGCGGTGCGGCCGCGACCGAAGCGCTGTACGGCGAGTCCCGGCAGCTCCGCGCCCTTGTCGTCGCGCACGGTCGCGATGACGCTGGCGCCCGGTTTCAGCGCCCGCACGCGGTTGACGACTTCGAAGGCGGGCATGCCCTCGAGCCGGGCGCGCTCGTCGGCCTCGTTGTCGCGCAGCCGCGCCCACGCCTGCAACCAGCCTTCGCGCGCGAGCTGCATGTGCACCGGGCCCGGGGGCGCGGAGCCTTCCTCGTCGCGATCCAGATAAACCGGGAGCATGTCGCCAATGGGCGTGTGCAGGTATTTGCCTTCCTGGAAACTTTCCATCCCGCCGAGCATCAGCACACCGCCGCCACGCTCGGACACGAACTTTTGCAGCAACAGCGCCTGTTCGGGGGCGAAAAACTCCGCCTCCACGTCGTCGAGGATCACCGCGTGATAGCCGTAAAGATCCTCCGGCTGGCGGGGAAAGCCCGCCCGCAGTTCCACTTCGTCGCGGGTGTTGAGCCGCACCAGCACGGGCTGGTCGTAGCGCTGGACCTCCTCGGGCGCCTGGTTGCCGAAACCGCGGAAAAGCGGATTGCTCGTCTCGCCCGCCCGCCCGCGAAAATCGAACTTCGGTTCGCGCTTCGCGACGCGAATCAACGCGACGAGCTGCACCTGTTCGTCGGTCGCGACCGCGCGGTTGAGAAACTTGAACTCCCAATTTGGCCGGCCCGACACGTACAGCACGCGAAACGGCCCCTGCCCGCGATCCACCGCGATGACCCGGCGGTTGTTGGCCAGCGTCGCCTCCCCGGTTTTCACCACCGGCACGGTGCCGGGTGACAGCTCCGTTCGCGCACCGACCTGCACCTGGTAGAAGGAGAGCCCCGGCTGCTCGGGCTTGAGTTGAAAACGAAACGCGAACGCTTCGCCGTCGCCGCGCGCATCCGTGGTCTGCTCCTGCACCGTCTTGCCCGTGCGATCCACGAGCCGCGCCGTGATCGGCTGGCCGCGATACCCCGCCGCCGTGACGTCGGCTTGCAGCGACACCGGCGCGTCCTCGAATGAAGTCTGGCTCACCGAGATCTGCTGCACGGCAATGTCGTGCACGGCGTCGCGCCGGCCAATCACGACGGGATAGATTGGCGGCAGCCCGGCCAGATCCGGCGCCGTGGCGCCGGCGAGATCGGTGGCATTGCCGTCGGTCAGCATCAGGACGCCCGCGAGCGGCCGCCCCTGGAACCGCTCGCCGAGCGTGCGGAGCGCCGAAGCGATCGCACTCGAGCGGCCGTCGAACGAGAGCTCCTGGAAGTCCTTCGTCGCCTGCAGCCGGGCATCGAAGAGGTACCGCCGGACGTCGAACGTCGCCGCGAGCGCCGCCGGCCAGCCCGCTTTTTGCGGATCGACGAGGGCGCGGAGCGCATCGCCGCGGCTGAGTGGGTCGCCCGAGTCGTGGATCTGCATGCCCTGGGAATTGTCCGCGACGACGGCAAAAAGGTTTGCCCCTGGCCGGGCGCGCTGCCCGAGCCACAGTGGTTCGAGGAGGCAGAGGGCGAGCGCAACGATCCCGAGCGCCTTGAGCGTGAGGCAGACCCAACGCAGCGGCTGGCCGGCGGAGGCACGGTAGCTCCAGACGAGCACCAGTACCGCCACGCTGACCGCGAGCACCGCGGGCCAGAGCCAGTTCCAGCCGGAGATTGTGAGGGAGGAAGTCATTCAGGCGCCATCACCGCGGCACCTCCGGCTTGTCCTTGCCCAGTTCCTCGTAGTAGCGCCGTACCGATTCGGCGAAACGGTTTGGCACCGGGTCGCGGTCGATCGGGGCCAGCGAATCCTTCGGGTCGCGCCGGGCCAGTTCCTCGGCCACGCGGTTGCGCACCTCGACGAGCGGCTTGACGA
>JACQWL010000507.1 GCA_016209255.1 Verrucomicrobiota bacterium
GAACAGCGCGGTGCAGGAATGGCGCACGCGCGCCGCGGCGTGGGAGGTTTTCATCGGGCCTTGGGAATGGGGACGGAACGCACCGTTGGACCAGAACCAGTGCGGCGGCATCTCAGCGTGGCCGGGGGCGCGAGACAATCGTTAATATTGCGGAAACGCCCAAATCCAAGCGCGCCGTTACGTTTTGGGTCCTCGGTTCGCCCGCGGTCGTCGCACAGCTGCTGCACTACCTGCGCAGTGCGCTGTCAGGGGCGCGGGATGAGGCGTTGCAGCGCCAACGTCAGCGCTGCGCGGGGGCCGCCAGGGGCATCGCGAGGGCGTTGTGAAACCGAAGGATCGAAACGAGGCGGTCGTGCGGGATGGCGTGAACGGTGTTGCCGTTGATGCCGGTCATCGTTTCAGCAGCGATCAGCGCGTTGACGATGGCTTCGTCCGTCGCGCTCAGCTCTTTTTCGCGTTGAGGAACTCGAGGACTTTCTCGCCCTGTTTATCGGTCTGCTTTTCGTCGTGGTAGACGACCTTGCCGCTGCGATCGATGAGGTAGGCCTCGCGCGCGGCATTTCCCGTGCCAGCCTGGCCGAAGGCCTTGATGACCTTCTTGTCCGTGTCGGCGAGCAGCGGGAACGGGAAGTTGTTCACCTCCTTGAACTCCTTTTGCTTTTCCACCGGGTCGGTGCTGACCCCGACGACGGCCACGCCCTTTTTCTTCAGTTCCACGCTGGCGTCGCGGAGCGAGCAGCCCTGCTTGGTGCAGCCGCCTGTCAGCGCTCTGGGATAAAACCACACGAGCGTGTAGTCATTCTTCTTGTACACGTCGGAGAGGTTGAGGGTCGTGCCGGCATCCGTGGTGGCGGAAACGGCGGGGGCTTTGTCGCCGACTTTGAGGGCCTCGGCCCGGGCAAAGCCGGAAAGAAGCGAGCATAGGGACATGAGAGCGAGGGTGTGGGAGGTTTTCATGGCAGGTTTGACGTTAGCGACCCGCGCAGGCGGCGCAAGCGGAGAACCGCCGGCGGCGGGCGGGTGCGTGCTAATTTGGATCCTGGGCGCGTTCCGGAAAGTGTCACGTATTACGTGACACTTCTGGTGGAGACGGCCTCTGGATGTCAATCCTAGTGTCACGTAATAAGTGACACTTTAATTAGGTGCCGCGTTGAAACATGCAGGGCAGTGTCACGTAATACGTGACACTCTTGCCAGGGTCGGGCGCATCTTCCGGTCGCCGGCGATGCGGAACGGCGCTGCCAGCACCGCGCCCTCCGCGGGATTCGAGGTTGGAGGGCGGCGCGCTGTCGCCGCCGTCGGTTCGAGGCGCAGGCCTCGAACGCCTTGATCGAACTGGGCTGGTCCCGGTGGCGAACGCCAGCGCCCCTCACCGCCGCAGCGATTCGAATTCCGGTGTCGCGCACCGGGTGAAACCCGTGCCCTCGCGGACGAGAAACAGGCACGCCAGCCCGCGGGCCAGCGCGAGGCGAAATCCCTCCTCTGGCCCGAGTACAAACAGCGCGGTCGCAAGCGCACTGGAGGTTGCTCCCGACGCATGCACGACGCTCACCGAGGCGAGCGCGCTCGCGGCCGGCCGGCCCGTGCGGGGATCGATAATGTGCCCATAGCGCCGACCCTCCGCGGTGAAAAAATTTCGGTAATCGCCGGAAGTCGAAAGCGCCTGCCCGGAGAGCGCGACGACGTCCGCGATCGCCCGCGCGTCGTCGAGCGGCTGGTCGATGCCGGTGCGCCAGCCAGCGCCGTCCTCCCCGCCACCGCTCGTTTTCACATCGCCGCCCACCTGCACGAGGTGGTTTGGCGCGCCGAGCGAGGCGAGCACGTCACTGACGGCGTCCGCGGCGAATCCCTTGGCCACGGAGGAAAAATCGGCGGCGATCCCGGGCTGGGTCTTGCGGAGCGCCGGCGGGTCGAGGCACGCCTCCAACTGCCGCCAGCCGACGCGCGCGCGGGCGCGGACGATGTCCGTCTGCGCGGGAAGTGCGCCGGTGTGGCGCCGGGGGCCGAAACCCCAGAGCCGCACGAGGGGATCGACCGTCACATCGAACGCGCCACCGGTGAGTTCGCTGACGCGGCGCGACTCGGCGGCCACGTGCGCGACCTCGGGGGAGACGGCGAACCAGTCCGTGCCGGCGGCCGCGTTGAAGCGGGAGAGTTCCGAGTCCGGCCGGTAGGTGGAGAATTGCTGCTCTAGCGCCTCGAGCCGTTCCGCGACGCGCCGGGCGACCGCCTCCAAGTCGAGCGCCGGCATGGGTTGGATGAATTTCACCGACCAACCAGTGCCCATCGCGCGGCCGGAAAGCGCGACCGGAGCGGAGGCGGCAGCAGCGACCGTGATCAACGAGAAGACAACCAAGCCGTGACGACGCAGTCGGCGGTAGCCGCCGACGTAAGGAGGCGGGCGCGAAGTGAGTCGCCGTTCGACTGCGTCGTACCCTCCAGAGGCGGGCAGGCCTCGGCAGCTACGCCTTTGCCCTGTTTTCAACTGCATGATTTCGGCCAGGCTCATGGCAGCCCTTTCAGCCACACGATCAGCGGGAGGTATTTCCAGTTGAGCACGACGGCCAGCCCGACCAGCAGCAGCGCAACAACATCGCGGCGCGCGAAACGATCCGTGGAGCCGCGCGTGCGGACGTAGCTGAGCAGCGCGCCGGTCGGACAACCGAAACGGCAGTAGGCCTGCGGTACGAAGAACGACGCGACGAGGCCGACTCCCGCGACCGCCAGCGTGGCCCAGCCCATGGAGCGAATCCCGTAGGCGGCGAACGGCTCGATGCCCGCGAGGTCGAACGGCAGCGCAAGCAGCGCCACGATTAGGGTGAGCAACAGCAGGCCGGCGGGAAGATATTCGAGGCCGCGCACCACGCCGGAGGAGAGCGTCACCTGAAAGCGCGACGGACGGAATCGACTGAGCAGCTCCTGCGCGGCGCCGTGCGGACAGACGTGATGGCAGTACAATGGCAGGCGCGTGGCCCACGGAATCAGAAACGCAGCGGCCACCAGCAGCATCAGGCCCGGAGCCGTGCTCCACGGGATGCCGGACCGCGTCCACCCCGCGAGGAGTTTCACGGCGATGAGGTCGCCGGCAATGAAGCCAACATACACGATCAGCGCCACCTGATACGGCCGTTTCCACCGGTGCCGCCACGCCGGGCGGCCGAAGGCCATCAGGCCGGCCAGGGCGACGACCGCCACCATGCCCCGATCGCGCCAGCCGAAACGCAGCGGCGGGCGCGCGGCGATTTCGTCGCGGCTCATCTGCAGGCGCGCCTTGACGCTCTGCGCAATCGCCATGCTCGTCATCGTCGCGCCGGAGACACCCTCGATGCCGGCCGCTTTCAAATCCATTTCAGCCGCGGCGTCCCACGTCATCCCGTTCCATTTCTTCAGGAACCGGCGATCGAGGGCGACGTTCTCCACGTACTCGCGCGAGTCGTCGGACCCATGGATTTTCAGGCCGATGATCTTCCACTCGCGGTCGAGCACGACGAGCGTGTCGGTCACGCCGCAGTAGCCGATGATGTCCGCGCAACGCGGCTGTGTGCGCACCACGTAGCCGAGTTCGCGGCCGATGCGGTCGAGGACAAAGAGACCATCGCGCGCGGAGTCATCCGGCCGCAGCGACGCCGCCATGGGTAGCAGTCCGGCGACCTCGCTCACGGTCACCGGCGCGTCGCCCTGAATGCGCTGCCGCACGGCGAGATCGCGGATGAGCCACGCGATGAGGCCGACGACGCCGAGCCGGTAGAGTTGGAGGGCAACCTGCTTCATCGCGTTGAGAACAGCGCGCGACGTCGCCAGGCTAGGAGACCATGCCGAAACAAATGGGCGGAAAATGGCAAAGCCATGAACGAACCAATGGAGAACCTGGTGCCCACGCAAGAAACGGTGGTGGGTCGGTTTGAAAAATTGTAGCACAGCAACCGAACACCTCACGCCTTTCCTTTTGTCTTTTGCAGCAGAGGGAGCAGCCAGCCGTCGGCGATGTGGAGGTAAATGGCAACGCCTGAGGTCTTCGGTCCGATGCTGACCCGGTTTGGTCGTCCCCGTCTCGATTGCCCGCTTGAGTTCAGCGGCTGGGTGGCGACGCTCGTGGCTGTGGCCCAGCCGCCTGTTTTCCATTCGGTCAACCGTCGGGAATTTCTCACCCGTGGAATCACGCTGGCTGCGAGCTGTGCGCTGGCCCTTCGGCCTCGTGCTCAAGGCGCGGAGACGGCAGGCATCGCCGGGCGCGCGTTTCAGGAGAGCGCGGAAATTTTTCCGAATCCAGAGCGCGGGTTTTATGTGCGGCGGCGCTCCGACCGGATGGATCGGCTGGAGTCGCTGCGGGCGCAGGGGATTTCCTTGCTGCTCGTCACGTTCGATCTGCGCGAGTTTAGGGAAAGAGCCTTGACCGCAGAGAAACTGGCGGAACTCCGGGAGATGATCCGCGAGATGGAGCTGCTCCACGCCACCTATCTGAACATCGGCAACCACCCGCGCGTGCTCCAGCTCTGGCGCGAGACGGAGCATCGGGGGGAAAACACCTTTGCGCATATCGCCCGGCGGCTCGGTGGGGACCCGAAGCGGGCGCGATCAAACTGCGCGGCGTGTTACCGGTGCCCGCCGGTTTTCCGCGCGGCCCGTATCGGCTCGGGCTGCGGCTCGCCGATCCCTCGGAACGGCTGCGCGACGACAGCCGTTACGCGATTCGACTGGCCAATCAGGATATCCCCACGGCGGCTGGCGGCAGGAACGTCCTCGCCGGGGACGTGAGCGTCATCGCGGCCAGGCTGATCCAATAGAGGGGATGCACGCGTTGGCGGGCCCACCGGTCGCAGGCTCTGCCGACCAGCATCGGCGACACCCCAGGTCAGATGGAAAAGCGGCGGCGACGGCCGGTGGCCGCGCGACGAGGCGGCGGAACACGCTGCGCGCCTCGCGGTTGCTCGTTCGCCAGCGTTTGACAGCGCGCCTGCCGGTTTGAACCATGGCGGAACCTGACCGTGGCCGGCGTGACGAATTAGGCATGATGCGCCGCATCGCCTTCATCACTTTGAGCCTTGAAATCACCGCCCGCCAGTGGCTGTGCGTTCTGTGCCTGGCGCCAATGCTGGCGATGGCGCCAGCCTTCGCCGCCGACACGCCCGCGCCCAAGAGCGATGCTGCCGCCGCGAATCGCGCTGCGCCCAGCGACAAGGATGCGATCGTCTCGACCACGCCGATGGAGCTCGAGGTCGATGACACCGGCGTGCACGGCCAGCTCGTCGTCGCGCCAGAGGTGGTCAGTCCTGATATGCGCACCGATCTGATCTACACCATCACGGCGGAGCCGCTGCATGGCCGCGTCGGACTGGCAGGGGGCGGCGAGGAGGCGGATTTCTTCAAGAACAAGACCGCGCGCCTCGGCTATTTTGCGTATCAACCGCAGGCCGGCTACGCGGGCGAGGACTCGTTTGCCTACTCCGTGCGCAATGAAACGTCCGGCCTGGTGTTCAAGAACACGGTCGTGATCAAGGTGAAGTTTCCCCCACCGGTCATGCTCCCAAAATTCGAGGTCAGCGCCGACCGCGAGCGCTCCATAAACGTTCGCGGCGTCGCGCTCACGACGCGCCCGAATACGCCGGTCACGCAAAAGGTGCCCAGCCACGAGGAGTTCATGACGCTCGCCGACCGCATCAGCATCGCCTCGCCGAAGGTCTCCTACCTGCTCGACGACAAGGCCAAACCGCAAAACGGCACGGCCCGGCTCGAGCGCGCCACCGGCCAGCTCACCTATGCGCCCAACCCGGGCTTCATCGGCGAAGATCGCTTCAAGTATTACACGATCGACGAGAACAACGCGCACCTCGGCGTGGAGAATGTCGTGTCGGTCAACGTCGAGCCCATCCGCAACGTGCGGCATGTGGTGGTGGATCGCTCCCGCAGCCGCGAGGTCGACCTGGTGTTCGTCATCAACAATTCGCCCTCGATGGCCGCGCACCAGAGCCGCATCGCGGCCAACCTGAGTCGCTTTCGGCAGCTCTTCCACACGCGGGATCTCGACTACCGCATCGGGGTGTTGACGACCGATTTCGTGAACGCGGATCCGGGCCGCCGGCCCGACGAGCAGCCTTACTTCAAGAAGGTCCGCTCCGCGGAGCTCGACCCGGCGGGCAACCCGGTGCTCGACCGTCGCGGCCGTCCGAAGCAGGTGACCAAGCGCGTTGCCAGCAATGGCTCGCTCGTGACGCTCCCGGTGCTGGCTCAGCCCTGGGTCACGCCGAAGACGCCCGACAGCCTCTTTGCCGAGCTCGTGAAAGTTGGCACCAATGGCGACAGCAATCGCACGGCGTTCACCTCGGTGTATAATTTCGTCGCGGGCTATTACAACAAGCAGCACGCGTTCCTGCGCCCCGACGCCACCACGATCGTGGTCTTCTTCATGGATGAGGAGGAGACGCGCATGGCCATGTGGAAGGAGCAAAAGAACGGCCCGCCTCAGGCCGAATGGATGGAAAACGGCAAACTCCCCGGCCTGCTGAACCAGTTCAACGCGCGCAATCCCCCGAAACGCCAGACCCTCGATGGCTACATCAATCACTGGGTTCTGCGCCCCTTCATCATCGCCAAGGGCAACAAGCGCGGAAAGATCGAGATGCACGCCGTGGTGTCGCCGGGCAACGTCTCGCACCGGCGCGCAGCCGAGCTCACGGGCGGCACGGTGTTGAACATCGACAGTGATTTCTCCGCCCCGCTGGCCGCGCTCGGCGACCGCATCGCCGACACGGTCGCCGTCGCGCTCGATCCGGTCGAGGGCGCTGGGATCTTCTACAAAAAGAGCCTCCGCGTGCTGGTCGATGGACAGGAGGTGCGCCCCGACCCGCGAGACGGCTGGGTCTACGACGAACTCACGCACAGCATCCGCTTCCAAGGCGCCGCCAAGAAGAAAGCCTTCCTCGCCAAGATCGACATCACCTACGAGGAACACATGTGATGCCAACGTCCGCGCGCTTCTGGACCGTAGGGCCGGCGCTCGCCGCCGGGCCGTCGCGTTCTGCTGGCCAGCCGCATGACAGCCGCAACGGCCGGCCGACGAGCGGCAGCCCTGCCAAATCCAGGATCGACGGGCTGAGAGAACTGAAAGCCCAAACGGCCAGATCCCAAATGCCAAAGAAATCTCAAACGACGGAAAAACTCCAAATCGCGCGCCCCGTTGTGGCGCGGCTTTCCGAGACACCGCGATGTCTACGAGTTGGCCAAGGGCCAGTCTGAGACTACGCCACGCTAGTCCTCTTCCTCCTCGACTTCCGGTGGCTTGATGGCCGTGAGCAGGCGCTCGAGTTCCTTGGAAGTGGGATTGCGGATGGAGGACACGGTCAGGATGGCTTCGCCCGCGGGGAGCATGACCTTGGTGTGGGCGTTGGCCGCCAGGCCCAACACGGCCGTGGCCAGGGGAGAATTGTGGGGCGTAAACGCTTTCGGCTCGCCCGCCTCCGGCGGGTTGCGGCGGCCGCGGTGCGACTCCTTCGGGTTGTTTCAAACCGGAGCGTCCGCCTTCGCCGAGCCTACGGCGGGACAAGGGATATTTACTCGCATAAAGCAGAATCAACGCTTGAGTCCCTCTGCGACCATCCATTGCCCCAGAGGGTCTGCCGCTTGACCGAGTATCGGCAGCCCGTTTCCGGCGCGACGCGGTGGATGCACGTCCATCCCACTAAAATTCCCTGGAGGAAGTAATCTATGAACAGGCGTCGTTTCATCCTCAAATCCCTGGGCGCAACCCTGGCCCTCCCCTCACTCCCCTCACTCCCGTCGCTCCTGGCCAGCGCCGTCGGGGGCAGTTCCGCCGTGCAGACGGCCAAGGGCGCAGGTGCCGGGTCGCGGCGGTTCGTCGCAGTCGGGAATCTGCTGGGCTATCAGGTAAAGCAATTGTTTCCCGAAACGACCGGCCCGGCCTACGAACAGACCACGCTGCTGAAGCCGCTGTGGGATGTGCGCAAGCACATGACGGTTTATCGCGGACTCGACCACGGCATCAAGGGCGGTCACTTCGCTGTCCATTCCTTCCTCTCGGGCGTCCTCAACTCGGAAGCCCAAAACCGGCCCCTCGGCAATGTCACCATCGACCAGTTCATGGCCGACGCCATCGGCCACCAGACGCGCTTTCCCTCGCTCACGGTCGGCTCAGAGGGCGGCATCCATGGTGGCTGCCAGATCGCGTGGACGAAGTCCGGGGTGCGCGTGCCTCCCATCACGGGCCCGGCCGAGTTGTTCGACCGGCTCTTTGTTAGCGACTCCCAGGAGCGCCAGGACCGGCGCAAACAGGAAAACCGGCTGCAGGCCTCCATTCTCGATTCCGGGCTGGCGGACGCGAACCGTCTCTCCAAGCAGGTCAACCGCGAGGACAAGGCAAAGCTGGACGAATACTTCACCTCGATTCGCGATGTCGAGAAGCGCCTCGAACTCCGCCAGCGTTGGGCCAGCCTGCCCAAGCCGAAGCCTCCATTCGACCGACCGGCCAACAAGAACAAGGTCGAGGATCTACCGATGCTCTATGAGCTGATCGCGCTGGCGCTGCAGACCGATTCGACGCGCATCGCCACGCTGGAAATCGGCGGCGATTTCCTGCCGCAGAACCTGGGCATCGACAAGTCCTACCACGGCCTCTCGCACCACGGCAACGACGAGGCCGCGATCAAGCACCTCATCACGCTCGAGACCTACCAGATCGAGCACTTCGGAAAATTCCTCACCCGCCTTTCCAAGATGGACGACGGAGAGCGGTCCTTGCTCGACTCGACGTCGGTGATTTTCGGCAGCGGCATTGGCGATGCGAACACCCACAAGAATTCCGACCTCCCGATCATCCTGGCCGGCGGCGGCTATCGTCATGGCGAGTTCAAGAAGGTCCCGTCCTCGGGGCCCAACAAGGTGCCCCTCTGTAATCTCTTCGTCGACATCGCCCAGCGCATGGGCGTCGAGACCGAGTCGTTCGGCACGAGCACCGGCCGGACGGTGTAAGCGAGTTGAGAGCTGAGTGCTGAGAGCAACGGCATGGTTCCGGCTAAGCTGAGTTCCGGGAGATTTTGTTCGCGGATGCGCGACCGACGTTTGCGCAGGCTCGTCCTCGGACTCAGTGGCAGGCCAATTTGTCTTTCTGGAGACGCGACACCCTCGTCGCGTTTTTGCCGCGAACGCGAGGAGGGCGTCGCGTCCCCAGTTAAGCTGATCCGCTATCTTGGACTCGCGCTCATCGCGGCTGCCGCGCAGGCGGCGGAATCGCCCGGGCAGAAAGTGCTTTCCCAGTTCGTGGGGAAATACTGCCTGAAGTGCCACGACAAGGAGACCGAGAAGGGCGACCGCGAATTCGAGAGTTTCAAGCTGCCGCTCGCCAAGGAGGCGGGGCTGATCACGGCGAAAGATATCATCGATCAGCTGACGCTGGGGGAAATGCCGCCCGCGAAGGCGGAGCATCACCCGACCGACGACGAGCGGCTCGCCGTCATCCGCGCCCTGCGGGAGGGCATCGCTTCCGCGCGCGGCAAGATCGAGAGCACCGCCGCGCGCACGGTGATGCGGCGTCTTTCGAACCGCGAATACGAGAACACGCTCGCGACGCTCTTTGGTCGCCGGGTGGACACCCTCGGTCTCACGGCGGATTTTCCGAAGGAGAAGGCGAGCGAGCACATCGACACCATTGGGAAGTCGCTCGTCACTTCCGGCTTCCTGTTGGATCAGTATTTCCAATCAGCCAATCGTCTCGTCGAGGCCCGCCTCGGCCGGCCGGAGATGCCGCCGGAGTCCTGGCACTTCAACGGCAACTTTCGCCAATACGAGGAGCTGACGGGGCCGCATCGGAGCGCCTTCAACTTCAAGTACCTCTGCCTCTACGAACAGCCGAACACCGACACGCGTCAGGGCGGCTATGGCCATATCGAGGACTTTCTCAAAGGCGTGCCGGTCTCCGGGCTTTACGACCTCGAAGTCCACGCGCAGGCGATGCACCGCGACACGCACTACGATCCCACCATCTTCGGCATCGATTTTTCCGAACCCTTCCTGCTCGGGGTCGTGCCCGGCGACGCCACCAAGAACCACATCCACTATCCCCAGGCGATCGAGCCGCTCCTCGCGCAGGCGACGGTACCGGATGACAAACCGGAGTGGCTCAAATTCCGCGTCTGGCTCGAAGCCGGGCAAACGCCTCGCTTCATCTTCCCCAACGGACCTTACGAGTCCCGCGCTTCGGTCATCACGATCAACAAGCGCTATGCGGACGACTTCCAGGGCAAATACGCCAAGGCGGGCGTCGTCCGCACGCACCTTATCACGGAGGGAAAACTCCCTCATATCCGCATCGGCGAGATCAAAATTGAGGGTCCCGTCACCGAGAGCGGTGGAAGCCTCGAAGAGATCGCGGTGTTTGGTGAGCGGGGCTTTCAGCCGGCGCGTGCCCTCGATCAGCTCTATGCCTTCGGCGCCCGCGCGTATCGACGTCCGCTGACGTCCGCCGACCGCGCCAGCATTCGGAAGACCTACGCCAAGCAGATCGGTGAAAAGGCGGCGCCGCGTCAGGCGGCGCTCGACACGCTGAAGATGATGCTTTGCTCGCCTTCGTTTCTCTATTTCAGCGAGATCACGGACGAAAAAGACCCCAAACTCGGCCCCTACGATCTCGCCTCGCGTCTCTCCTACGCGCTCTGGAGCGCACCGCCCGACAAGGAGCTGATGGCCGTCGCTGCATCCAAGAAGCTGACCGAGCCCAAGGAACTCAGGAAGCAAAGCCTGCGGCTCCTCGCTGACGACCGCGTCGGAGGATTTGTGAACGGCTTCCTCGACAGCTGGCTGAACCTGCGCGACCTCGGCGGCATGCCGCCGGCGCGTGAATCGGCGCGGGTATATTACGCCGAGAACCTGCCCGAGGCGATGAAGACGGAGGTGCGTCTCTTCTTCCGTCATCTGCTCCGGGAAAACGGATCGGTGCGGCTGTTTCTCGATGCCGATTACACCTTTGCGGACAAGCGGCTGGCCAAACTCTACGACCTGCCCGAACAGAAAACGCTCCGCCTCGCCGACGGTTTTCAGCGGGTCAGCATCGCGGGCAACCGCCAGCGTGGCGGCCTGCTCGGCATGGCCGGTGTGCTCACGGTCAGCGCGAACGGGATTGAAACGTCGCCCGTGACCCGCGGCGTCTGGGTCTCGGAAAACATTCTCGGCATCAAGCCGCCGCCGCCACCGGATGTGGTTCCGGCCCTCGGCGCGGACGTGAGCGGAGCGTCCACTGTCCGCGAGCGGCTCGCGAAACACCGGGCCGACAAAGCCTGCGCCGAATGCCATCGGAAGATCGATCCGCTCGGATTCGGTCTTGAGACCTTCGATCCCATCGGCCGTTGGCGCGAGACCTATCCCAAACCCA
>JACQWL010000524.1 GCA_016209255.1 Verrucomicrobiota bacterium
GGCGGGGCTGGAGGTCCAGTCGTGGCTGTTGGTCCGGGCGTGGCTGCGGTTCCGGTCGTGCCGGTCGTAGCGGTCGTGGCAGTCGTGCCAGTGGTGGTTCCAGTCGTGCCGGCGGTGCCAGTGGTTCCAGTCGTCGATCCAGTCGTGCCCGTGGTGGTGCCAGTCGTGGAGCCCGTCGTTCCGGTGGTGCTTCCGGTCGTTGAACCGGTCGTGCCCGTCGTGCTCCCGGTCGTGGAGCCGGTCGTGCCAGTCGTGCCGCCGGTCGTGGTACCTCCGGCGCCCCCAGTCGTCGCACTGGTGGCAGTCGCGCCGGTGCCGGTGCCGGTCCCGCTTTGAGCGGTCGGCGCCGGTGCGGGCGCCGGGGACGTAAAGGTTGCCGCCGCCACCGCCACCGCCATCGTCTGTGCTTGTTGGACGACGGCTGCCTGAGTTGCCACGCTGATCGGAACCACCAGAGTTGACGTAACTGTGGGCCGGGCCGTAACCGTCACCTGTCCAGTCGTGGCGTTCACATTCACGTTGACCGTGATTACAAATTCCTGACCACCGCCGACGGAGACACCACCAGCGACGGGAGCAGCTGGTCGGGGCGCCGCAGGGGCGGGTGCCGCTGCCGCCGCCGGTGTCGCTCCCGCAACTGGAGCCGCTGGTGTTGCTCCCGGAGACGGTGTCGCTGGTGTCGCTGGAGCCGCAGGCGTCGCTCCCGCAGACGGTGTGGCGCCTGCGGCGGGTGTTGCGCCAGCGGCGGGCGTGGCCGCCGCAGTGGGATCGGGGGTGGCGCCGGCCGCGGGAGTTGCGACAGCCGCGGGTGTGGCTCCAGCACCGGGATCAGGCGTTCCGGCGGCGCCAGCAGCCGGTGCAGCCCCTGCAGCACCGCCGCCCGGAGTCGGCTGCTGAAAGGCCATGTTGCCCTCGACCGTGCTGAGCGAGAAAAACGCGAGTCCGGTGCCCGAGGGGCGAAAGACGATCCGGAACGTCGTGCCACGAATACCAGCGGCGCCAACGGGCGTCTGGACGGTGAAGGACGAGCCCTGGTCATGCTTCAGCTTCTTGACGTTGCCGACCAGTTCACCGCGATTGAGGGCGAGTCTGGTACGCGACGGCGTCGGCTCCTCGGCGAGGGTGGCAACGGCGATCGTGCTGGCGAAAGGGTCCTGTAAGAATTCTTCAATTATCAGTTCCGTCTCTGCGCCGAGCTGAGTGGTCGCTCCGTTCGAGAACACGAGCACCGCGCTCGAATCGAGAAACGTGTTAACCTTGGCGGTCTGTGGCACCCTGTCGTCAACCTTGAGCGGGCTCGTCGTCCCCTCGACGGTCATCGTAACTGTACCAGTGATCTTCGCCACGAGCACGAGTCCGGGCTGCGTCAGGCTGGCGGGCGCCGGCGCAGCAGCCGGTGGCGGCACTTGCGCCCCGACCGAAATCACCGCGGCGAACGCCAGCAATAACGGCCAGGAAAGAAATCGGTGATGCATGGAATTACACGGGCTAAGGCGCTTTTGGGCTAATCGCCAAACGATGGCGCAACGCTAGCCCCGGTCGATTTCCCGGGTCAAGACGCAAACAGAAGGCCAGCGCGGCCTCCGCGAGCCCTCGCTCGGTCCCTTTGCGGCTGAGGTGGTCGGCATAGTAATACCACGTAATCGCATTGTGCGGGGCAATGCTCGTGGCTCGGGTAAAATCGTTTCCACCCTCCAGCCACCGCCCCTGCATGTCGCGCGCCACTCCTCGCCGGATCCAGCTTTCGGGGCCCACCCGGGAAATCGTGAGCGCCCGCTCCGCCGCGGCTTCCGCCTCCCGACCCAATTCGACCGTGCGGCCCGGTTCGACGTGCGCCCAAAGTGCGGTCACGTAGGCCAAATCGGACCATGCCTGCCCGTTGGCGGGCGAAAGCGCGACCGCCCGCGCCAAGTCGGCGCGGGCCGCGGTGAGTCCCGCCCGATAGCCCGCCTGAGCGGGAGGTGAAATTGCGAGCCGGTCGATCGTCTCCCGTCCGCGATAACGAAATGCCTCACCCCGAAAATCGGGCACGATCCACAGCGCGATCGCCGCCGCGCCACCCACGCCAACAACGGCAAAGGCCACATTCCAGACGCCCGATTTCGGCTCCGGTCCCGTTGCGACCGGCCACGCGCGACCGACGACCAGCGCCGCCACGGTCGCAAACGCCATGGCCAGGGCCGGGATTTTGAAATGGAAATCGACGATCAACTGAAATCCAAAGGCCAGGGTTCCGACCGCAAGGGCCGAGATAAACGCCCGCTCATCGACCCAAACGCCAGTCGTGCCGGCGCGTTCTTCGCGTCGGCGTGAAAAACAGCGCCTCGCAATTGCACCGACCGCCCCGAAAAACAGCGTGAATCCGGCCAGGCCGTAATCGCTCAGCGTATTCAGATAATCGTTGTGCGCCCACTGCGGCTCATCGGGAAAACGTTCCGGCCGGTGTTTTTCGAACAGCACATTGTAGCTGCCGCCGCCACTGCCCCATGCCGGATGCTCGCGAAACAGTTTCCACGACGCCAGCCACATGATCGGCCGGGTTTTCTCCCCTGCGTCGCGCAAGGCGGTGACGACGCGATCGCGAATCTTCGGTGAAGCCGCATACAACGCTCCGCCGGCCAGCATCACTGCCGCGAGGACTGCCGCGGTGAGCCGGATTCGCCGCTGCCAGCTCCTCCTGCGCGCCGCCACCATCGGCCACACGGCCAGCGCCAGCGCGAGCCCGATCCCTGCGCCGCGACTGATCGTGAGCACGAGCCCAAAGCCCAAAACGAGCATGAGCCAGCCGAACATGACGCGCTCCGTGGCGCTGGCGCCGCGCCTGAAAGTCAATGCTCCCAGCGCCGGAATCAGCAACAGGAAGAAAGCCGCCAGGCTGTTGGGTATTCCAAACGGCCCGCTCGCCCGCCCGAGCACGTAGACCGACTGAACCCGCCCGAGCATCAGCCAGTCGGGCCGGACAAATCGCTGGTAGGATCCCAACACAACGGCCACGAAACCGAGCGCGACCAGGACAAGAAACAGCGCGCGGCGCGGCGCAGGTGAACGCACGCCGTTGAGCACGACCCAGAACACCGCAATCATCTGCACCCAGCCGAACCAATCCAGCCACCCGATCCAGCGGACCGGCGTCACCCAGACGATATTGGCCGCGGCATACGCCACAAACGGGACGAGAAACCAGCCGGCCGGGTGCGTACGGACCTTTTCGCGCAGGCAGCTCAGGAAATGAACCCCCAGCAAGAGCGCCGTCAGAGCGCTCGTAATCACCATCGTTTCCGGCAGGTAGCCGCCGAGGCAGAGTGTCGTCCAGGCAAGATTCACCGCGAGCAGCACGGCTTGCGCCCACTCCCATCCGGAGACGCGCGGCGGCAATTCAGCGGCGGGCATATCGGGGACATTGCGCTGTCGCGACCCGTGCTCCGAGCGAAAAATTCGCGCGACCGGCCACGGGCGCCGTTCCGACGGAGATGCCCGCCTTCCGCCGCAAATCAAAAAGCGCCTCCACAGCGCTCCGGTCTCCGGCCCCGGAAGCGTCCGCCGGCCTCGAGCTCAAAACGAAAGCCCCTGTGCCGGATCGGCGAGCGCGGCCACAAGCTGTCGTGTCTCTTGGAGGCGCGCCGTGTATTCAGCCCAAAAGAGCGGTTCGTCGGCATAACCCAGCCACCGGGCGAGTGGGAAGCGTTCGGCGGACGAAGCGCCCAGCGTGCTGACCGCACAGTTGGTGTCGCGCCGCAGCATGATTTCGATGCGTTTGAGGAACGCATAATTCTCGAGGAATCGCGGCGCGGCAGCGGGTGGAATCACGCCGGCGGCCGCCAGCGCGCGAAGCGCGGTGCGTGTGCCGGTCACCCGCAGCCGCGGATCGGCGTGGCCGTGCAGCAGCTGGAGGGTTTGCGCGAGGAACTCGAAATCCACCAGTCCGCCCGCCGAGGTCTTGAACGCGCGCTCGGGCGGCGAGACCGGGTCGCGCTCGCGCTGGATTCGCGCGCGCATGGTCCAGACGGCGGCGAGTTCGGCGTCGGAGAGCGGCGCGGCATACACCAGCTGGTCGCGCCAGGCCATGAAGCGTGCCGCAAACCCGGGCGCGCCGGCCACGACCCGCGCGCGGGTGAGCAATTGTTTTTCCCACGTCTGCGCGCCGCCGCCCTGATGATAGGCCGCGAGGCTCGAAAGCGTCGTGATGAGCGGTCCCGCGTCGCCGTGTGGCCGCAGCCGCAGGTCGAACTCGTAGGCCACCCCGAGCGGGCCGCCATGCTGCAGGGTCCGCCGCAGCTGCTGCAACGCGTCCCCGGCCGTCTGTTCGTCGCCTTCCGCCGCGACGAGCAGCACGTCAAGATCCGAGCCGAACGTGAGCTCCGCACCGCCGTATTTGCCGAGCGCGACGATGAGCAGTTGCGGGCTGGGGCAGACATGCGCGAGCACCGCGTCGGCGAGCTGCGAAAGCCCGGCCTCGACTTCCTCGATCGAGAAAAATCCCAGCAGCTCGCCGATCGCGTGGCGCACTTGCTCGGCGCGCACGTAGAGCCAGAGCCAGGCGTCGCGTTCCGCCCCCGGCGGCCCGGCCGCGAGCTCTCCGGCCAGATCGAGGCGCGATTTCTTTTGGCGGAGAATTTCGGGCCGCAGCACTTCCTCGAGGATCTCCGGGTGCGCGCACAGCAGCTCGACGATGTAGCCGCTGCGATCGCAAAGCAGCGCGAGCACGCGAAGCAGCTGCGGGTTGTCCGCGCAGCTGTTGAAGAATTGCTGGCGCGTTCCATAGCGCTCGGCAAATCGCGCCAGCCGGGCAAGGGTCTCGAGCGGTTGCGCCAGCTCCGGCAGCAGGGTGTCGAAACTCTCCGCGAGGTGCTGGAAACGCGTGATCAGCTCGCGCGTGATTTGCATCCGGTGGTCCCCACACGCGAAAACGCGCAGCGCCCGCGCGGCGTCCGGCGCGCCGCCGAACCAGCGGGCGAGGCGCCCGGCAATCGGCGCGGGGGTTTGCCCGGTGGTGAAAAACGTCCACCACGCCTCGAAGACGCGATCGACGTCGCGATCCGCGAACAGTTCGTCGTAAAGCTGGCGCACGCGGGTCCGGCGCCGGTCGAGTTCCCGCTGGAACGCCTCGACCGAAGCGAAGCCCAGCGAAGCGGCCATCGCCGCCAGCCCGGCGGGCGCGTCGGGCAGAAGGTGCGTCTGGCGCTCGTCGCGCATCTGCACGCGGTGTTCGACCCGGCGCAAGAACCAGTAGGCCTCCTGCAAAAATCCGGCTTCGTCGGCCTTGAGCAATTCGTAGCGCGCGAGCTGGCCCAGCGCGCGTACGGTCGAATGCGTTTGCAGAAACGGCAGCCGGCCCGCGTGCAGGAGCTGGAGCGATTGCGCGACAAACTCGATGTCGCGAATGCCGCCGGGCCCGTTCTTCACATCACGCGCGAGAACCGCCGCACCGACGACCTCGCGCTCGGTGCGCAACTTCATCGCGGCCACCTCCGCGAGCAGCGAGGGCGGCGGATGGCGGGGATAGCGGAAGCTGTGGAGGTTTTCCAGCAACTCGGCGCCCAGCGGCCGGTCGCCGGCGACCGGCCGCGCCTTCAGCAGCGCAAGCCGCTCCCACGTCTGGCCGCCGGTGGCGTAGTAATTTTCCAGGGCCGCGAGCGACGGCACCAGCGGGCCGTGCGCGCCGTCGGGCCGCAGGCGCGTGTCCACGCGGAAGAGAAACCCGTCCTCGGTCTGCTCGGTGAGGACGTGCGTGATGGTCTCGGCGAGTTTCGCGAAGAACTCGGGGTTTTCGTGGGTCGTCGGCACGCCGTCGCGCCGGCAATGGCCTTCGCCTTCGTAGAGGTAGAGGAGATCGATGTCGGAGGAAAAGTTCAGCTCCTCCCCGCCGAGCTTGCCGAGGGCGAGCGCGCAGAAACGCGCGGGGCGCCCGAGTTCCTCGTCCCATGGTTCGCCGTGCCGCTCGGTCCAGCGGTGCAGCGCGACGAGATGGCACTCGCGCAGGCAAAACTCGGCGAGGCGCGTCAGCTCCGCCACGCAGGTGGCCTCGTCGGCGAGTTCGTTCACGCCGCGGTGCGCAATGCGGAGCGACATCAGGTGGCGCCAGCGGCGGAGGCGCGAGAGGAGAACGTTGTCGTCGGCCAGTTCGGCCGCGTCGGGCGCGGCAAACGCCCGCCATTCGTCCGCCAGCGCCCGAAACCGGTAGGTCGTGTGGAGATTGCGTGGCTCTTCGAGCCAGAGGCAATATTGCGGAAAGCGACGGAGCGTCTGCGCGTAGAGCGGGCTGGCGAGCGTGAGGCGCTCCAGGCGCGCCCAAGCGGTGGCATCGAGCGCGTCGGCCGCGAAATCGGGATGTTCGCCGACGAGGGTGGAGCGAAAGCCGGCGGCGCTCACGCGATCCGGGCCGCGGGCGCGGCAGCGGCTGGGCGGAGCGACCTTCTCCGACCGGCGGCCGTTGCCAGGAGGACGGGCCGGAACCGGGCCGCGGAACGCATCCGCTTCGTCTCGCAATCGACGCGCCAGCAAGACCCTTGGGAGAACATGGGCACGAGCGTAGCTCCATGCACCGTAAAGACAAGCCGGCTTCCCGTCCGCACGAGTCGCGTTCGATTGCGGTTCCTCCCCGGGCTTCGGCGCCAGCTTGCCGCGATGAGCCATGACATGACCGGAAAATTTTCGCCGGATTTGCGTTAGCCATTGCAATTGGCATTTGCCTTGCTGGCTTTGGTCCTTTCCAAATCCGGAAAATCCAACTCAAAAACCTCATGACTCCGAAAGAAGTTATCAAACTGGCCAAAGACAAAGACATCAAAATTGTCGACCTGAAATTATGCGACATCCTCGGCACGTGGCAGCATTTTGCCATCCCGGTGTCCGAACTGACCGACGACGTGTTCGAAAACGGTCTCGGCTTCGACGGCTCGTCGATCCGCGGTTGGAAGGTCATCCATTCCTCCGACATGCTGGTGTTTCCCGATGCGGCCACGGCATTTATCGATCCGTTTGCCGCCAACGCCACGCTTTCCATTTCGTGCGACACCGTCGACCCGCTCACGCGCCAGCCCTACGAGCGCGACCCCCGTGGCATTGCGAAAAAAGCCGAGGCGTACCTCAAGTCCACCGGCATCGCCGACACCGCCTACTTCGGGCCCGAGGCGGAGTTTTTCATCTTCGACAGCGTGACCTACGACGGCGGCTCCCACTTCGCCAACTACAAGGTCGATTCCATCGAGGGCATCTGGAACCGCGGCAAGGAAAAGGAGGACAACGGCTCGCCCAACCTCGGCTACAAGATTCGCCCCAAAGAGGGCTATTTCCCCGTTGCCCCGACCGACAAGCTTATTGACATCCGCAATGAGATGATCCTCACGATGATAGCGCTCGGCGTGCCGATCGAGCGCGAGCACCACGAGGTCGCGACCGCCGGCCAGGCCGAAATCGACATCGTGTTCGACACGCTCCTGCGCACCTCGGACAAGATGTGTGTCTACAAATACGTCGCGAAGAACGTCGCCTACAAGCACGGCAAGACCGTCACGTTCATGCCTAAGCCGCTCTTTGCCGACAACGGCTCCGGCATGCACACGCACCAGTCGCTGTGGAAAGGCGGAAAGCCGCTCTTCTTCGGCAAGGGCTACGCCGGCCTCAGCGATCTCGCCCTCTACTACATCGGTGGCCTGCTGAAGCACGCGCCCGCGCTCTGCGCCATTTGCAATCCGACGAACAATTCCTACAAGCGGCTCGTCCCCGGTTTCGAAGCCCCCGTCAACCTCGCCTACTCCGCGCGCAACCGCTCGGCCGCGATTCGCATCCCGACCTACAGCCCGAGCCCGAAGGCCAAGCGCATCGAGTATCGCCCACCCGACCCGGCCGCGAACCCCTACCTCGCCAACGCCGCCATGCTCATGGCCGGTCTCGACGGCATCATCAACAAAATCCACCCCGGCGAACCGCTCGACAAGAACCTCTACGAGCTCCCGCCGGAAGAACACGCCAAAGTCCCGCAGGTGCCCGACTCGCTCCAAGGCGCGCTCGAGCTGCTGGAGAACGATCACGCCTTCCTCACGAAGGGCGGCGTGTTCACGCAGGACTTCCTCGACAACTACATCGAAATGAAGAAGGGCGAATACGACGCCGTCCGCCTCCGCCCACATCCGCACGAGTTCTACCTCTACTTCGACGTCTGAGCGCCTCGGAGAAATGCGAGTTCACTCGCGCGGGAATCTTCCCGGCCGGCTCCCCGGGGAGCCGGCTTTTTTTGTGGCTGGCATCGCAGGTGGGGCTCAAAATGATGCCACGCGACCATGCCGATTGCCTTCGCTCTGAAGCCATGACCCTCGTCTTCGTTTACGGCACGCTCAAGCGCGACTGCTCCAACCACGATTTCATGGCGGGCCAGGAATTTCTCGGCGAGGCGCGCACCGCGCCGGGCTTCCGGCTCTACGATCTCGGCGGCCATCCCGGAATGGTGGTCCTGCCCGACGACACCGATGGGGTCGCCGGCGAGATTTGGGCAATCGATGCCGACTGCCTCGCCCGCCTCGACCAACTCGAAGGCGTTGCCGAAGGATGGTATCGTCGCGAGCCCGTGCCGCTGCTCGCGCCGTTCGCGAACCGAGGCATCGAGGCCTTCGTCTATCCGCACGACGTCACCGGCCGCCGCGAGGTTGGTCCAGTCTGGCGGGAATAGAGCCTCGAGGTTGTCCGAAAACCGTTTCGCGCAACCGCTCCCGCTCTCCCGTTCCCGACCCCCGAGGTCGGGTAACCCAATAGGTTACTCGACCTCGGAGCACGTCAGCCGGTTAACGGGTTTTCGGATCGCCTTCAGTTTTTCAGCGCGTTTTTCGGCACGCGGCGCACGGTCACGAACGTGGCGCGGAACAATTCGTCGAGCGTCGCGCGAACCGCGGGCGGAATGCGTTTCACGAGCTGATCGAGGGGCGGCAGGGGGGCCGTGTCGGTCTCTTCGATCGCCTCCGTCGCCGCCGCCGGCCTCACCGTTTCGCCGCGCGAACCCAACTCCGACATCATCGCCGACTCCGCCGATTCGTCCGGCCACAGCGGCGCCATGTCGTCCACCAGCGGCACCGAATCGGCGGCCACCGACACGTCGTCCACTGCGGGGCGGGCCGCGCGCTCCGTCGCCCGGCTTCCTGGTGCCGCGACAGCCGCTTCCTTGCCGGGCGGCGGAGCGCCCGGCCGCCCTTTCGCCGCCGCCCCCAACCGCGCTTCCAGCCGATCAATCAGGTCTTTTTTTTTTCGCCTTCGTCCGCGCCGGCGGTGCCGGTCGCGGCCGCTTCGTCAGCCAGCGCCGCGAGCTCTTTGATCAAGCTGTCGATCGCGCGCGCGCGGCTGGCCTCGACCGCCTTCAGCAGCGTGACCTCGAAATTGATTTTCTCCGCCAGGCCGAGCTTCACGTTTCCCTCCCCTTCGCGCAGTCCGTCGAGCATCCGCGTGAGTTGTTCCGTGGTCATCGCGACGCCGCCGAGCGTTTCGGTCAGGCCGCCCTTGGCGATCGCGTCGAGCAGGGCCGAGCGGACCAGCGTCTGCACGTCGACCAGCAACCGCACCAGGTCCCGGCCGGCGGCATCGCAGTCATCGACGATGGCGACGATTTTCTGGTGGTCGCCGGCCGCCAGCGCGCCGGCGAGCGCGGCGATCTTTTCCCCCGCGACGAGCCCGTAGACATCGAGCACGTCCGGCTCGGCGATCTCGAGGCCGCAAAACGAAATCATCTGGTCGAAGATCGATTGCGCGTCGCGCAGGCCGCCATCGGCGAGCCGCGCGATGCTCGCGAGCGCGGCATCGGTGACCCCGATCTTCTCGTCCACCGCTATTTTTTTCAGCCGCTCGATGATCAGCTCGGCCGGAATCGGTTTCAGGTCGAAGCGCTGGCAGCGCGACAGGATGGTCGGCAGCACTTTCTGCGGATCGGTCGTGGCGAAGACGAACTTCACGTGCGCCGGCGGTTCCTCCAGCGTCTTGAGCAGCGCGTTGAACGCCTGCGCCGAAAGCATGTGGACCTCGTCGATGATGTAGATCTTGAATTTCCCCTGGGCGGGTGCGTAGCGGACGGTGTCCCGCAGGTCGCGCACCTGGTCGACGCCGTTGTTTGAGGCGCCGTCGATTTCGATCACGTCGAGATGAGAGCCGTCGGCGATGGCCAGGCAGGCGGGATCCCTGACATCGAACTCCGCCTTCGGTCCACCGGAGCAATTCAGCGCCTTCGCGAAAATCCGAGCCATCGAGGTCTTGCCAGTGCCCCGCGGGCCGACGAACAGGTAGGCGTGCGCGATCCGGCCGCGGGTGATCGCGTTCTTCAAGGTGCGCACGACATGGTCCTGGCCGACGACGTCGGCAAACGATTGCGGCCGCCATTTGCGCGCGATGACTTGGTAGGTGCCGGACATCTTTTTGTAGGAAAAAGCCTGCTTGCCCGTTCGACTAGCTCAGGGTCCCGAGCTTGTCGAGGGACAGGCGATGGAAAGTCAGCGCAACCGCCGAATCGCTTGCACGCAAGCTCCTACATTCAGGCGTGCGCCGCCCAAATCGAAAATCGGGAATTGCGACGACGAATTGGCGAAAAAGGCGCTCCAAAAGCTGATCATATAAGCGGGGAAACCCGCCTTCGCGCCGCGGAGCGGAGCTACGGCGCGGTTTTTATTGTCGCGCGAAGCGCGAAAATAAAAAGTGGCCAGGCACTCCACGGCACTGGGAGAACGTCGTTGCCGTTGCTACCTTCCGGTCCTGGCGGAGTTCACGCGCCTGCCCATGCATGGCGCCTGGCCGGGGCGAACCATGGGTCGCCCGGGCCGCGGCGCAACTCTTAACTCCCTTTTGCGCCGGCCAGCCCGTTTCCTTCGCCACTTACGGATTCTCCGGCCGGGGCTGATTCGACGGCGGCTGGCCCGGCGGGCCCTGGTTGCGCGGCCCCTGATTTTGCGGTCCTTGGTTCGGCCGTCCTTGATTGGCACGCGGGTTCCCGTCGCCCGGGGGCACGTCGCCGCGCTTCTGGCGTTCGGCGCTCACGCGTTCCTGCATCGCGCGCTTCATCTCCTCGAGTTCATTCCGCTGGTCTGGCTTGAGCCAGCCCCCGATGTCGAGATGCATCCGCTCCATGACCCGCGTGGTGTCCTGCAGATTTTCGCGCCGCAGCCGCTGCAGGTCCTCGGCCGCACGAGCCACGATCGGCCGGATCTTCCCCCGCTGCTCCTCCGTCAGTCTCAGCCGCTCCGT
Organism: Verrucomicrobiota bacterium; assembly: GCA_016209255.1. Lineage (GTDB taxonomy): Bacteria > Verrucomicrobiota > Verrucomicrobiia > Opitutales > Opitutaceae > ER46. The sequence continues at coordinate 11,212 of JACQWL010000524.1, forward strand.
AAACTGGCGCATCATTGCCGGTCCGATGGCATTCTGGGGCTGGCCCGGTGGCTGGCCCTTGAGTTGCCCCTTGGACTGACCCGGCGGCTGGCCTGGGAATTGGGGCGGCGCCTGGCCCGGCGGCGGTCCGCCCGGCCTTGGCACCTGCAGGTTGGGGCGCCCCGGCGCCGGCGAATAGACAAAGCGTTTTCCCGCGGCGCGAAGCGTGAAGAGCCCTCCAAACACCGCGCCGGCAATAAACACGCCGACAAACGCGAAGATGACCTTCCAAGGCTTGTCCATTGTTCAGTCGGTCAGATCCAGCACCACGGCGACAGCATCGTCGGCCGGGAGCGCAAATTCGTCGGTCACGGCCACCGGGGCGCCGTTGCCGGACAGCACCTTGTAATTCACCGCCACACTGAGGATGGCGAGCAGACATGCGACACCGAACGCGCGCAGCGCAACGCGTTCAACCACCGACGACATCGTAAGCTCTTGCGCAAACGCAAGGGCGGCGACCCGCGTCGCGAAGCCATAAGGCGCAGTCACGTGGCGTTCATCGGGCGACTGGCGGGCGGCGGTCGTCAGTCGCCACCAGGCATGGCGGGGATTATTGAAGTTCATGAACGTTCCTTTCGCTTTAATTCCTGAAAAAATTTCTGCAGTTTGCGCCGGGCGCGAAATGCCCGGACTTTGATCAGCGACTGGTTCCAGCCGGTGAGTTGGGCGATTTCGGCAATCGTCTTTTGTTCGAGATCCAGCAGCCGGATGACAAGCTGGTCGTCGGGTTTGAGTTGCCCGAGCAGTTTGTGGACCAGCTCATGCGCCGCCATCGCGTCGTTGGCGGGGACGTCGTCTTCGTTGGTCATCACCGCATCGAGCACCTGCACCTCGTTCTCCGAGAGGTCCGCCCACCGAAATTCCGGCCGGCGTTTCTGCGCCCGCAGATGATCGATGCAGGTCGTCACCGCGATCCGCGAAACCCAGTGCGGAAACGGCACGGCGCCATGATACTGTTCGAGTCGGGTGAACATTTTCATGAACACTTCCTGTGCCAGGTCTTCCTCGGCGACGCGCCGGGGAAGATGGGAACGGACGATGCGAATGACCAGGGGGTAGAGATGCTCCACCAGCTCGCGTGCAGCCGCTTGATCCCGCTGGCGCACGCGGTTGAGGCAGCCAGCCAGATCGAGCGGCACAACGTCGTCGTCAGGCATGGGCGCATGGAGGCAAGGTACGGCATAGCAGGCAAGACGCGCCTTCGCCGGGCCGGTTACAGGCAGGCGCCGCCGGGCGGAGCCACCGCTTGACTTTTGGCGCGGGGCGCCGATATCAGGACGGATCCCCATGCGGATTTCGCTCCCGGCCCTTCGACTTACCAACGCGCACGACCTCTGAGGACGCCGCCGAGCGGCGGGTCGTGCGTAGGCCTGAATTCTTGTCGCCGCCAGCTTGGCGGCTGGTTAATCGTCTGCCCGCTTTTACGCCGGCCAGACCGTCCGCCCAACCTCCATCCTTACATTATTGTCAGTCGATTTTTTGGTCATGCAACCTGCTCCCGTCACGAAATACCGTCCGTTTCCTCCCGTTCACCTCCCCGATCGCCAGTGGCCCGGTCGCACGCTCGAGCGCGCGCCCATCTGGTGCAGCGTCGATCTGCGCGATGGCAACCAGGCGCTCGCCCAGCCGATGAGCGTCGAGGAGAAGCTCGAATATTTCGAGCTGCTGGTGAAGATCGGCTTCAAGGAAATCGAAGTCGGTTTCCCGAGCGCCTCGCAAATCGAGTTCGATTTCTGCCGCCGGCTGATCGAGGAGCACCGGATTCCCGACGATGTCGCGATCCAGATTCTCTGCCAGTGCCGCGAGGAGCTGATCACGCGCAGCATCGAGGCGATGCGCGGCGCCAGGAACGCCATCTTCCATCTTTACAACTCCACCTCGCCGGCCCAGCGAAAATACGTCTTCAACGCCACGCGGGCCGACATCGTCAAGATCGCCACCCAAGGCACGACGTGGGTGAAGCAGTATTCGCAGCCGCTCGTCGCCGCCGGGACGCGGATGCGCTTCGAATACTCGCCCGAGAGCTTTACCAGCACGGAACTCGAATTCGCCCTCGAGGTTTGCGAGGCCGTGACCGACATCTGGCAGCCAACGCGCGAGGATAAGATCATCCTCAACCTCCCCGCCACGGTCGAATACGCCACGCCCAACGTCCATGCGGACCAAATCGAGTGGATGTGCACGCATCTCACCCGCCGCGACCGCACGCTGGTCTCGCTGCACACGCACAACGACCGTGGCACTGGCATCGCGGCCACCGAACTGGCCCTGCTCGCCGGCGCCGACCGCGTCGAGGGCACGCTCTTCGGCAACGGCGAGCGCACCGGCAACGTCGACATCGTCACCGTCGCGCTGAACCTCTACACGCAGGGCATCCACCCTGGGCTCGACTTCAGCAACATCAACGAAATCCGCGAAGTCTACGAACGCTGCACCCGCCTCGAGGTCCCCGCGCGCCTGCCCTACGCAGGGGAACTCGTGTTCACCGCGTTCAGCGGCTCGCACCAGGATGCGATCAAGAAATCCTGGGCGCTGCAAAAACCCGCCACCCCGTGGGATGTACTCTACATTCCGATCGACCCCGCCGACGTCGGCCGCAGCTACAAGGCGATCATCCGGATCAACAGCCAGTCCGGCAAAGGCGGAGTCGCCTATGTCCTCGAGCACGAGTTCGGGTATTCGCTGCCGAAGCTCATGCACAGGGAAATCGGCCGGATCATCAACGACGTGGCGGACGCCAAGGGCACCGAACTCACGCCGGTTGAAATTCACGACGTGTTCCGCCGCGAGTATCTAGAACGTACCGGTCCGCTCGCGCTGCAGCATTTCAAGACCACCGAACGCGACAGCGCGGTGAAATGCGCCGCCACGCTTACGCTCGACGGCCAGACGCACAAGCTCACGGCGGAGGGCAACGGCCCGATCGACGCCTTCGTCCGCGCGCTCGGCACCACGAGTCTGCCGAAGTTCGAAGTGCTCAGCTACGTCGAGCACTCGCTGGGCAAGGGGTCCGAGGCGCGCGCGGTCAGCTACATCCAGATCAAGACCGGACGCGGCCACGCCCTCTTCGGCGCCGGCATCGACACCAACATCGAACTCGCGTCGATCAAGGCGATCGTCAGCGCGCTCAACCGCGCGCTTAAGAAGTAGGGCGGGTTTTCAACCCGCCCTACCCGCTTGCCCTCTCGTTCACACCCTGCTCGCATCGCCTCATGCCCCCCCGCGCCCTTTTCTATGCGTCCTTCTCCGCGATGCTCGCACTCGCCGTGCCGGCCCACGCCGCCGACTCCCGCACGGCCTTTCTCAAACTCATCGACCGCCCCCGGGTGTCGCTCGCGCCGGAACGGCAGGCGCCGGTGGAAAAAGACGGCTTGGTCCACGCCGCCTTCAGCTTCGGCGTCGAAGCCGGTCAGCGTGTGCCCGGCCGGCTCGTCAAATCTCCGGCCGGTTCCGGCCGGCGCCCCGTGGTCATCGTGCTGCACGGCACCGGTGGCACGAAGGAGAGCCAGCTTCCATTCATGATCGAACTCGCCCGCGCCGGTTTCATCGCCGTCGCGATCGATGGCCGTTACCACGGCGCCCGCTCGAGAGCCGGCAAGGGCTCCGCCGAGTATGTCGACGCCATCCTGCGCGCATTTCGCACCGGCCGGGAACACCCGTTTTTCTTCGACACCGTTTGGGACGTCATGCGGCTGGTGGACGATCTCGAGACCCGCGACGACGTCGACCCGCGCCGGATTGGGCTCATCGGCTTTTCCAAGGGAGGGATCGAGACCTACCTCGCCGCCGCCGTCGATCCGCGGGTCGCCGTCGCGGTACCGTGCATCGGCGTGCAGAGTTTTCGCTGGGCGATCGAACACGACTCATGGCAGTCGCGCATCGGCACCGTTCAAGCCGCGTTCGACGCGGCGGCGAAAGACAGCGGCGTCGCGAACCCCGGCGCCGACTTCGTGCGCCGATTTTACGCTCGCGTTGCCCCCGGCATCGACGGCGAGTTCGACGGCCCCACGATGCTCCCGCTCATCGCGCCGCGCCCGCTGCTCTCGATCAACGGCGAAAGCGATCCGCGCACGCCGATGCCCGGCCTCAACGAGTGCGCCGAAGCCGCCCGCGCCGCCTACCGTGCGGCCGGCGCGGAGGAGAAATTTGTCCTGCGCATCCAACCGAACGCCGGCCACAAAGTCCTGCCCGAATCGCTGACCGCCGCCAAGGAGTGGTTCGTGCGCTGGCTCAAACCGTAGCGGGTCATCTTCGTCCAAACAGCGGTGAAAACTGCGGTGACTGGATTTCTTCGATTTTCGAAGAGACAAGCTTCTCTGCGAGACTCACAGAAAGAGCGGTGGGCAGCACTCGATGGAGAAGAGAAAAGTGGCGCAAGAAAACTGGTGACCAAGTATCAAGAGCGACTCGAAGCCGACAGCAACGTTCCGTAACCGGTAAACCGTCACGCCGCCGCGTGCATGGCGAGCCAGCGGTTCGCGGGAAACTCAGGCGTTGAACAGTCTGCCTGCATCGAGCGCAAAGCCATCGAGCAGCACCGACCGCGCCGTCTCGCCCACGCCCGCGCGGCCGGCGAGCCGGTATTCGCCCTTTTCGAGCGTGAGCACGTCGACGCTGCGCGCCTCGGGATCGACGATCCAATACTCCGGGATGCCGTGCAGCGCATAAATGTCCCGCTTGTCGATGCGGTCGCGCCGCCGGCCCCACTCGGAAATCACCTCAATCACCAAGTCGGCCGGCCCGCGAAGAATCTTCTGCATGAGATGCCGTTTGGCCTTCGAAACAAACAGCACGTCCAGTTGAAACGAGCGGCGCGGAGCGAAGGCGAGGAGCAGGTGCCTTTTCATAGTGGATTCATCGCAGCATGGCGGGTCCGGCGCGGCCGGCAATCCCAGGATTGGTGGAACAGTATCCTTTGACCCGGTGCGCGTCCGCTCCCACTTTTTCCGCGGATGAAATTCACGCCCGAGAAGCCGCCGCTCACCGGCGAGACACTCGACACCCTCACGGAAAAACTCCGGGCGGGCGGCGAGCCGGCTTTTCGCGCGCAACAAATCCTCGCGTGGCTCTACAAGAAGCGCGTCCGCTCCTGGGACGAGATGACCAACCTCTCCAAGCCGCTCCGGACCTGGCTCGCCGGGGCGTTCGATCTCATGCCCGCGACGCTCGTGCTCAACCAGCAGTCCGAGGATGTCACGGACAAGCTGCTGCTCGAGCTCGGCGACCGTTCGCTGATCGAAACCGTCATTATCCGCGCGCCGCAGGAGGGCGTGGGCGTCGAACATTCGCGCAAGACGATTTGCATTTCCACTCAGGTCGGCTGCGCGATGGGGTGTGTGTTCTGCGCCAGCGGACTCGCCGGGCTCAAACGCGACCTCAGCGCCGGCGAGATCGTCGCCCAGCTCCTCCAGGTGTGCTATCGCGAGGACGCCCGCACGCCCCGGGCCCGCATGGAACTGGCTTCCTTCGACAACATCGTCGTCATGGGGATGGGCGAACCCCTCGCGAACTACGACGCCCTCCTCCGGGCGCTCACCATCGTGAATGCCGAGTGGGGATTGGGTGTTGGCGCGCGCCGGATCACGATTTCCACCAGCGGCCTCGTGCCGCAGATCCTGAAACTCGCCGGGGAGGAGCTCGGCTTCCGGCTCGCCGTCTCGCTGCATGGCGCCACCGACGAAGTGCGCGAAAAAATCATGCCGGTGAATCGGGCCTTCCCGCTGGCCAGGCTCCTTCCCGCCGTGCGCGCGTTCTCCGAAAGACACGGCCGGATGGTCACCCTCGAGTTCATCCTCATCGCGGAGGTGAACGACTCGCTGCCGCAGGCGGAAAAACTCCGCGACATCGCGCGCGATCTGCATGCGCACGTGAACCTCATTCCCTACAACACCGTCGCGGGCCTGCCGTGGAAACGCCCGAGCCTCACCCGCCAGGAACGCTTCGCCGACGTGCTCCGCGCCGCGCGCATCTCCGTAACGCTCCGCCGCGAAAAGGGCCACGACATCGACGCCGCCTGCGGCCAGCTGCGTTTGAAGACCGAGAAGGACCGCGTGCTTGCGACCGGCTGAGCCGGGCCATGCAGTAGAACCCCGTTCACCCGTTGCGCCGTGCAAACTAATTGGTGAGTGCAGGGGGCGTCGCTTGCCGACGCCCTCTCTACGAC
>JACQWL010000519.1 GCA_016209255.1 Verrucomicrobiota bacterium
TGCTGGCCGTTTCCCGGGCACTCCGGGCCCATCCGTGCAATCCGTGGTGAGGGCTTTGGTTGCGGCCAGCGGGCCGCAGCAGGAAAAATGCCGGCTAGAAGTCTGGAAATCCGGCCGCCGGCGGCTCTAGTGTGCGATTCCGGTATCCACACGGCCGCCTTTTTGCACATGTATGTGAATCCGCCCATCGTAACCGGACGGCCTGCCTGACCGCCTCATGACCAATGTCACTTCCCTGCTCGTGAACGGTGCCGCCCACGCTTGCGATGCCGCCGCCGACCGGACGCTGCTCAGCGTATTGCGCGATGATCTGGCGCTCACCGGCACGAAGTATGGCTGCGGTGAAGGCCAGTGTGGCGCTTGCACCGTGTTGCTCGACGGCGTGCCAGTCCGATCCTGCATGACAGCCGTCGGCACCGTCGGCCCGCAGAAAATCACCACGATCGAAGGCTTGGAACACGACGGCCGGTTGCATCCGCTCCAGGAAAGCCTGATCGAGGCCGGGACGTTCCAATGCGCCTACTGCGCCTCGGGCATGATCATGTCGGGCGTCGCCCTCCTGGCGAAAAACCCGCGCCCGACCGACGAGGAGATCGTCCGCTTCATGGACGGCAACGTGTGCCGCTGCGGCGTCTATCCGCGCATTCTGGCCGCGATCAAACGCGCGGCGAAAGCAATGAACGGAGGCACAGCATGAGTGCCTTTTCCAAAGTAAAGATCCCAGGGTCAAACCCCGAGGCATTCCGAGGGCAAGCTGTAGGAGCGGCCTTATGCCGCGACTTGGCCAATTTATCGCGGCGTAAAGCCACTCCTACATCCAACCAAGGCGAGGCAACCTCCGGTTGGAGCCGCCGCGCCTTTCTCAAGACATTCACCGGCGGCCTCGCCGTGGTCTGGCTGCTCGATTCCAACGACGCACGCGCGCAGGCCGAATCCGGCGGCAAGGGGCGGGGCGGCGGTCGCGGCGGCCAGCGCCGGCCAACCGAGCTTGCCGCCTGGCTGCATATCGCCGCCGACGGCGCGATCACGGTTTTCACGGGCAAGGCCGAGGTCGGCCAGAACATCCGCACGTCGCTCACCCAGGCGGTCGCCGAGGAACTGCCCGCGCCGCTCGCCGCGATCAAGCTGGTGATGGGCGACACATCGCTCACGCCGTGGGACTCCGGCACCGCCGGCAGCCGCACCACGCCCGACATGAACCTGCAGCTCCGCAAGGTCGCCGCGACGGCCCGCGAGGCGCTCCTCGATCTCGCGGCGAAAAACTGGCAGGTCGACCGCGGCGCCCTCACCGCCGCCGAAGGAAAGATCCGCCACCCCGCCAGCAACCGCGCGATCGGCTTCGGCGAACTCACCAAGGGCGAAAAACTCGTCGTCGCCATTGCCGACACGATCGCGCTCAAGCCCGCGACCGCCTGGAAAATCGCCGGCACCTCGGTGCCGAAAATCGACGGCCGTAAATACGTCAACGGACGACACGCCTACGCGTCCGACGTGCAGCGGCCCGGTCTGGTGCACGGCCGCGTGCTCCGGCCGGGAGCGTTTGAGGCGACGCTCGTTTCGCTCGACGCGAGCGCGGCCGAATCGATGCCCGGCGTCACCGTCGTGCGGGACGGCAGTTTCGTCGGTGTCACTGCGCCGACCGAGCATCAGGCGGCGCAAGCCCTCGCGGCGTTGCGCGCCGAATGGAAATCCCCGCCGCAAGTTTCCGAACGCGGACTGTTCGCCCATCTCAAGTCCACCGCCCGGAACGCACCGCCGCCCGCGGCAGCCGGGCCCGCTGAGCCCGGCACGCTGCGCCAGAGCTACACCGTCGCGTACATCGCCCACGCGCCGCTCGAGCCGCGCGCCGGCGTGGCCGAGTGGCAGGGCGACCAGCTCACGGTGTGGACCGGTTCGCAGCGGCCATTCGGCGTGCGCGGCGAGCTCGTGACCGCGTTTGGCATTCCCGAGGAGCGGATCCGCGTGATTGTGCCGGACACCGGCTCCGGCTACGGCGGCAAACATACCGGCGAAGCCGCGGTCGAGGCCGCGCGACTCGCGAAGGCCGCCGGCAAGCCGGTGAAGCTCGTGTGGACGCGCGAGGAGGAGTTCACGTGGGCCTATTTCCGCCCGGCGGGATTGATTGAAATCAACAGTGCGGTTAGCGCGGACGGACGCATCACGAGCTGGGAACACCACAACTACAATTCCGGCGGCGCCGCCATCCGGGCGCTGTACGATGTGCCCGGCCAGCGTGCCGAGTTTCACGCCGCAAAATCGCCGCTGCGCACGGGCTCGTATCGCGCGCTCGCGGCAACCGCCAACCACTTCGCCCGCGAGACGCACATCGACGAACTCGCGCGGTCTGCGAAGATCGATCCGCTCGAATTCCGCCTGAAGAACCTGAGCGATCCGCGGGCCCGCGCCGTGCTCGAGGCGGCGGCGAAGGCGTTCGGCTGGAACACGCGCGCCCGCACCGCCGGCCACGGCGCCGGCCTCGCCGTCGGTTTCGACAAGAACGGCTACGTCGCCACCGTCGCCGAGATCGCGATCGACCGCGCGACGGGCAAGGTCGCCGTCCGCCGCGTGGTGGAGTCGTTCGACTGCGGCGCGGTCGTCAACCCCGATCACCTCAAAAACCAGATCGAGGGCGCGATTGTGCAGGGACTAGGCGGCGCGCTGTTCGAGGCGGTGCGGTTTGAAAACGGCCGGATCCTCAACCCGAACTTCACGCGCTACCGCGTGCCGCGGTTCAGCGACACGCCCGCGATCGAAATCGTGCTCCTCGATCGCAAGGACCTGCCGTCTGCTGGGGGCGGCGAGGCCCCGATCGTCGGCATCGCGCCGGCGGTGGGCAACGCGATCTTCGACGCGGTGGGCGTGCGGCTCCGCTCGCTCCCGCTCGTGCCGAACGGGCTGAGAGTGTGACGCGCCAGCCAGGGCGGGTTTTCAATAAAGGTCTTCCCCTGTCATTCTGAGCGCAGCGAAGAATCCACTTGGATCTCCGCAGCGTGCAGAGGCCTCGTTGCTCCGACTGGATTCTTCGCTGCGCTCAGAATGACAA
>JACQWL010000520.1 GCA_016209255.1 Verrucomicrobiota bacterium
AAAGTTCGTCGCGCGCGGCGTGCCTGCGCTGTCGGCGATCGTGTCGGTGGCGGGGCTTTATTGGTTTCCGGAGCGGACGCTGTTTTAGGCCGGAGCCAGCTTGCAGGCGATTCAGGCGGCAGCCCATCGCCTGCACGCAGGCTCCGACAAACAAATCTCTCGCATCCGCGCGCGTCTTCGAGGCGTATGATGTCCATCATGCCGTCGCGGTCCCGCCCATCCCCACCCGCCCGCTGGCCGTTCTGGTTGCTGCTGGCGGCGTGGTTTTGCGCGAACAGTCCGCAGCCGGTCACCTACGCGCTGATCGCGTGGCTCGACGGGGCGCGGCACTTTTCGCACCAGCAACGGCTGACGGCGGAGGTGGCGCTTGTGCTCGTGGGCCAGAAAGCGCCGGGCTTGCTCGCGACGGCGGGCGATGCGCCGCCAAGGCCACCGATGCCGCCCGTGCCGGCCGAGACGGGGTTAAAAAAGATTGAGTTGTCCGTCGAGCAAGTGACCGAGGTGCTGCCGCCCGCGTTGCGCGCGGCGCACGAGGTCGCAGGCGACATCGCATGTCCGGAAGCGCGCCGAGCGCCGCCGCTGCAGGAGCCGCCGCGCCTGATTGGGTAGGGCGCATTACTCCCCAAGCGCCGTCAGGATCAATGCACGCCCGGTGGCGCGGATAAACATCATCCGCCCAACCTTGGGCGCGTCGTGGTTTCAACTCGTGCGCAGCCGATGGGGCGCGCCGTCCAATCTAGCAGCTCATTCGTCATGCATTCTTACTTTTTCCCTCCGCGCGCGTTCGCGCTGCTCGTCCTTCTCACCTCCATGGCCGGCGGCGCTGCGCTCGCAAATAATTTCTCGCCGACAAAGTGGCTCACTTTCGACGCCGACGTCTCGCTCTCGCAGTCGCGCTTCCGCGACAACGAACTCGATCCCGCCACCGGCGCGCCCATCGGCCAGCGGATTTCCGGCTCGGTTGAGCGTGTCATCGCCGCCGGTGTGACGGTGCATGACCTCGAGGGATTCTCCGGCGGAGTGCGGCTGCGCTATTTCGGGCCGTGCGCCCTGATCGAGGATAACAGCGTGCGTTCGGGCGAGACGCTGTTGCTGACCGCGCTGGCCGGCTACGAATTCAACCGCAACTGGGCCGCGCAGGTGGAGGTTTTCAACCTGCTCAACCGGAAGGACAGCGCGATCGACTACTTCTACACGTCGCGGCTGCGCGGCGAGCCGGCGGCGGGCGTCGACGATGTCCATTTTCACCCCGCCGAGCCGTTCACGGTGCGGGCAAGCGTCACGCGGCGGTTTTGAGTCAAACTCCGAGGTAGTCGGGGCGGCCGACGTGACAACGGCCTCCTTACGTCGGCCGCTACGGCGGGCTGCGCAACCGCGCGCGCCGCTTACGGTGAACGGCGGCGCGCGGATGCATAAAATTTCCTTATTTTTGCGCCGACGCGTCCAGCTTTGGCATCGGCGCGTAATAAAGGGCAATGTTCACTTCACTGTTTCGCTTTTTGGCCGGCTTGTCCGTCGCCTCACTCGCGATCGCTTCTGAGCTCGACCGTGAAATCATCCTCGCGCCGCACCGCGGCGCGGCGCGCGAGGACGTTGAAATCCGTGCCCGGCAGGAGCGCGCGGCGGCGCCGCGTGCGAAGGCCGACGATTTTGAGCAACTCGGCTGGGCGTTTGTGGCGAAGGCGCGGCGAACGCTTGACCCGGGCTATTACAAGCTGGCGGAAAAAGCGGCCGACGTGATCGACGCCCGCTTTGGCGTGAGGGCGGAGTCGCGGCTGCTGCGCGGCCACGTGCTGCACAATGTGCATCGCTTCCGGGAGGCGGAAGCGATGGCGCGCCAGCTCGTCGGGCAGCGTGGGCTGCCCGAGGACTTTGCGCTGTTGAGCGATGCTCTGCTGGAACAGGGAAACCTGGGCGAAGCAATCCAGGCCCTGCAGCGGATGGTCGACCTGAAGCCGGGCATGGAGGCCTACAGCCGGATCGCGCAGGTCCGCTGGCTCAAGGGCGATCTCGGCGCGGCCATCTCCGCGATGGAGACGGCGGTGCGCGCGACCAGCCCGCGCGACGCGGAAGCGAGTGCGTGGACGCTGGCGCGGCTGGCGGGATTCTATCTCCACGCCGGCCGCATTGAGCCGGCGCTCAACGCCGCCGACGCCGCCGTCGGACTGGCGGCGAATTTCCCGCCCGCACTGCTCGCGCGGGGCCGCGCGTTGCTCGGGCTCGGGAAAAACGCCACCGCCGCGTCCGTGCTCGCCCGGGCGGCGGACCTGAATCCGTTCCCGGAGTATCAGTGGTGGCTCGCCGACACGCTGCGCCTTGCCGGGCGGACCGGCGAGGCGACGAGGATCGAGTCCGAACTGCGGGCGCGCGGCGCTCAGGCGGACCCGCGCACGCTGGCACTGTTTCTGGCTACGCGCGGAGACGCAGCAACCGACGCTGTGCGGCTGGCGCGCGACGAACTGGCGAACCGCGGCGATGTTTTCACGCACGATGCCCTCGCCTGGGCGCTCGCCGCCAGCGGCGACGCCGCCGCGGCGGACGCCGAAATGCGCGCGGCCCTCGCGGAGCGCACGCAGGATGCGCGGCTGTTCTGGCACGCCGGCGAAATCGCGCTGGCGCGGGGAGCGACCATGGAGGCCGACGAGTTTTTCCGCAAAGCGCGACCACTGGCGGCGACGCTGACACCATCGGAACGCGGGCGGCTGGGCGACCGCCTCCAGGCGGCGGTCGCGCCGGTCCAAGGAACTTTCCTCACGCAAAAAAACTACCCACTGCCATGAAATCCAAAATTGAAATCACAACCGCGGGCTTGCTCGCGTGCAGTCTCGCGCTCGGCGTGCCGCCGGCGCACGCGTCCAGCCACATGGACGCCCCGCTCGTCACCCGCGATCCCGCGGCCAACACCACCGACGTGTATGCGTTCCTCAACACGCGCAACGGCGTGAAATACCTCGAGGTCGCGCTCGGCGTCTATCCGCACCAGGAGCCCGGCATCGGGCCGAACAAATACAACTTCGACGACGGCGTGCTCTACCAGATTTTCCTCTCGCGCGGCGCCGATCTCGCAACGGGCGCGGACTCGGTGGCCTATCAATTTCAGTTCAGCACGGCCTACAAGACGCAGGACTCGATCCTGCAGAGCTACGTCGGCGTGGTCGCGGCGAACGGCGACTCGAGCCAGAATCTCACGCAGACTTACACCGTGACGAAGGTGGTCGGCGGCACAGCCACGGTGCTCGGCACCGGCACCGTCCCGCCAAACAACCAGGGCATTGCGACACCGAAATACAACCGGGGCAACGACGGCAGCCAGGCCGCGCGCGACGGCGTGGCGACCGAGTCCGGGCTCGACGAGTATACCGCCGGCGCCATCGCAAACCTGGGCGGCGGCTACCGCGCGTTTGCCGGCCAGCGCGACGACGGCTTCTTCGCCGACATCCATGCGATCTTCGATCTGCTCGCGCTGCGCAGCGGCGCGGGCAACACCTTCGACAGCCAGGGCGGCTACAACCTGCACATGATCGTGCTCGAGATCCCCGTGAGCGACATCGGCGGCGACCAGCAGGTGGTGGGCGTCTATGCGACGACCAGCCGCCGGGCGACGACCGTACTGACCGACGGGTCCGGTTCCGCGGGCGCCACCGCCACGGGCAACTGGGTCCAGATCGGCCGGCAGGGCAACCCGCTGTTTTGCGAGGCGTTCGTTGCGATCAAGGACAAGGATCTCTACAACCGCACCAAGCCGACGAGCGACGCGGCGCTTTTCAAAAAATACTCCGACAACCCCGAACTCGCCGCGTTGATCAACGCCCTCGTGCTCAAGGGCAATGTCGCGCCGACCACGAATCGCGCGGATCTGTCGGCGATCTTCATCCCCGATCTCATCAAGGTCGATCTCTCGACCGTGGCGGCGCGCAAGGCCGGCGGCGGCGCGAACCATCCGGCGCTCGCCGACGACACGGGCTTTTCGCGGCTCGGCGTCTTTGGGGGCGACGTGTTGGAAAGCCCGCTCGCAGGCCATCCGTTCCGGCTGCCCGGCAGCGCGATCGGGGCCGACGCGACCAAATCCTACGTGCCCGGCGGCTGGCCGAATGGCCGGCGCTTCGGTGACGACGTGGTCGATATCGGCGTGACCGCGGTCATCAGCGATCTCCGCGCGATCCCGCTCACGATCCGCTCCGCCGACGGCATCGACAACGTCAGTTCGAACGATGCAATCTACCACAAGGTTTTCCCCTACGCCGCCACGCCGCACAACGGCCGCAACTCGGCGCACAACCCGAAGTCGGCCTATTCGCCGCTGCTCAACATCTCGGCGCGCGGCGTCGCCGGCACCGGCGCAAACGCGCTGATCGGCGCCTTCATCCTTCGCGGCACGCAGCCGGTGCAGGTGCTCGTGCGCGCGCTGGGCGCCTCGCTCGGACAGTTCGGCGTCACCGGCCAGCTCGCGGACACGGCGATCGATCTCTACCAGGGCACGACGCTCCTCCAGACGAACGACGACTGGAGGACACCGGCGCAGGGTGGCGCTTCTGCGGCGGCGATCACGGCGACGGGCATGGCGCCGTTGTCGGACTCCGACTCGGCGATTCTGATTACGCTGCCGCCGGGTGCGTATTCGACCATCGTGCGGGGCAAGAACAACGCTACCGGCATCGCGATCGTCGAAGCTTTCCTCGCGCAGTAAGCGGCCACAAGCCGGCCACGGACCCGCGGCAACGCGGGTCTTTTTTTTTGCCCGCCGGCGAACCGGGCCGCACGCGAATTCTCCCGGCCGAGTTTTGCGGGGCGCTGCCGGAGTGAGTGGCGCCCCGGCTGAAGTAGTGCGGTGCTTCAGCCTGCGTTCGCACGGTTCCGGAACGAGGGCCGAAGCACCGCGGCACTTTTGGTGGCTGCGCGCGTGAATATCCGGATTCGCCAGCTACCGCTCAATGACCTCGACGATGCTGTCGGTGTCGATCCGGACAGCCTCATCTTCGCCAAAAAACATGATGAGCCGGTAGTTCCTCGGCGCACCGATGTCCTTCGCGTCCTTAAACTCATACTCCGCGCCATTCGAGAGTCGCACGACAAAAGGGCGAAACGGCTTACGCTCCGCGAGCTTCTTGAATTCCTTCACCTGCATGGCTTGACGCTAGGCGCGGATTTTCGAGCCGCAAGCGGAAAGACCTCGTGCGCTACTGGCACGAAACTTCCGCGCTGATGAATCCCTCCCGCTGAAGATCCGGTTCCCTTTCAGCAAGAGCGAGATTTTCAGTTCACCACAGAAATGAATGACTGGGCATTAACCGCGGAACACGCGGAATAGTTGGGTCTGAGCCGGCCTGCACATCACTTCAACGTCACGACGGCGATCTCGTAAACGCCGACAGATGGGACCGTGAAGCTCACGGCGCCGGACGACGGTGAGAATGGCAGCGTGATGTCGCGCTCGCGTTCGGGACTCGCGAGGGCAACCGATTTAACCGTGCGGCCCTTCGGGAGCGCGACGCGGACGGCCACGTTTTTGGCCGGTTCGCCGGCGCGATAGTTCACCAGATGCACCATGCGGCGGCCAGGTTGCTCGGTCAGCTCCGCACAAAGGCCCGGCGCGCCGCTGGTGACGGAGAGCGAGAGCTGGCCGCCGCACGCGCGCCGGATGGCATCGAGCCAGTCGCCTTTCTCGTCCACGCGGATGACCCGGTCCGGCGGCAGATCGGCGAGCGCGGGTTTGCGGCGCGGGAACATCCATTCGTCGTGGGTCGCCAGCGAGCCGATCACGCACAGCCGGCCGCCGTCCGTGACGTAGCGCCCGATTTGTTTCACCTGCGCGTCCGATAGCGCGACACAGCCCGCCATCACGACGACGGGCCAGCGCGACAATTCGTCAAGCTGTTGATCGAACACCAGCTGGAACGTACCGCGGCGGGCGATGAGGAGGTCCTCGATCTCCCCGGTGAGTTTCGCCTGCGCCGGCGGCCCGAACTGCATCGAGGAAAAACTCCGGAACACGCCGACATCCGCCACAACCTTTGCATCGCGCAGCAGATCGCGCCGTTTATGGTAGAAATTGACGAACGGCCCCAGCGCGGGCGACATCGGCTGGTTGACGCCGGGCTTCTCGACGATCTCGCCGTATTCGAACCAGCAGATCGCGCCAAGGCAATCGAGGTTGAAGGCCATGGATTCGGCGGCCTCGAGAGGGTTCACCACATAAACGAACGCCGAGTTGTTCAGGCCGCGGGCCGCCTTGAAGGTGCGGATGCGCGTATGGAGCGTGTTCTGAATGAAACCGGGATGCCGGCCTTCGTCCCAGAACGCCTCGCCCCCGCGCAGCAGCCGGCCGTGATCCACCGACCAGCGGATCGTCGGGCCGATGCCGGCCGGGTTGGTTTCCATCAGGATGTCCGGCCGCAGCATGCGCGCGTAGCGGGTCATCGCGTGAAACGAGTCGGATATGGACTGGCAGCAGAAGTCCGCCCAGGCGCGGCCGAGCAGGTCGGTGCGGGCGCGGTCGGGCGGCATCGCCGCGCCCACATCGGCGATGCCGTTTTCCGCGAGGAGCGCCGGCGGAAACGTCTGGCGCAGATAATCGCGGAAGCGCGCGACCGAGTTCGCATCGTGACCGGGGCCGATGGTGTAGTTGTCGAGATGAACGAGGTCGGTGCGGATGTCCTCGACGGCGAAGCGCACGATCTCCCGGTAGTACGCCTGCGCGTCGGGATGACTGCGGTTCCAGTAGTAGCGGTAGCCGGCCTTGCCGTACGGGACCGGCGTGCCGTCGGGGTTGAGGATGGTCCAGTCTTTGGCCTCCGGCCTCTCCTTGAAAAACAGTTCCCAGATGAACGCGCCGCTGTACGTGTAACAGCCGACACGCAGACCGGCGTCGTGGCAGAGTTTGGCGAACTTCACTGCGTCGGCCATGCTCTCGCGCTCGGCCTCCAGCCCGCCGCCCTTGTAGCAGTGCATCATCACGAAGTTCACGCCGAGCGATCTCAGCTTCGCGACCATTTCCGGGCTGTGCTCGCGCGCGTAGGCCGCGCGCTGTTCCGGCGTGGGCGTGTAGCCGGGCGCGCCGTCGCGGCGCACGCGGAACAGCAACGGCTCCCAACTCCCCGCCATCACGATGCCGTCGCGTCGCAGCCACTCCGGACGCCTGTCCAGCGGCAGCGTGAGCAACGGCGTGGCGGCCGAGTTGGCGTCCGCCGCGGACGGAACCGCCGGTTGGCGCAGCGTCGCCGCCCGCTCGCCCGCCACCCGATCGGCCGCGAGGCTTGCCAGAATGCTGAAGGTGGACAGCACAACCGCCAGTATCACGGCGGTGATTGTAATCCGCGTTCTCATGATGATAAAGTTCTGATGAATCCGATCGATTCTCTTTAAACCTGAAGGTGAACCCCATTTCAGCGGGACGGGATAGCAGCGCGATCTTTATCCGAAACTGCGCTCGGAAAAAAGGAACGGCGCCGCTGCGAACAAAACCCAAGATCTTGAAACGCGGAGCGCGCGGAGAACGCGGAGGCTTGCCCGCCTTCGGCGGGACCAAAAGACTCTCCGCGACCTCCGCGTCCTCTGCGTTTAAGTGTGTTCCGGGTACCGAGACAAACGTGTTGCTTGGTTGCAATCTGTCCAAGGCGTCTCACCCGGCGACGATTCTGAAAACGCAACTAGAGCCTGGTTCATTCGTGATTGTAATCGTGCTCTTGCGCGTGCTCGGCCGGCACGATTACGAGCACGATTACGAGCACGATTACGAGCACGATTACGAGCACGAGCACGAGGGATCCTTCGGCTCGCCCGCCTCAGGCGGGTTGCGGCCACGTGCCGCGGTGCGAAATATCCGGGTCTCGCCGTCACCGGCCGATCTGCATGATGGCCCACGCCGTGAAAATCACGAAGCCGATCACCGCCCAGGCCAGCGCGAAACCGGCGAGGTCTTCGCGATAGCGCCGCAGAAAGCCGCGCCATCGCCCCGCGCGCAACCAGCCCGGCGCGTCCAGCATCAGCAAATCCTGGCCCGTCCCGGCGGCGGGTGGGCCCCCGGCGCGGTCGGAACTGCGGCGCATGGTGTCGAAAAATTTTCCGATCCGTCCGCCGTCCTCGGGCGGCGTCAGCCAGCTCACGACGAAGAACGCCGCGAAGCCGACGAGCATCGCCAGGCCGAACGGTCCGGGTTTCCACGGATGCACGAGCTTGTGCTGCCCGGTGCCGAGGAAGTCGCGCCACTGGCCGTGGCCGGCGCTCGCGACGAACGAAGCCCACGCGTCGCCGAGCGTCTTGAACACCTCGCTGCCGTGGTGGCAGGTCATCAGGTAATTGCAGGCGTAATACACGATCCCCGAGCCGGCCAGCGAGGCGGCCGCGCCCCAGCGGTTGGCGCGCGGCCAGAGGAAGCCGCCGAGGAACATGACGCCCATCAGCGCGGCGATGGTCTCGGTGAACAGGAACGCGTCCAGCACCTGATCCACCATGAGTGCGAAACCGATGCCGAAGATGGTCAGCGCGAGGCCTGACATGCGGCCGACCTGCAGCAGGCGGCGGTCGTCCGCGGCGGGGTTGATGTACTCGCTGTAGAGGTTGCGGGTGAAAAGCGCGCCGGAGTTGACCATGAAGTTCGAGCAGGTGGACATGTTGGCCGCGAGCACGCAGGCGACCATCAGGCCGGTGAGCCCCGGGCCGAGGAGCTCGCGGCACGCGAAGCCGAACGCCAGTTCCTTGTCCTCCAGCGTCTGGCCGCGCTGGATCAACATCGCGGCGACGATGAGGCCCGTGAACGCCCAGCCGATGGCGCAAAAGCGTTTCACGACCGCGCCATAGGTCTGACCGACGCGGCCGGCGCGCTCGGTCGCACCGGTGGCGTTCATCGAGAGGGTGTGCGGCATGGCGGTGATGCCGACCAGGCCATTGATCGCGAGCATCGTGATGGTGAACGCGTCCATGCCGCTGTTCTGGTTGTAGAGGTCGAAGAACTCCGGCGGCAGGCTGTGGCGCATGCCGGCGAAGCCGCCGACCACGTGCAGCCCGGCGGGGATAAGCATGAACGACAGCACGATGATCATGAACCCCTGGACGAAGTCGGTGTAGGCGGACGATTTCAGCCCGCCGTAGAAACTGTAGAGGATGAACGCGACCGTCATGGCGACCACGACGCCGTTGGGCGAGATCGCTTCGCCGCCGGTGGCGATCGAGATCACTTTCGCGGCGCCCTTGAGCATGCAGCCCTGGTTGAAGATGAAGAACGCGAGCGCGAAAAGCGTGTAGAGCAGCGCCATGCCGCGGCCGTAGCGGTCCTCGATGACCTCGGCGACCGTCGTGCGGCCGCTGCGGCGATACCACGGCGCCATCAGCCAGTAAAACGGCGTGATGAGCAGGTTTTTCCACTGATACCAGATCGTGGCGAAGCCGAGCTGGTAGGTCGCGCCGGCCTGAGCGACGGGGTTCTCGGCGTGCGTGCCCGTGCCGAACGCCTGGCCGATCATGATCCACCACGGCAACTTCCGGTCCCCGAGAAAATAATCGCCGCTGCTGCCGGCCTTGCGGCCGATCCAGAGGCCGAACGCGGTGATGCCGACGACGTAGGCCGCCAACACCGCGCCATCGAGCCAGGTGAAGCCGGTGTTCATGGCCCGGCGAGCGGATAAAATCGATTCTTCACTCCAGGTATTCTCAGGATGGTTTCCACCTTGGGGCACAGGCCGGCGGCCGACAGTGGCTTGGTGTGGGATTGAGCGTGGCGCGTGAGGACCCGTTGTCAATTCACCGTGAAATCAGGTGGTGGGTCAGTTTCCTGTAGCGGCGTTCTATGAGCGCCGATCCTCTCAAGGTCGGCGGTCATAGGCCGCCGCTACAATTTTCAATCTGACCTGCCACCGACATCCGGGAGAGGCACCCCCCGGAGTCCCGCTGGCAGGGCTTGCATTGACCGGACGGCGCAGTAACTTGGCCGGAGAATGTCATTCTCCATTGAGGAAACAGCCGCTGTTCCTGCATGGGAGGCCCGGGCGTTTGATCGGTCGTCGGCCGAAGCCCGGGCACGCTCGGCGGAACAACTGCCGAAAGGAAACTGGATTTCCAGCGGGAGGAGTTTTCTGCGCGCCCGGCTCGACAACTTCGGCGCATCGCCGTGAAGCGGAGGGAGGCCCGATGAGCGGCGGCTCGCCGAGCGCGACGTCCGGCGCGGAAGCGCCGCGCCTGCTGCATGAGTTCCTCGCGACGCCGGTGCGGCGCTGGCCGGAACACGCCGCGGTCGAGGTGCCCGAGGGCGAGGGCCGCCCGCGCCGCAGCCTGACATATCGCGAGCTCGCGCAGCGTTCCGACGCGCTCGCAGCGCGGATCGCGCCGCGCGCCGGACCCGAGGACATCGTCGCCATCCTGCTCTCGCGCGAGACGCCCGAGCTGTTCGTCGCGCAGCTTGCCGTGTCGAAAGCCGGCGCGGCCTTCGCGTGCATCGATCCGACGCTGCCCGACGATTACGCGCGCTTTCTCGTTGAGGATACGGACGCCGCTCTCCTCATCACCGACGCAGCCGGCGCCGCGCGCGCCGCCGCCCTCGGCGTCGAGGGCGCGCGTGTGGTCGAGGTCGGCGAAGCCGGACCGGTGCTCCCGCCTGCGCCTGCGCTCCCGGAACGCGCCGCACCCGGGAACCTCGCGTACGTCATTTACACCTCGGGCACGACTGGCCGTCCCAAAGGTGTGCTCGTCGAGCACGGCAGCATTGCGAACCTGGTCGCATCGGACCTGCGCGAGTTCGGGCTCGGCCCCGGCGACCGCGTCGCGCAGAACTCGTCGCCCTCCTACGACTCGTCGCTCGAGGAGATTTGGCTCGCACTCGCGGCCGGCGCGACGCTGGTCGTGCTCGACGACCGCACGGTGCGCTCGGGACCGGATCTGCCGGCCTGGCTCGAGCGCGAGCATATCACGGTCTTCTGTCCGCCGCCGACGCTCCTGCGCGCGACCGGCTGCCGCGAGCCCGAGCGCGATCTGCCCGGGGTGCGCCTGGTGTATGTCGGCGGCGAGGCGCTGACGGACGACGTCGCGTCGCTGTGGAGCCGCGGCCGGCGGCTCGAGAATGGCTACGGACCGACGGAATGCGCCGTGACCGCCGTGCGCGGCCGCGTCGAGCCGGGCGCGAGCGTGACGATCGGGCGGCCGATCGAGGGCAACCGCGCGTGGATCCTCGATGAGGAGCTGCGCGAGGTGGTGGACGGCGCGATCGGAGAGCTCTGCATCGGTGGCGTGGGACTCGCCCGCGGTTATCGCAACCTCGCGCAGCTCACCGCCGAGCGATTCCCCACGCACCCCGAGCTTGGCCGCCTGTACCGCACCGGCGATCTCGTACACCGCGACGCGCGCGGCGAGTTCGTCTACATCGGCCGGCGCGACTCACAGGTGAAGGTGCGCGGACACCGCATCGAGCTCGAGGCCATCGAGGCGCGGCTCGCCGAGCAGCCGGGGGTGCGGGAGGCGGCTTGCCGCGTGCAGGGCGAGGGCACGCGGCGCGTGGTCGTCGCGTTCGTCGTGCCAAGCGATCCGGCCGTGCTGCCGGACTTCGAGCGGCTGCGGGCGGCGCTCGCCGCCGTGCTGCCGGCGCCGATGGTTCCCGCGCGCATCGGGGCGCTCGACGCGCTGCCGACGTCGGTCGGCGGAAAGCTCGATCGCAAGCGCCTGCCGCTGCTCGAGCTCGCGGCTCGCTCCGGCGGGCCGGTCGCGCCGCTCGACGCACTCGAGGCGCGCGTGGCGGAAAGCTTTCGCGCGGTGCTCGGACCGACGGCGGCCTTCGCGGCCGACGACGACTTCTTCGTCGACCTCGGCGGGGATTCGCTCGCTGCAGCCGAACTCGTCTCGCGCCTGCGCGACGATCCCGAGACCGCCGCGATCACGGTGCGCGACCTGTACGACGCGCGCAGCGTACGGGCGCTGGCCGAGCGCTGTCGCAATGCGGTCCCGCGGCCGAGCGGGGCGGCGGTGGCACGCGCGAGCCGGCGGGTTGGCGGCAAACCGGTCTTCGCGACGCTCGCCCAGAGCGCGTGGATCCTCGCCGAGCTGGTCGTACTCGCGGCCCTGGCGCAGCTCGCGGCGACGAGCGCGTTGCCGTGGCTGGTCGAGCGCCTGGGCCTCGCCGGCACGCTGCTAGCCGCACCGTTCCTCGCTCTCGCCGTCATACTGGCATGGGCGCCGCTCGCACTCGCATACGCGTTCGCGACCAAGAAGCTCCTGATCGGTGCCTACCGGCCCCTGCGGGCGCCGGCGTGGGGCGGTTTCCATGTGCGCCACTGGATTGTGATGCGTGCGGCGCGCCGCATCCCCTGGCGGCTGTTCGCGGGCACCGAGCTGACGAGCATGGCGTTGCGCGTGCTCGGCGCGCGGGTCGGCCGGCGCGTGCACATCCACCGCGGCGTCGAGGTCGCGGGTGGCGGTTGGGACCTGCTGGAACTTGGCGACGATGCGACGCTTTCCCAGGACGCGTCGCTGCGCCTGGCCGAGCTCGTCGACGGCGAACTCGCCATCGGTGCGATCCGCATCGGGGCGCGGGCGACGCTCGGCATCCGCGCGGGTGCCGGTCGCGACACCGAGGTCGGTCGCGACGCCTTGCTCGAGTCGCTCTCCTGGCTCGACGAGGGCGCGCGCATTCCGGACGGCGAGCGCTGGGACGGAGTTCCGGCGCGTCCGGCCGGGCGCGCCCCCGGGCCGCCGGACGGCGCGGCCGCGAGCCTCTCCGTGACGGCGCACGCGTCGCTCGTGATGGTCATGCGCACCGTGCTGCGGGTCGTCCGCGAACTCCCGCTGCTCGCGCTCGCGCTGCTCACTGCGCACGCAGTCGGGGCCGAGGGCGCGACGATCGCAGGCTGGTTGCGCGCGCCGAGCTTCGAGCCGCGCATGATCTGGATTGTGTTCGGCGTCCTCGTCGCGCGCGTGCCGTTGTCGCTGGTGGTGGAGGCGCTGGTCGTGCGCGCCCTGTCGCCGTCGCGGCCAGGGGTGATCGCGCGCTGCAGTTTCGCGTACGCGCGCGTATGGCTCGTCGCCGAGCGCGTCGATGGCGCCAGCACCTGGCTCAGCGGCACGCTGTTGTGGCCGGTCTGGCTGCGGCTCGCCGGCATGCGCGTCGGCCGCAACTGCGAGGTCAGCACGCTGCTCGACCTCGTGCCGTCGCTGGTCGAGATCGGCGACGAGACGTTCCTCGCCGACGGCATCTATCTCGGCGGTCCGCGCGTGCAAGCGGGCCGCGTGGCGCTCGAGCGCACGGTGCTTCGGCGCGACACCTTTGTGGGCAACCACGCGATCGTGCCGGCGGGCGCGCACCTGCCGGTGGACGTGCTGATCGGCGTTTGCACGGTCGCCGATCCGAGCGTGGTGCGCGGATCGGGCGTGTGGTTCGGACATCCCCCGTTCAAGCTGGTGCGCAAGCCGCAGGCGGAGTTCGACCGCAGTCTCACGCACGAGCCGGGCATGGTGCGGCGCGCGACACGGTGGTTCTGGGAGACGTTGCGCTTCGCGCTGCCGGTCCCCATCGCCGCGCTCGGCCTGACGTGGTTCGCCTTCAGCGACGTGCTGGCGGCGGGCGTGAGCGGGGTGCGGGCGGTATTCGCCGCCGCACTTGCGACGCTCGCCTGCGCGGTGCTCGCATGGCTCGCGGTCGTCGCGCTCAAGTGGTTCCTGCTCGGGCGTGTGCGACCGGGGCGGCACCCGCTCTGGTCGTGCTGGTGCAGCCGCTGGGACTTCCTGTTCGTCGCGTGGGATCTGATCGCGCGCAACGTGCTGACCGAGATCGAGGGCACGCTGCTGCTGAACGGCTGTCTGCGGGCGTTCGGGATGCGCATCGGGCGGGGCGTGCTGCTCGGCCCGGGGTTCGCGCAGGTCGTGGATCCGGACATGCTCGACTTCGAGGATGGCGCGACCGTGAACGGCAGCTTCCAGGCGCACACATTCGAGGATCGGGTGCTCAAGATCGGGCCGGTGGTGATTCGCCGCGGCGCGACGGTCGGCGCGCAAGCCGTGCTGTTTTACGGCGCGGACGTGGGAGCCGCCGCGCGCGTCGCGCCGCACGGCGTCGTGCTCAAGGGGGACCGCTTGAGGTCCGGCGGCGACTTCGCGGGCGTCCCGACCCAGCCGGCGTGAGCGCGGGCGTCGAGCGGGGGCCGCGCGGCGCACGCCCCACCCACGCGTGGCCAGCTTCATCCCGATTGCCTGCCAAAGCCGAAAAGTCTCGGACTGCGGTTCGCGGGGAGTTATCGTTCCAAGGAGACGGAGTCATGCTGTGCATCTGGTTAATGGCAGTCAGATCATCATTGTGGGGGGCGGCCCGGCCGGAAGCTTTGCCGCGCTCCATCTGCAACGGCTGGCCGCCGTCGCGCGCCTGACGCTGGAAATTATCATTGTTGAGCCGCGCGATTTTACCCGCCCCGGCCCGGCCGGCTGTAATCGGTGCGCCGGGATTCTCTCGGCTACGTTGTTAAGCAACCTGGCCCGGCTGGGTCTGCAATTGCCGGAAGAAGTTGTTCAGGCCGAACTGGACTCCTACGTCCTGCATTTGGGTGCCGCGTCTGCCGTGCCCATAATCATCCAACGGCCCAACCCGGCGCGGCGCGTGGTGGCCGTGTACCGGGGGAGCGGCCCACGGCTGGGCACGCGGCCCCTGCCGCGCTCGTTTGATGGCTGGTTGATGGAACAGGCGCGCGCCGGGGGCGCCCGCATCCGGCGGGGCGTGGTGAAAGACATTCAGCCCGGCCCGCGGCCGGTGGTGGTCACCACGCAGGAGAAATTTTCGCCGGACCTGGTGCTGGTGGCGACGGGGGTCAACGCCGCTGTGCCGCTGGCAGCCGGCTGGGCCTATGTGCCCCCGGCCACCGAGACCATGTTGCAGGGCGAAGCGCTGCGCCCCGCCGTGATGCCGCGATCCGCGGTGCAGGTGTTATTTGATTACGCGCCGGACGCGCTCTTTGGCAGTCTCATCCCCAAAGGCCGGTATGTGAGTTTTTCGCTGTTGGGCCACCGTCTGCCACCGGGAGTCATTGAAGATTTCTTGCAGAGCCCGAGCGTAGCCGCGTGGTTCCCGCCGGGCACACCCTCCCTGTGTTTGTGCGCGCCCAATGTGGCGGTGGGGCCGGCCCGCCGCTATTACGCCGACCGGATGGCGGTGATTGGCGATGCGGCCGTCAGCCGCCTGTATAAAGACGGCATTGGCACGGCCTTTCTCACGGCGGAGGCGGCGGCGCGCACAGCGGTGGAGCGCGGCGTGGCTGCGGCGGATTTCGCCATCGGCTATCGCCCCGTCTGCCGGCGCATCGCACGCGATAATCTCTACGGCCATCTGCTTTTCCGGCTGTGGGCCGGCACGCGGCGCCGGCCGTTTTTGTTAAACGGGTGGCGGCTGGCAGTGGAAGCGGAAAGGACGGGCCCGCCGGAAACGCACCTGTTTACGCGCGTGTTGTGGGGCATGTTCACCGGCGATGAGACGTATCGGGATATTTTCCGGCTGGCGCTGAGCGGGCCGGCCCTGTGGCGGCTGGGGGGCAGCGCGCTGACGGAATGGAGGGAGCGGTGAGCAGGTGCGACAGAGGAACCGCCATCCACCCGGCGAGCCGAAGCGAAGACGTCACGGCTTGAAGGTGGACGGAGTGCCGCAGCCCTCGCGGTGAACGCCGCGGCGGGTTGCTGCTTTTCGGCGCACCACCCGGATGTCCGGGATTGAAGTCATGGTTGTCGGTTTTCATGGACGCACCCAGGTCGAGACTCGAGACCGGGGCAGATTCAAGACGTGACGTCCGGGCCGGTGCGGGTATCGTCCCGCCCATGCATTCCCCGGCGATTCGCTCCCGCGTTGGATTCCTCCTCTGTCTGGCGATCGGCGCGGCCTTCGCGCCGCTGCTCTGCGCCCAGCGCTCCGTCAAACCTGTGCTGCACGGCAAGCACTGGGTCGCCGTGACCGGCAAACCGCTCGCCGCCACCGCGGGCGCGACGACCTTTGCCCGCGGCGGCAACGCGATCGACGCGACCTGCGCCATGCTCGCCGCCACCTGCACGATGTGGGACACCCTTGGCTGGGGTGGCGAAACTCAGGCGCTCATCTACAATCCGCACACGAAACAGGTCATCGGCGTGAACGCGCTCGGCGTCGCGCCCACCGGGGCGACGGTCGAGTATTTCCGCAAACAAAACCTGGCCTACCCGCCCGAATACGGCCCCCTGGCCGCGGTGACACCCGGCACGCCGGGCGGCCTGATGGTCATGCTCGCGGAGTTCGGAACGATGTCCCTTGGCGAGGTGCTGGCGCCCGCGATCGAGATGGCCGACGGCTATCCGATCGAGCAGCAGTGCGCCGACACGATCGAGCGCTTTCGGGCGCACCTCGTGCGCTGGCCCTATTCGAAGCGGGTGTTTCTGCCCGCACTCGACGAAAAGGATCCCGCGAAACGCGCGGCGCCCGCCGGCGGCGACATTTTCCGCCAGCCCGACCTCGCGGCGACGCTGCGCAAGCTCGTCGAGGCCGAGCGAACCGCCCTCGCCGGCGGCAAGGATCGCAAGGCCGCGATCATGGCCGCCTACGAGCGCTTCCACCGCGGCGACATCGCCCGTGAGCTCGTGCGCAGCACGCAGGAGCAGGGCGGGTTGATCACCCTCGCGGATCTCGATCGCTGGCGCGTGAAGCTCGAGAAGCCGATCACCACGACGTACAAGGGCGTCGAGGTCTTCAAGCTCACCCACTGGACGCAGGGTCCCGCGTTGCTCCAGTCGCTCAATCTCCTCGAGCAGGCCGACCTCCGTGCGATGGGCTACAACAGCACGCGTTACATCCACACGCTCTACCAGGTCATGAACCTGGCCTTCGCCGACCGCGATTTCTACTACGGCGATCCGGACTTCGCGCCCGAGGAACCGATCGGCGGGCTGCTTGCGAAGGAGTACGCGCGCGCCCGGTATGCGACCATCGACTGGAAGCGCAACAACACGAACACGCGCCCCGGCGATCCGTATCCGTTTCAAAACGGGAAAAACCCATTCACCGACTTGCTCGAGAAGTGGCGTCCCGTGCCGGCCACGACTCCGGCCGCGGCCCCGGCGGGTTTCCAGGTGTCATCGATTTCCCATGACGACGCGTTTCACGCCGGCACGACGTCGATCCAGGCGGCCGATGCGCGCGGCTGGATTGTCTCCGTCACACCGAGCGGCGGTTGGATTCCGGCGGTGATCGCCGGCGCCACCGGCATGGGCCTTTCGCAGCGCATGCAGAGCTTCGTCGTCGACCGGGGAATGAACCCCTTCAATGTCGTCGAACCCGGCAAGCGCCCGCGCGTCACGCTCACCCCCACCCTCGCGCTGAAAGACGGAAAGCCGTTTCTCGCCTTTTCCGTGCAGGGTGGCGATTCGCAGGAGCAAAACCTGCTCCAGTTCTTCCTCAATGTCGTCGAATTTGGGATGAACGTGCAGCAGGCGGCGGAGGCGGCGAACATCGAGAGCTATCAGATGCAGTCGTCGTTCGGCGATCATCGCTCCGAGCCGGGGCGCCTCGTGTTGCGCGCCGACGTGCCGCCGTGGGTGCGCGCGGAACTCGGCCGGATGGGTTACCGCACGGAAACCGCCCTGCGGACGTCGGGCCCGATCACGGCGATCTGGATCGATCACGAACGCGGTGCGTTTCAAGGCGCCGCCTCCGACCACGGCGAGGACTACGGGATCGCATGGTGAGAGCCGATTCACCGGCGCAACCGTGATACTATCCGAGAACAAGTTGTTGTGCTGCGTGCATCCTTTTTTTTGCCAATCTTGTGTGCGGATTACCCGGACCAAGCGGAAGGGAACCGCTAATCTGCGCTAATT
>JACQWL010000538.1 GCA_016209255.1 Verrucomicrobiota bacterium
CTAATCCGCGGCGCATGAACGACACGTTCCATGAGCAGGTTGAGCGAACATAAGCTGGAGTGCGAAGTCCTGGTGGCGGGCGGCGGACCCGCCGGGGTGTGCTGCGCGCTGGCCGCCGCGCGGCTCGGCGTGAGAACGCTCCTGTGCCAGGATCGCCACGTGCTGGGCGGCAATGCCTCGAGCGAGGTGCGCATGCACATTGTCGGCGCGACCGGCCTGCGGGAGGGGCTCCCCCTTCAGGTCGAGAATCGCGAGGGCGGGCTGATCGAGGAGATCCGGCTCGAGCTCGCGACGCGCAACCCGCAGCGCTCGCCGTCGATGATGGATCTGCTCCTGTACGAGAAATGCCGCGCCGAACCGAACCTCACGCTCATGCTCAACACCGCGGTGGTCGCGGTGGAGATGGCAGGCGATCGGATCGAGCGCGCCATCGCCGAACGGCAGTCGACCGAGGATCGGTTTTCCATTGGCGCGAAAATTTTCGTCGATTGCACCGGCGACGGCCGGCTCGGCGTCGAAGCCGGCGCGCCGTTCCGCCATGGCCGCGAAGGCCGCTCGGAGCACGGCGAGTCCCTCGCGGTGGCGGCGACCGGCGATGGCCGGACGCTTGGCTCCACGTTGCTTTTTCAGGCGCGCAAGCACGATCGGCCGATGCCCTTTGTCGCGCCGCCGTGGGTGAGGAAGTTCAAGCCGGAGGATTTCCGCCTTCGTCCCTTCGGCAAACGCGGCTCCGATCTCGGGCTGGAATACGGCTACTGGTGGGCCGAATGGGGCGGGTGTCTCGACACGATCAAGGACAACGAGCACATTCGCGACGAGCTTCTGGCCATCACTCTCGGCGTGTGGAATCACATCAAGAACGAGTCCGACGTGGTCGAGGCGTCGCATTGGGCGCTCGAGTGGTTGGGCTTCCTGCCGGGCAAGCGCGAAAGCCGCCGGTTCGTCGGCCAGCATGTGCTCACCGAGCAGGACGCGGTTGAGTCGCGCGAATTCCCCGATGCGATCGCCTTCGGCGGCTGGCCGATTGACACCCATCCGCCGGAGGGCGTCGACGCGCCGGGCGAGCCACCGTGCAATCAGCATCACCTGCCGTGCCTCTATAACATCCCGCTGCGGTCCTGCATCTCGGCGGGGCCGCGCAATCTGATGTTTGCGGGCCGGAACATTTCCGCCACCCACATCGCGTTTGCCTCGACCCGCGTCATGGCCACCTGCGCGGTGATCGGCCAGGGCGTTGGCACCGCCGCAGCGGTGGCGGTGCGGGAAAACGTCGTGCCCGCCGAGCTCGCCACGCGCGCCGATCTTGTCCACCGCATCCAGCAGCGGCTGCTGCGCGACGATTGTTATCTCGTCGGCATCCGCAACGCCGACGCGCAGGACCTCGCGCGCGGCGCCGCGGCACACGCCTCGAGCGAGCAGGCGGAGGGTCGGGCGGCCAATGTGCTCTCCGGGCAAACGCGTTCGGTGCACGGCTATTGGACGGAGGCGGGCATCCGCGCCGCGGCGGCCGCGGGCTGGAAGCCGCGACTCGGAGGAGAAAACCTTTGGGATAGCGTCCTGCGCAAAGTGGAGCACGGAGGGGATCCCGAAGACATCACCTTCGCGCCGCCCGACCGTTGCTTCCCGGGCACCCACCGCTGGATGAGCGACCCCGCGGCCGGTTTGCCGGCCTGGCTGGAATTGCGCTGGAACGAGCCCGTCGCGTTGTCAGAGGTGATTCTGATCTTCGACACCGGTCAGCACCGGCACCTCACGCTCACGCAGGCCGACGGTTACCGGGACCGGATGGTCTGGGGCCGGCCGCAGCCGGAGACTGTTCGCGATTACGCGCTGGAGGTGGAGGACGGCGGAGCCTGGCGCACCCTGCACGTGGAGCAGGGGAACTACCAGCGCCGTCGCGCGCACCGGTTCGATCCGGTCACGACCCGTGCGGTGCGCATGCGCGTCCTCGCCACGAATGGTCTCGACCATGCCCGGATCCTGGAGGTTCGCGCGTATGCGTGAGAAGAAGGCCGTGCAGCCGAATTCGATCATTCTCGGCCGGCAGAAACGTTGGTGGACCGTGCGCTCCGCGCGCGGTCATGATCGCGTCCGTCGGCCCGCCGCGCGCGGCGCGCACGGCCCACCTCTTCTACTGCATGAATACTCCTGAGATTCCAGTCTCCTGGCGTCCGCTGTTCTGCGGCGCGATGGCACTCTTGCTTGGCGCGGTGTCATCCGCCCGCGAGCACGTTCCGCTCACCGTCCCGTTCCACAAATTCAGCCAGACGCTGATCGCGTCCGACGATCACGGCGCCACCTGGCGCTTTGTCCGGGATTTGACGACGGAGTTTGGCGGCATTCCGATCAACGAGAGCGCCCTGATTCCGTGGCGCGACGGGTGGCATTACCTCGTCGGGAGAAACTGGACGCAGCCGCTGGCCGCGAACGCGCGCGCGCCGATGCAACTGTGCTGGTTTCGTTTTTCGCCGGAGACCCTCGCGCTGGAAACGTGCGTGGCGCTCGACAATGCCGAGCGGAACAATGTCGTCGACGGCTACTACGCGACGGCGCACTGGCGGGAGCGCGATGGAGTCGGGTTGTTGAACATCGTGACCTACAAGCGTGCGGACTTCGTGACCGCGCAGCGGACCAGGAGCTTTCACGATCCGGATTTGGTCCGGCTGGAATTCGTGTGGGACGAGGTCAAATGAGCCGCGACGCAAGATTCTGGGCATCATGGGAGATGACTGTAGGAGCGGCTTTATGCCGCGATTCTGCGGCTGCGTCGCGGCGTAATGCCGCTTCTACAGTTAAGCGGCGCGGAGCGGCCCGTCTGCAAGCGACGGCCCTACATTCCATTGCATCGTGTTGGCTGATCCTGGCGGGGGTGTCATCCGATGTTCGCGGCGCAGCAGTCGCTCCCCGCGAATCCAAGATCTACCCCGACACCTGGGAAATTGCGTATAACTCGGGTGTGCTTCAAGCGGAGAAGAAGTTTTGCCTGATCGTTCCGGAATCCGTTGCCCGCGCTGCCGACGGCTGGCCCGTGCTTTTTTTCCTGCATGGCCGCGGCCGCACGCCACGTTCGCTGGTCGACCTCGAGCCGATGCGCCGGGAGTTTCAGGCCGCGCCATTCTGCACGGTTTTTCCCCAGGGTGACGACGGATGGTACATCGACTCCCCGGTGGATCCGCGGGGGCGCTACGAAGCGGATCTCGAGGAGACGATCGCACTGGCCGGGCGGGTGCGCCCGCTCAGCCGCACGCGCGAGCGCCGCGCCATTACCGGGTGGTCGATGGGCGGATACGGCGCTGTCCGGTTTGCGATCCGGCACCCCGAAGATTTTGGCGTGGTGGCCGGAATTATTGCGCTGCTCGATTTTCCGCGCCGGGCGGATCTGCCCGAAGGCCAGAACTACGCCGTGCCGGTGGCGCGGTTCGGCACCGATCCCGCCGCCTGGCTCCGGTTCAATCCGCTGCCCGAGGCCGCGGCGTTGCGGGGCCGGGCCGTTTTCATCCTCACGGCGGCCGACGCGTTCGATCGCACCGGGAACGAGCGTTTTCACGCGCGACTCCGGGAACTCAAGATCCCCCACGAGTTCCTGGTCCTGCCCGGAGCGCACACCTTCGACGTCGTGCAGGAGGCGGTGCCCCGGGTGGTGAATTTTGTCGCCCGCAGTTTCAATCCCGAACCCGGCCGTCGGCCCGAACCGCCAATTCCAACCCCCTGAACTCATGAAAACAACCGTGGGCTTTCTCGTCCTAATGCTGACCGTTGCGCCGTTCTGCGTCGCGGCGGAACCGACACCCGTCATCCCAAAACCCCGCGCGCAGCAGGTGCTGGTCGCCTCCGCTGCGGAAAAGGGAATGACGTACCTCGCGTTTCCCTCCCTGTTGCGCACGAGTCCGGACGAGGTCCTCATTGCGTTCAAGCGCGGGTTTCGCCACGGCGGGGACACGGAAGCGGTCGGCGAGATGCTGCGTTTCGACACGGCACGCAACGCGATCGTCAACCGGCAGGTGGTCGCGCAGGATCCCGGATACATCCACCAGATGGGCGAGTGGGTGAAGTTTCCCAACGGCGATATCGCGGTGTACTTCGATGTACAGAACATCGGTCATGATGGAAAAAACTACCGCACGGGCATGCGCGAGAATCGCTCCAGCGATGGCGGACGGACGTTCAACGGGCTGAAGGTGTCGCCCCGCCTCGGCGAGCGGGAGTACGGTTATCCGTTTGATTTCATCGTGCAGGGAAAGACGACCTATATGCTGGTGATGGCGTTTGGCTATCGCCCTGGCGGGCGCTGGTCGGTGGACGTCATCAAGTCGGAGGACAACGGCCGAAACTGGAGCTTCGTGCGGAACCTCACCGAGGAATTTGGCGGGCACCCGATCAACGAGAGCGCCTTCCTGCCGTGGGGCGGCGGATTCATGGTGACGACGCGCGCCAATGGCACGAGCCAGCGGCTCTACCGGACGGATCGGGATTTCCGCAAGCTGGCCGAGACCGATTTGAGCAAAGCGAACGTTTTTATGGAGAGCCACATCGGCCGGCCGCGGCTGTTTGCCCGCGACGGCGGCGTTTATCTTGTGGGACGCAACACGAGGACGACCCAGCCGCACGGCCGGAGAATGGAACTCGCCCTGTTCAAGATCGACCCGGCCACGTTGCAGGTCACGCGCTGGGTCATCCTCGACAACGCCGAGCGGGCCAATGTGACGGATGGATACTACGCGATGCCGTACTTTCAGGAGCGCGGCGGAAAGACGTGGCTGAATCTCATCAACTACCGCGGGGTGGCCGGGGCGCATCCCGACATTGTCCGGCTCGAGTACGACTGGGATGAAGTGCGGTGAGCTTTGCCGGATTGGTCCAAGAGGGTTAACCACGAAACACACGAACCACACGAAAACAAACGCTGCGGAAAGCGATCGGGGTTGGTTCAGCCTTTCCGTGACGGAATGCGCACGGACTGTTTTGTGCGCGGTGGGTTCGTTTCGTGTATTCCGTGGGTTTCGTGGTTCCCTCCGAATGGTCCGATATCTCTACGACCTGCCGGCGCGCCGGGACCTGCGCCGGTGGTTGCAGGAGGTGCTGGTGTCTCCGTCCGGCTCCGCCGGCCGCCGCGCGGCAGGCGATGCTCCGCCCCGCTGAGGCCGTGAAGATCGAGTTCATTGGCATCGCAGCGAAGAACCCAGCGGACGTCGTTTCTGAATCCTCCGGCCCAGAGACCATTGAACCACAGAGCCCCCGAGACGCTCGTGGGCGCTTCGTGCATCTTCTCTGTGTCTCCGGGCCTTTGTGGTTCAAGCTTGGTTTTATAGGCCGGTCTGAGATTGTTCCTCGCTGGATTTTGGGTCACCGCGTATGCAGAAACAACTCCACTCCCTGTTGCCCGCGGTGATTTTCCTGTTCGGGCTCGGCGGCCTGCCTGCTCCCGCCGCCGCGGCCGCCGCAAAACCGTTTCATACCAGCGAACTCATCTTCCCGCTCGAGCACTGGCACAACCATGGTTCGTGCATCGTCGAGGCGCCGAACGGCGATCTAATGGTGTGCTGGTTCCACGGCTCGGGCGAGCGCACTGCCGACGATGTGAGGGTCGAGGGCGCGCGTTTGCGCAAGGGTTCGCGGACCTGGAGCGTGCGCTTCACCCTGGCCGACACCCCGGGATACCCGGACACCAACTGCTGTATGTTCATCGATCCCAGAGGCCGGCTCTGGCTGCTGTGGCCGACCATTCTCGCGCACACGTGGGAATCCGCCCTGATGAAATACCGCATCTCGTCCGACTACCTGCGGGACGGCCCGCCGAAGTGGGAGGTGAGCGAAGTCATGCACGTGACACCGGGGCCCGAGTTCGAGGCGGCGGTGGCCGATTTTGCCCGGCAAGCGGAGGCGGTGCTGAAGCAGGCGGCTCCGGCGGTTCGCGAGGGTGCCAGCGTCGGGCTCAAGTGGCTGGCATCACTGCGCGCGCAGGCGGCCGACAAGCTCACGCGGCGGCTCGGCTGGTTCACCCGTGCGCACCCCTTCGTGCTGGACGGGCGGCGGCTGATCGTTCCGCTGTATTCGGACGGTTTCGATTTTTCGCTGATGAACATATCCGACGACTGGGGACAGACCTGGCGCACCAGCACGCCGCTCATCGGACGCGGGAACATCCAGCCCAGCATCGTCCAGCGCAGGGATGGCTCGTTGTACACGCTCATGCGGGACAACGGTCCGCCGCCGAAGCGACTCCACCAGTCCGAGTCGCGCGATCGCGGCGAGACGTGGAGCGTCGTCACCGACACGGATTTGCCGAATCCCGGCTCCGGTGCGGAGATCACTTCATTGCGCAACGGTCGCTGGATTCTCATCAGCAACGACACCGAGAGCGGCCGCTCCAGCCTCGCCGTCCAGATTTCCGATGACGAAGGCAAGACGTGGAAATGGAAACGCCACCTTGAGCGTTCGCCGGAAGTTTCCGGCCGGGATCCTCCAAAGGGGGGCGCATCGCGCTTTCACTACCCGAGCATCCTCCAGGCGAAGGACGGCACGCTTCATGCCAGTTACAGCTACCACCTGGACGGGGAAAAAACGGAAAAGGACGCTGCGGGGAAACCCAGAAACAAGTCCATCAAACACGCGCACTTCAACGAGGCCTGGGTGATGGCCGGCGATCCGAAGTGAGGAGGGGCGCGGTGGTCGCGCCTGGTGGGGTTGACGGCAGGGGCGGACTCGGCGGCGACCAGGGCGAGCGGTGCGGCCAGCACGGCCAGGAAACGACTGGGCGTTTGCAGGGGAAGGAGGCGGGGATTCAGCTCTTAGCCAAACGAGGCAGTTGGCCGTAGGCCAGCGCGCTTGTCCGTTCGACAGGCTCAGGATCCCGGGCCCGTCGGGGGGCGCGCGCTCCGAAAACGCGCCCGCGAGCGGGCTGCCTACCGCTGCTCCAATCGGTGTTCATGATCGGGAGGACATTTGTGGCCAACTGCATGGTTACGGTTTCGGCGTGAGCGGCGTGAAGTGTCCTGTTGGATTCTTCGCTTCGCTCAGAATGACAAACATAAACCGGGCGTTTCCTCAGCGACGCGTGCGCGTTTCGCCAAAGCCTGACCGCTGCCGCTACAACCGCGGCGCAGCGGGCTTGTTCGGCGCCGCCCACGCGTTGGCGCCGGTGACGTTGAGTTTCCGTTTGTAGACCTTGTCGTTGCACGACGCGTAGAGCGTGTCGAACTGCCCGCCGCCGAAGACGAGGTTGGTGATGGGGCCGTTGGGCGTCGGGATGATCACGTTCACCCGGCCGGCTTGATCGCAGACCTGGATGCCGAGGCGCGTGGCGACATAGAGGCTGCCGTCGCGATCGACCTTGAGGCCGTCGGCGAAACTCTGGTCGTCGGTGTCGGGCGCGTGCAGGTGATGGTAACGCTGCTTGTGCGCGAGGGTCCCATCGGGCTGGACAACGTAGCTGTAGACCCAGTGCGAGCGGTAGTCGGCCACGTAGAGCAGCGACTGGTCGGGCGACAGCGCGATGCCGTTGGCGTAGCGCACGCCGGTGTCGACGACGCGCTTCGCGCCGTCGGGCTTGATGAGCCAGACTTTGCTCGGGTCGTTGCTCGCGCCGCCGGGCGGGTGGGTGACATAGATGTTGCCGTTGTGCGCGACGACGAGGTCGTTGCCGGCGATTTCGCACGCGATGAGGTTGTCGAACACGACGTTGGCGCTTCACTGCAGGCCGTCCTGGTTCACATAGACGCAGGCGGGCTTCACGGCATCGTATTGCTTCGGCACGTAGACGGTGATCTCGCGCGTCGTGCCGGGAAAAAACTTCGAGCCGTTGAACTCGAACTTGATCAACTCGCCCTGCGGCACGCCGGGCCGGACTTTAGAATCGGGGCCAGGCTGGTAATCGTCGGCGGCGCGGAGCGGCGGCAAAGCGAGGGCCAGAATTGCCAACAGGAGCGGGAACTTCATGGGGTGAGAGAATTGGAGGGGCGGCGCCTGCCGCGGTAAAATCCATCGCGGCCGGCGCAGTCCGCTCCCCCGTTTCGGGAGACCGCCGCCCGGCGAACGCAGTTGGGGCAGGTCACAGAGGGCACAGAGCGGCAGAAGGAGAACACAGAGAGTTGGTTGGGCGTATGCACGCTTCTCGATCTGAACTCACCCGGCGGGTGAAGACGTGAAGATCCAATTCTCCGTTTCAACTCTCTGTGAACTCATGTCTTGTCTCTGTGCCCTCTGTGACGAACCGCCGAATCCGGGCTAAATGGCCGCCAGCGCCGATTCCAAGAAAACGCGGTTCGCCTTCGCGTTGACCGTGGTTCCCGCGGCCGTGTCTTTGATCGCACAGCTCTCGACCATGATCGGGCCTTTGAACCCCGCCTGCTTGAGCCGCCGCAAGATCGCCGGGAAGTCCACTTTCCCGTCGCCGAACTGAATCATGACCTCGCCTCCCTTGCCCGCACAGTCCTTGGCCGTGAACGCCGTGACGTGCGCAATGATCGGCTCCAGCTCTGTGAGCGGATCCTTGCCGGTGTAGTGGATGACGTTGCCGGCGTCGTACCAGATCCCAACGTTGCGATGGTTGATCTTTTCGAGACTCTTCAGGATCTCGGCGGACGCGGCCACCACGCCTCCGTGCGGTTTGATCACGACCTGGATGCCGATGTCCGCCCCGTAAGCGGCGGTGTACGCTATCGACCGGTACCATGCTTCATAATGCTCCGGTTTGGCGGTTCCGGTGTTGATCATGGCTCCGAGGCCGAGCGTCCGGGCGTTGTCCAATTGCTGGCGGATGGCGGCGGTCGCCTCCGCCTGGGGCACGCCGTCCTTCAGCGTGAGCCGGGCGAGATTAACCTTGAGGCCACGGGCGGCGATTTTCTGTTTGAGCGCGGCAAGATACGCGGGGGTTGCGCCTGCGGCGACAAACGCCTCGCCGGGGGTGTTGGTCTGCAGGCCGACCGTGCGATATCCGGCCGCCTTCACGCCATCGAGCATTTCATCCACACTCCACTTGACCCATGGCCGGTTGAGGCAGCCGATGGTCCACGCGGGCGCCGCGGCCGGGCCCGCGGCGAAAACGTTCCGGGGCGCGGCGGCGGCGGCCGCGGCGACGACGGTGGTCTGAATGAAGTGCCGGCGGCTGATGAGACGAGTGAACATATATGAGAATGAATCGATGTCGTCGCTGGAACTCAACCAAGTTTCCTCCCGGAGCCGTTGCAGAGATTGAAACGCAAAGGACGCGGAGGGCGCGGAGAAGATTAGCGTCGATTAGCGCAGATTAGCGTTCCGCTGCGTGTTCTCCGCTGCGTTGGAAATACCCGGATCAGCGCCACGAAAACGGTTCAGATTCTCCTCCCTTCTGCCTTGTTTTCGGGTGCCATCGAACGAAGGGAGATTCACCGCACCCAGACTTCACGCGGGGTGCGGTCGATTTCCGCCTCCCACGCCGCGAGCTTCGCCTTCAGGCCTTTCAGCACTGCGGGGTGCGCATAACCAAGGTTGTGGCGTTCTCCGATGTCGGTGCTGAGATCGAATAGCAGATCCATGGTGTTGCCATCGTTGAGGTATTTCCACTGGCCCTGGCGAATGGCCCGTTGCTTGCGGTTGGAGCGATCGATGCGCCAGTAAAACGTGCGCTCGGACTCAGGTTGCTCACCGGTGAGAATGGGCAGGAGGTTGATGCCGTCGGGCTTGTAGCCGGCGGGCAGGGTGGCACCGGCGGCGGCGAGAAACGTGGCGGTGAGATCCATCGTGATGCCGGCCTGATGGGTGATCTTGCCGCGGGGCAGTTTCGCGGGCCAGCGCATGAGGCAGGGCACGCGGATGCCGCCCTCCCAAAGCGTGGCCTTGTGGTGGAACAGCGGCGCGTTCCTGGCGTAGCGCTCCCCGCCGTTGTCGCTCGAGAAAACCACCAGCGTGTTGTCGGCGATTCCATGTTTTTCCAACTCGGCCAGGATCATGCCCACCCCCGCGTCCACCCGCTCCAGCATCGCCCGGTAAATGGCGCGGCTGCCCAGGAGCATCGTCTCCCTGGTGACCATCGGCGTCTCCGGTGCATCGGGCGGCTGGAACGGCGCGTGGACCGCGAGATGCGGCACGTAGAGAAAGAACGGTTCGCGGGCGTGCTCCCGGACGAACTTCGCCGCGCGTTCGTTGATCAGATCCGTGAGGTAACCCGCGCGTTTCACGGGCTCGAGGCCCTCGCGCAAGGCGTAGGTGCCGTCGTAGTACGCGTGCCGGTAATGGTCCGCGTGGCCGAGCAATTCGCCGAAATACTCGTCGAATCCGCGCTTCACCGGGTTGTACTCGTCCCGGTAGCCGAGATGCCATTTGCCGAAGGCCCCGGTGCGGTAGCCGGCGCTCTTCAGTCGCTGGGCGATGGTGGTCTCGCTCAAGGGCAGCCCGAGCGCGTGGATGTCCGGCTCGGGCACCCACTGGTCGTTCACCCGGCGGAACTGTTCGACCTGGTAGCCAAAGGCAAACTCGATGCCGCAGCGCTGCTGCCAGCGGCCCGTCATGAATCCCGTGCGCGTCGGGGTGCAGACCGGCGCGTTGGCGTAGAAATCGGTGAACTTCACGCCTTCACGCGCCAGGCGATCGATGTGCGGCGTGCGGATATCCGTGGCGCCCATACAGCCGATGTCGCCGTAACCCATGTCGTCGACGAGGACAAAAACGATGTTCGGACGCTGGGCCCGGGCCGCGCCATCGAGCGAGAAAAAGAGACAACAGAGTGCGACGAGTCGGTGCATTGGGGAGACCCGCAGCCTGGCCGTTGCACCTGGACGAGGCCAGCAAAAGACGGCGGGATTTTCTCGTCCCCGCTCAAGCTCGTTGTCAACGTTGGAGCCCTTGGGGTGTGAACGCCGCCGCCGAAAACAGATCGGGCGCCGCGGCCGCCCCTGAATCCATCCACTTCCAACCCGCTTCAATCGTTAAACCGTTAATCCGTTCAATCGTTAAACCGTTCAATCGTTCACCGCTTCACCCCTTCACCGCTTCAACCGTTCACCGCTTCAACCGTTCAACGGTTCACCCGTTCAACGGTTCACCCGTTCACCCCTCCACTCCTCCGCATCATGAAAATCGTCGTTCTTGACGGCGTCACGCTCAATCCCGGCGACAATCCCTGGGACGAACTTGCCGCGCTCGGCGACTTTGTCTGCCATGAACGTACCCCGGCGGACCGGATCCTCGAGCGGGCAGGGGACGCCGACATCCTGCTCACGAACAAGATTCCGTTGAACGCCGGGACACTCGCGCAACTGCCGAAGCTGAAATTTATCGGCGTGCTCGCGACTGGCTACGACATCGTGGACGTGAAAGCCGCCCGCGCGCGCGGGATTCCGGTGGCGAACGTGCCGGTTTATGGCACTGACGCCGTCGCCGAGTTTGTGTTCGCGTTGCTGCTGAACTTCCACCGGCAGCCGCAGCTCCACAGCGACCTGGTGAAGCGCGGGGAGTGGGCGAGGCGCGGCGAGTGGACCTTCTGGCAGACGCCGCTCTCCGAGCTGGCCGGGAAGACCATCGGCATCGTCGGATTCGGTCGGATCGGCCGGCGGGTGGGTGAAATCGCCGCGGCTTTCAAGATGAAGGTTCTGGCCCACGATGTTTTCCGAGGGGCCGCGCCGTCTTATCCCTACGAATGGCGGGAGGTGCCGGACCTCTTTGCCGAGTCCGACGTGGTGAGCCTGCACTGCAACCTCACGCCGGCGAACACCGGCATGGTCAACGCGGCGCTGCTGGCGCGGATGAAGAAGACCGCCTGCCTCATCAACACGTCGCGGGGCGCCCTGGTGCATGACGCCGACCTTGCGGCCGCCCTCCGGAACGGCGTGCTTGCCGGTGCGGCCCTCGATGTCGTCACGACCGAGCCGATACCGGTCGGCCACCCGCTGTTGCAGGCGCCGAATCTCACGCTGACGCCCCACATCGCCTGGGCGGCGGTCGAGGCCCGTCGCCGGCTCACCAGGATCACGGCCGAAAACATCGCGGCCTTCATCGCGGGGAGGCCGATCAACGTGGTCAATTGAGCGGAAACGCTGGAGTCGGCCACAGGCCAGCGCGCTTGCGCGCCCCGAAGACCCGAACGAAATCTGTCCGACTTTCACCGCCCGCCCGTCGACAGGCCCGGTACCCTGAGCCCCTCGACAGGCTCGGGACCCTGAGCTTGCCGAACGGGCTCGTCGAACCCGTTCCACCGGGGTCAGGCCGAAACCTGCAACGTGCGGCCAGATTCACGGGTGCCCGTTGCTCGTTTGAATTCGGTGCGCGCAAGATAACTCGTCGGTTGCAAGTTGCGGCCTGACCCCGTGGGATCGGCCCCAGCCATGAAACCGGTGCCTGGCTCGTCCGAGACTTAGTCTTGTGTTTGACTGCAGATTGGTCACGTCCAAGTTGGGGGAAATGAAAACGCTCAACGTTTCGCGGGCCAAGGC
>JACQWL010000531.1 GCA_016209255.1 Verrucomicrobiota bacterium
CCGATGCCGGCCGTGACGATCTGGAAGGCGGTGGCCGAGGTCTTGACCAAGGGAATTTCCAACCTCGCGACCTCGTCCGCCTGGTCGGCGCTGGTCGGGGGCTTGCTCGGGCTCGCGCTGGAGGGCATCCGGCTGGCGACGAAGGGTCGGTTCTGGCTTTCGGGCGTGGGCGTCGGACTGGCGGCAGTGATTCCGTTCAACACGTGTCTCGCGATGTTCCTCGGTTCGTTTTTCTTCTGGGTGGCCGGGTGCGTCTGCACCAGGCCCGAATCCACCGCCAACCGCGTGATCGTCCAGAATCAGGAGCCGATTTGCGGCGGCGTCATCGCCGGCGGCGCGCTGATGGGCATCGCCGTGATCCTGATCGAAAACTTCCTGCTGGCCGGTTAGCCCGCATTTTTCACACTCTCCACGGAATTTATCGAGCGTTCGACGACGTGCGGGCGGGCGGCAGCCGGATCCGTGCAGGTCATGCGGGCTAAAACAAAACCCTGGTCGCCTTCGGCGCCGCCGGGGGCGGGTAAACCGCCAAGCGGTTTTGACCTTAACCCGGATATTCCAAAAGGCTGCGAATGCGGGACGAGATTTCGCACGGAGTGTGGGTTCGTTAGCGAGGAGAGTGTGAAATCTCCGGGTTAGGTCGATGGGACGGGATTTTCGGCGATGCGAAGCCCAGATCAAATTGCGCCACGTGGCGCAATTCGGGATGGCTTGGCCGAACTGCACGCGGCGCCGGTGCACGCGGCGGTGCACCTCGATGTCGGCCGCGAACCACTTTGGGCTCTTCGTGGCTCTGTGGTTCACCTGCCTTTTTAGCTTCAATCAATCGTTAGTAATACGGCTCACGCTGGGTTTGCGCGCAGGGGAAAGCCGTTCCACTTTTCGTCCATGCAAGTCCCGATTCGCTTCCCCGACAAGGAGACCGAGCAAAAAGCGCTTGGTAAGCTAATACCGCGGTTCGTTGGCAAGAGCTGGTCGTCGGGCGAAACGATGGTGCCCGCACCGGCCCTCGCGTTCCTCGCGGCGGAAGGTGTCAGCTTCACCGTCATTGGTCCGGCGCGGTATGGCCGAATTACGTCGATCCGAGATTCTCGTGTCGTTGCTTTTTAACGTGATTTGATTTGTGCCGACGTCTCCGGGAGACGGGGTGTTGGGCCAACGGCCTCGGGCCGTGCGGCGTTACCAGGGAGACCGCCCCCGGTTGTGGAAAGAGAGTACCACTCCGAGCATAGCTCGCGTGCGGAAGAAACCACGACGCGCTGCCACCGAATATCGCACGGCCTGGCCCGAATGGCCCTCCGCTCCCGACAGGCGAACGATTCCCACAGAAAAGACTTTGCGTTGCAAATTCAGCCCAGTTCTTTCGCCATTCGCGACATGGTTCCCGCAAGGCAGATCGCGTTCCCGAAGATTGCAATTCCTCCGGGCGATCCGAAACTGTCCGCATGTCCGACGACGCCACCATTGCCGTGATGATCGAACGCATTCGCGCGGCCTGCGACCCGCGGCGAATCGTGCTTTTCGGCTCGCGCGCGCGCGGTCAGGCCGGCCCCGACAGCGATGTGGACCTGCTCGTCGTGCTCGACCGGATTGAGGACCGGCGGCGGATGGCGGTGGCCTTGCGGCGATTGCTCGCCGATCTGCCGCTGGCGAAAGACCTCGTGCTCGCCACGCCGGAGGAAATTGCCACGCGTGGAAACCTCGTGGGCAGCGTGCTGCGGCCGGCGCTGCGCGACGGGATCGTACTGCATGAGCGCGGCTGAATCTGAGGCAGAACGGTGGCTGCGCTACGCGCGGGAAGACTTGCGCACAGCACAAGCGCTGCTGCGCGATCCGGAGTCGTTGATTCCGCGACATGCGTGCTGGCTCGCGCAGCAGGCGACCGAGAAAGCCATCAAGACCTTGTTTGTTCGCGCTCAGATAGACTTCCCGCGCACCCATGACCTCGATTTGCTCTGGAGCAAACTCCCCGCAGCGACCCGCGCAGCGATACAATCCGATGCGCTCGCGGAATTGAGCGAATGGGCGGTGGAGTCGCGTTATCCGGGTGACTGGCCCGATGCCGATGCCGCGGATGCGCGTGCTGCGGTAGCCGCCGCCGCGAACGTGTGCGCCCAAGTGGAACATCTTGCGCGGCCGTAGGGAAACGGACTGACCGCCCATGTGCATGTGATCGAAATTCAGTCCGACGACTCTGAGTTTTTTCATTGAGGAAATATCCGGTTGGGCGCGATGGAGGCGACTTGGCGGATTGCCCGTTGGAAATCGCCTGCAAGTTTACCCGCCTCTGGAGGGCAGGCTCCTGCATTCGGGTTCTGATGGCGAGAGATTGTCGTGGGCCGACACGAATGCGCGATTGCCCGGCAGCAAGCCGGGGCCATGATCGAACCATGACCATTCGCATGCCTCGCCGCCGCTCGAAGTCCACGCTCTCCGTCCGCACGTTCGACGAACTTTGTCGCGGTGTGCAGGAAACCCTGCTCGAAGGCCGGCGCCGGATCGAGTGGGCCAGCCTGACAAATACGACCGCTACCTCGCGGACGTTTTTCTGGAGCTCAAGTCGGGCGAGACCCTCTTCCTCAACAACGCGCTGCTGGAAAACGGCCATGCCGTGCGAATGGACGGCGACGCACCGCGAGACTGGCTGTTGTGACTCTACTCTGCCCAGGCTTCGCGAGGGCACGGCGGAGGGCGGACGACAGCCGCCTTCGATGGTTCATCGCGGGATCCGGCCGTGTCGCCGTTCCAAAATAGAGCGGGAACAGAAAGCAACGAAAGCACGCTTGCCAGAAGCGCGGCACTGAATCAATTTTTTGCCATGTCGGTCGCGCAACTCCAGAATGATTTAAGCAAACTCACCGCGCAGGAAAAACTCGCGCTGGCCGATTATTTGGTGCGGCAGGCAGAATCGTCGTCCGAGCTTTCGACCGCGCAACTCGCCGGGCTTGATCACCGTTACGCCGATGCCGTGGCTCATCCGGAAAAACTGCTGCCGCCCGAGGAGGCGGCACGCCAGGTGAAGAGATGAAGCCATTCAAGTCTGCGGACACCTACGCGACGGACTTTTGGTTTCTCGGCGGTGTTATGTCCACCGTGCAAGACCCTGATGTGATTCAGGCCAGACTGATCATTCGCGAAATCCGTAAGGCGGATCCGTCAC
Source organism: Verrucomicrobiota bacterium (assembly GCA_016209255.1). GTDB lineage: Bacteria > Verrucomicrobiota > Verrucomicrobiia > Opitutales > Opitutaceae > ER46. The sequence continues at coordinate 3,161 of JACQWL010000531.1, forward strand.
GTGAAGATTGAATCTTGCGGCGCAGACTGACGGCGCTGCTTGAATGGGAGGTGCGTTGGTTCAGCCCGCATTTGGCGGCGCTGATAAACCCCTCCCGCTGAAAATCCAGTTTCCTATCACGAAAAAACATTCCAGTGGCCGAAGTCGGGCTAAGACGGCGGCTGGCGGGCGCGATGCCCGCCGAGTGGGAAGAGGCCAAGGAGGTGCGCCTTGTTGACCGCGGCCGGGGCATTGCGCACGCCGAGCCGTTCGTAAATATGGGCGACGTGCTCGTCGACGGTAGCGTAGCTGATCTTGAGACGGTCTGCGATTTCCTTCTTCAACAGTCCATCGCCCACCAGGGTGAGGATCTCCGTTTGACGGCCGGTGAGAAGAACTTCGGCGCCACCTTTGGGGAGCCGGGTTTTCAGGGTGTTAATGATGAAACGGGCCACGCCGGCATCCAGCGAGGCGCCGCCATTCATCACTGTTCGGATGCCTTCGATGATCGTGTTGACGGTGGAGGATTTCAACAGGTAGCCGGAGGCCCCCAGCGAAATCGCATGCAACACATCGGCTTCGTTGTCCGACTGGGTGAGGATCATGATCTTTGCCCCGGGGGCGGAGGAGAGAAATTGGGGCAGCGCCTCGAGTCCGTCCATGCCGGGCAGGCGCAGGTCCAACAGGACGAGCTCGGGCAACTCCCCGCTCGACTTGTCCCGCAGGCTGCGCAGGGCGATCTCGGCGGTGCCAAACTGGCTGGCCAGTTGGATGCCCGGCACTTGTTTCAGGGCCAGGGCAATCACTTCGCGGTAGCGGGGATTATCCTCCACCAGCATGACGCGGATCTTGCTTTTCATTGCAGGATTCCAAACCAGCGGCGCTTGAGCCGCAAAACAATGCGGGCGCCA
>JACQWL010000532.1 GCA_016209255.1 Verrucomicrobiota bacterium
CGTATGACGGGCGTCGGCAAGCGACGCCCCTGCTCGACTTAATCGTTACTTCTTGGCCGGCGGCGGCTGCCACTCGGCCAGGATCCGCTTCGCGGGCGTATAGCCGGGGGATCGGCGCAGGACCTCATTCGCGAGTGCGATGGCGGCAGCCTTGTCCCCGCGATCGAAAAATTCCCGCGCCGCTGCCAGAAGCTGCCGCGATCGCTCGTTGTCGCCGTTCAGGAAAAGCCGGGCCGCCGCCATCATCGCGGGAAAATCGCCGGCCGCCTGGCCGAGGCGGACCTGCGCCAGTCGCAGGCTGGGAGCCCGCGCTTCCACCCACGCGGGGGCCGGTCGCGCCGCATTCGCCTCGCGCACCAACCGCGCCGCCTCGTCCCATTTTCGCCCCAGCAGCGCATCGTCGAGACGTTGGAAGAAAATCTTCTCGGCCGGCAGCCGGATGGGGGCCGCCACGACCTCCGGGGCCGCCACCTCCTTGGCCGCGATCGCCGCGCTCACCCTGGCGGCCTGCGTCTGCACCCATGCGCTCGCCGGTAATCCCCGGGCGGCCACCGCAATCGCATCACGGGCCGGTTCGAGCCGCCCCGCGAGCAGCAGCGCTTCGATGCTGCGGCGATACATCGCGATCGGCCAGGGTCGGCCGCGCAAGAACTCCAGCAGCGCCAGCTGGGCCGGCTCCGCCGGTGTCACGGCCGCATCGATCAGGCGCTGCATCCAGTCGCGCCAGAGCTGCGCCTGCACCGCCTCGCGGCCCGTTGCCGGCGGAAGCGACGCGAGCAGCCGGCCGGCCGCCGCCCACTCCCCGCGGTGCACGAGCGTTTGCACGAGGAGCATGTTGAACCGCGGCATCGCGTAGCCACGCTCCGCCGCCGCGGCGACACATTGTTGCAGGCGCGGCAGGTCGCCGATTTCCGCCAGCGGATCCGCCAGCAGCACCAGGTTCGCCGCCGTGCCGCCAAACCGAAACAGGTAATCCTTGAACGCCGCGTCGGCCTCGGCCTCGCGCCCCGCCATCGCGCACTGCACGACCCCGTAAACTGCCGGCGCCGGATCCGCCGGGGACAAGGCGCGCAATTCGCGGATGGCTGCTTCCATTTCGTCAAAGCGCTTCGCGTCGCGCAGCGCGCGAACCCGGAGCCGGGTCACCGCGGCGCGGTCGGCCCCGGGGCGCGCGCCCCATTCGGCGAGAAAGGCCACGGCATCGGTGGCACGGCCGAGGGCGAGCAGCGCCAGCACGCGGCGCTCGCTCGCCGCATCGCCCGTCCCCTCGCGCTCCGCCAGCGCCAGGGCCCCGGTCCAGCGCCCCGCCGCGCCCAGCGCCGCGAAGTGCCGCGCCGACAGCCAGCGTTGATCGCGCACGGGACCGTCCGCGCGCAACTGCGGCTCGTACCGCTCGCACACGCCGACGACCGCATCGTAGTCCTCGCCCTGCTCCGCCGCGCTGAAGAAGGTCTCCAAATACGGACGACCGGGGTACTCGTCCGTGAGCCCCTCCTGCAGCACCCGCAGGGCTGCCGGACGCTGGTTGGCCATCAGATAGTATTGCGCCAGCATCTGCCGCGCACGGAAGTCGCGCGGGTGGCGGGCCAGCCCCAGCCGGAGGAGATTCGCCGCATCGTGGTATTTTTTGGCGCGGAAAAGATCCGTGCCCTGCGCAATGAACGCCTGCCCTTTCTTCCCCTGCAGTTCAGCGCGGCGGACCGGGTAGAAGAGCGCGTCCTGGTAGGTAAGCAGGCTGTAGGGATTGCGCTGCCAAATCCAAAACAAGGCCGTCGCGCCCGCCACATAGGCCGCGAGCGCCGCGCCCAGCAGCCACAGCAGCAGGCCGCGCAGGCTGATCGCCAGCCCGTCCTCGCGCGTGCCCTCGCTCCGATCGTATAACCCAAAAAGCCCGAGATACCAGCGGCCCCGAATGACTCGCGACGCGCCCCAGACAAATTTGATTCGCCGGCTCATGAGCGGGGGCAGCCAACCTGCCCACCCCACCGATGGCAATCTCTGAACCGGCGCCCTGGCACGGCGGCACGGCGCATCTCCGGGTTGTTGGCGCGACGCAACGCGCACGGCGAGAAGGAGGGGCGCTTCCCCAAGCTCCCGTGTCGATTGGCGGCTCGCCGGCGGTCGGGAAACCGCCGCTCCGTGGGTCCCGATGTCCACCTTCAGCTCGGAGATGCGCCCTGCCTGGAAAAGCAACGAGGAGTGAATTGCAATCCCCCGCCCGGCGGCTCGCTCGCAAGATTCTATGAAAACCCAAATCCTCAGCACGCATCACCGTTCACGCTACTCCTTTGCGCGCTCGCTCTGGCTTCGCCGCTGAACGCGCAGTTTTCGTGCACAGTCACGGCGCTGCACCCGTCGGGAAGCAGTTCCTCAGTTGCTTACGCCACGACCGCGACGCAGCAGAGCGGCTACGTTACAACCAGCGGCACGGATAACGCAGCACTCTGGTCCAGCACCGCGGCCAGCTTCGTCAACCTCAATCCTTCCGGCGCCACCAGTTCACGTACCAACTTTGTGGCCGATTCCTTCGAGGCGGGGCATAGCTTTATCTCGGGCGCCTCCCATGCGAGCCTCTGGCAGGGAACGGCTTCGTCGTTCGTGGATCTACATTCAACCATCAACACCGCACTGGGCGGCGGATTCACCGCTAGTAATATCATCGGCGGCTATTCGGACGGGACTGACGTACTACCTCGTCGGTAGAGCCGACAACGGCAGCAGTGCCAGTGGCGTAGCCTTCCTGATGACTTCCGCGATCCCCGAGCCGTCAACCTATGGCGTGATTCTCGGCGTGCTCGCACTGCTCGCGGGCGTCCTGCGCAAGCGCGCCGCGCGATAGCGCAGCGGCGGCGAGCGGTAGTGTGCGTGTCTCCCCCAGCCTGACCGAATTCCGCTTCGAGCGCCTCAGCCGCCTCCGGCGACCTCGATCACTTGAACGCATGGCGGAGAAGGCAAAAGTCCGGGCCAAAAAACACGCGGAAGCGGGCGGTTTTCGTGGTGCGGTGGCGAGTGCGAAACTCACCTGTGGCGGAGATAGCGCCGCACGTCGTCGTGGTTGCCGAGCAGGCGCACGTGAAGCGCGCCGTCATCCTCTTGCGTAAACACCGCGCGCAGGTGCAACCCCACCCGTGCCTCATAAACACCCCGCTTCAATTGCCGCAGGCCAAGTCCGCTGTGGATGTGCGGCCGGCCAAAGGCCGATGGAATCCCGGCCAGCGCGGCCCGCACTGCCGCTTCTTCGCCCTCAGGCAGCTCGGCGAGCGCGTGCGCGACGTTGCGCCTTACGACGATTCGCAACGGCGGTGGCGAGTTGGTCGAGCGTGAGGTAGTCGCCGCGGGCGTAGTCCCGTGCGCTCTCCGCGCGGATGCGCTCCGCGGCGCGGTCGGCTTCTTCTTTCGTGAGTCCATATTCGGTCTCCATGTAATCGGCCGCTTGGATCGGCACCTTGCGTAGCGCGAAAACCGACGCGCCGAAGACGACGCCGATTTCCTCGCCGCGCTCCGCGCGCTTGAGCCAGTAACCGAGCTTCTGCCGGGCATCGGTGACGGTGAGTGTCTTCATGCCGGTCTTTATTCTATCATCTCAACGACAGGTCAAGTTTCCAAAGCCACGAGCACGCTCGACGGGGACAAGGCCGTGCGGCATTACCAATGGGGACGGCTACTTTTGCGGGAGAAAGCGAACCACGTCGAGACAGGCGGACGGGGTCACATCTCACCTCGCAACGTCGAGCGGCCCATCGGTCTCCGAAATCATCAAACGGCGACCCTAGCTGGGCGATTTGTTGCGAGGTGAGACGTGACCCCGTCGCGGGCTCCGGCGCGCAAATCGCGAGGTCGGTCAAACTGCTGGCCGCGTCAACAGTCAGACAAACTTGATCCGGCGGACTTTCATCCCACCGCGACCGGCGCCGGCCCGGGCGCCTGCGCCCCGACGACCGACTCCGCGATATTTGGCGCGTGCGCCTCGGCCTCGCCCCGCTCGTGATTGAAGCGCATCGACACCGTCTTCGACACGCCGCGCTCCTCCATCGTCACCCCGTAGATCGCGTCCGCGGCCGAGACCGTGCGCTTGTTGTGGGTGATGATGATGAACTGCGACTCGCTCACGAACTTCTTCAGCAGATCGGTGAACCGGCCGATGTTCGACTCGTCGAGCGGCGCGTCGAGTTCGTCGAGCAGGCAGAATGGCGACGGTTTCACCATGTAAAGGGCGAACAGCAGCGCGACGGCCGTGAGCGTTTTCTGCCCGCCCGAGAGCAGCGTGATGCCCTTCAGCTTCGTGCCCGGCGGCTGCGCGACGATTTCGATTCCGCTCTCCAGGATATCCGCCGCCTCGACGAGTTCCAGCTGCGCCCGGCCCCCGCCGAACAGCGTCTGGAACGTGTACTCGAAGTTCTTCTTGATCTGCTCGAACGTCACCCCGAACTGCTTTTGCGAGGTCTGGTTGATTTCGTCGATCGCCGCGATGAGCGCGGCCTTGGCGGCCGTAAGATCGTTGACCTGGTTCTGCAGGAAATCGTACCGCTGCTTCAGCTCGGCGTATTCCTCGATCGCGACGAGATTGACCGCCCCCATGCTGTTGAGTCGCTGGCGGAGCGCGTCGACCTCGGCGCTGATCTCCGTCCAATCGGTGGCCTCGAGCGCCGCCCGATCGGCCGGCGACGGCTCGCCTTTGGGGGTCTTCGCCTTGCGCCGGCGCCTGGGGGCAGTGCTCTCCGTAGGGGCGTCGCTTGACGACGCCCGGGCGCCGTCAAGCGGCGCCCCTACCTCCGCCTCATCCTCATCGTCCAGGTCGAGCGGCTTCAAGCCCTCCGGCTCATCGTCGGCGTGCCACAGCTGGTGTTTCCAATCGATCGCCCCCAAGTCGCACTGGAACTCCCGCCTGACCTCTTCGATCAGGAACTGCGCCCGCTGCCGGTTCTCGGCCAGCTTGACCTCGTGCGCGCTCAAATCCTCGTGCGCCTTTTCCGACTCGTCGCGCACCGCGTGCTGGGCCGACTCGAGGGCGCTGATCCCGCGTTCGACCTCGACCAGTTCGACGCGCGCTTTTTCCACCTGCTCCCGCGCGACGTCAAACGTCTCCGCCAACTGGGCGGCCCGGGCGCGTTGCGCCGCGCTTTCGCGCTCCAGTTCGCCCATCTGCTCGGTCCACGCCTCGATTTCGGTCTGGCGCTGCACGAGCAGCTCGCCCAGCTCCTGGCGGCGACGTTCCATCTCGCCGAGGCCGCGGTCGATGACCTCCACCTTTTGCCGGCGCTCCGCCAGTTCGAGCCGCGCCTGGGCGAGCGATTCGCGCTTCACGTCGCGATCGGTGCGCACTTCGGTGATCCGCGTTTCGATGCGGTGAATCTTTTCCCGCTGGGCCGTCGCCTCGACATCGGCCCGGGCGAGCCCCGCCTGCGCTTGCTCCCAGCGCGCATGCGCCTCGTTCCGCGCGCGCTCGACGGAAACCAGCTCGGCTTCCATGCGGCTCACCCGGGCGCCGACATCGTCGACATTGCGCTGGGCATTGCGTTGCTCGGCCTGGGCGGCGGCGAGCGTCTGGCTCGCGGCCAGGACGTCGGCGCGGCGCAGCTCGAGGGTTTGCTCGGCCTCCGCGAGCCGCGCACCCAGCCCGTCGATCGCCGCCCTTTGCTCGTCATGCGACTTCTGATCCTCGACCAGTGCCTTCGCCGTTTCGCGCAAATCGATCTCGCGCTGCACGATGCTGTGCGCCGCGCGCTTGCTGCCGTGATGGCCCCCGTAGACGAGTCCGCGGCGGTCGACGAGATCGCCCTTGCGGGTCGCGACGGCGAGAAACGGGAAGGTCGGGTTGGCGTGCCAGAACTCCAGGAACCGGCCGAGGTCCTCGGCAATGTAGCACTCGCCCACCACGCCGATCGCAGGGTGGTCCGCAGCGGTGTCGGCCAGCGCGTGCACGGCCGGCGTAAGGCCCGCCGGCAATTCCGGAAGCCCGTCCGTGCGGCGGCCCACCGCCGCAACCCGCAGGACCGCCGAGCCGATCTGCTCACCCTCGAGTTGGGCGAGAATCCGTTGCGCCGTTGCCAGGTCGCTGACGCTGATCGCTTCCGCGGCCGCGCCGAAGATTGCCTCGATCGCCTTGCCGAACTCCGGCTTCACGCCCAAGCCCTGCATGATCGGCACCACCTTCGCGCCGGCGAGCGCGGCGTCGAGCCGGCCCTGCAGCACGGCCTTCGCGCCCTCGCCAAAGCCTTCCCATTTTTCCTGCAACTGCTGGAGCAGGCGCAGCCGCGCGGTGCGCTGCGCGAGCTGGCGATCAACCTCCTGCAGCTTGCGCTGCGCCTCGCGAAACTCCCGCGTCAGATCGGCGATGGTCTGCTGCGCCACCACCGTCTCCTGGTGCGTCCGGGATTTTTCGGCCAGCGCCGCTTCGAGGCGCGCGGCGACCTCGGCCGCGACCTGCGCCGCCGCCGCCTGCTGCTGGCGCACCGCCTCCAGTTCCCGCGCAAGCGAAGCGTGCTGGTGCGCGCTCGTTTTCTGGTCGACCTCGTAGCCCGAGCAGTCCGTGCGCAGCCGCGCGACCGTGCTCTCGAGCTGCAGGAGCTGGAACTTTGCCTGGTTCAGCTCCTGTTCCAGCCGGCTCAACTCGCCGTCGACGATCGCGAGTTCGCGATTGCGCTGCTGGAACACCGCATCGCTGCCGCCCAGCAGCTCGAGCTGGAGCTGTTTGTCCTGCGCCCCGGTGTCAACCTGCGCCGCGACCTCCCGGAGCTGCATCTCCAGTTCGCCGAGATTGTCGCGCGAGGACACGAGCCGGTCCTCCAGTCCGCGGCGCCGGATCTGCGCCAGGTTGGCGGCGTTTTCGGCCGCCTCTTTCTGCGATCGCAGGTCGAACACCGCCTGCTGCGCGTCTTGCACCCGCTGGTTGAGCCGGCTGCGGTGCGCCTTCTTGTCCGCGTGCGCCGCCTCCTGGGCCTCGAGATGGGCGCGGCGCGCGCCGGCTTCGGCCCGCAACGACGCGACCCGGGCGTCGAGTTCGCCCAGCGTGGCGGTGAGTTGCGCGTGATGGAAACCGCTCCACCCCAGCGCCAGGCGGCGCAGCCGGTGGTTGAGCCGCCGGTAGCGCATCGCCTTCGCCGCCTGCCGGCGCAGGCTGCCGATCTGCCGCCCCACTTCGCCGATCACATCGGCCACGCGCGCCAGGTTCTGGTCCGTGAGCGCGAGCTTCTGCATCGCCTCGCGGCGTTGCGATTTGTACCGCGTGATGCCCGCGGCCTCCTCGAACACCGCCCGGCGTTCCTCCGGTTTCGACGACAAAATCTGATCGATCTGGCCCTGCGCCATGATCGAATAGCTCGTCCGGCCGACCCCGGTGTCCATGAAAAGCTTCTGGATGTCCTTCAGCCGGCACAACTGCCCGTTGAAGAAATACTCGCTCTGCCCGTCGCGATGGACGCGCCGCATGATTTCGATTTCGTGGAACTCGCTGCCGAGCTGTTTCTCGCAGTCGGTGAGCAGCAGCGCGATTTCGCAGAGCTGCGCGGCCTTGCGCGTGTCGGCGCCCTCGAAAATGACATCCTGCATCCGGCCGCCCCGCAGCGCCTTGGCGCTTTGTTCGCCCAGCACCCACCGGATGGCATCGGCGATGTTCGATTTGCCACAGCCATTGGGCCCGACGATGGCCGTGACGCCCGGCTCGAAGCGGAGGGTGGAGTTGTCGGCGAAACTTTTGAAGCCGTGAAGCCTGAGGGCCTGAAGATACATGCAGGATTAAAAGCGGCCATTGAAGGGTGCACCCTTCACCCCGCAACGGAAAAACCGGAAAGTTTGTTCACCGCTCCATCACGCCCATCCACCGCGCATCAAAAATCCATCCGCGGAACGCCGGACCGCAAATCGCGCCGCCGTAGCGATTGCGCCCGATCCGGTCGGCCACGGACGGGATCTCGTAGCACTCGCTCGTCAGCCGCAGCACTTCCGCGCGGTTCAGTTTGACCGTCACGGCGCCGCTCGCGGCGCGGCCAAACTTTTCGGGGTTAAACGACGGCAGGGTAATCTCCACCGTGTGCACCTGGTTCAGCGCCAGGTGCACCTTGGGGCCTTCCTGGACCGGCGCACCGAAGTGCTCGAAGTAGAACTGCACTTCGTTCCCCACGCCGGTGCCGCGCACTCCGACCAGATCGGAACCGTAAAGCGAACCCACCACAATCAGCGGCTCGCCCCCGCGCTCCACCGCCGCCGGGAGGCTCAGGCGGAGCCGGAGCGTGCCACTATCGCCGCGCGCTGGCGGCCCGGCCGCGGCCCAGCCCGCCACGGTGGGCGCGCAGCTCGTCGCGCCAACCTCGTTGCGCGCCAGGAAAACCTCCTCCGGCCGGCTCTCGTGCATCCGCACCCGCGTCTCCCACCCGAGCCGCCCCGCAACCCACACGGCCAGCGGCTGCTCCTCGCCCTCGTTCGCGGACCACGGCCACACCGGCGCGTGCTCGATCTCCACGGCGACGGGACCGGCAGCCGGCAGCGGAAACTCCGGACTGAATATCGGGGGCGCGCCCGCAGAATCGAACATGACCCGGCCCACCCCCGGTCGGACGCACTCGAGGCTGAACGCATCCCCGCGTCCCATCCGCCCCGCACTCACGAGCGGCACGCGCGGCGCGCCCGCCGCCGGCACCGGACCCGCCACCGCCCAGACGGCGGCCTCGTCGAGCGGCAACTCGTCGTCTCGAAAAGGCCGCGCGTAATTCCGCCGCACGTCACCGGAAAAATCGCCGCCGACGACGCCGCCCGGTTTTGTGTCGGGCGGGAGCGGCGCGACGATTGCACCCATCACGCGGCCACCGCTGAACCGCACTGCCACACTGGAACGTTCGCGCCACGCCACCGCATGCCGCAGGCCACCACCCCCGGCCGGGCGATACAGCGAAGGCAACTGCAGTTCGACCGTATGCGTGTGGCCCGGTTTCCATGTCACGCGGCGTCCCCATCGCACCGGCGTTTCGCCGCGCACATAGCCGAAGCGCACTTCGCTGGCGCTCAGATGTTCGACCAGGATGCGTTCGTTTGCCGGCGCGTCGTTCGCGCGCCACACCGTTTCCGTCGTGCCCACCGGCTGCGGCTTGAAACGGATCTTCAACACGCGCGGTCCGTCATACACGCCCGCCGACATCCCGAGGCGCGAAAGCGTGTCGTGGCACGCCTGCTCCATCTTTCCCCACAACACCGGATTGTCGCGACTCAGCGCGTTGCCGTGGTAATTGAGGCTGACGAGGACTCCCATCGGCACCGTGGCCAGCGCCGCCACCGCGGTGAGCGGCATCGCCCAGGCGCCCCAGCGCAGCCGCTGCGCCCAACGCTCGAGCCCGAGCCAGCCGCACGCCGCCAGCAACGCGAGCGCCGGAGAGAACTCCGCCATGTAGCGTTCCGTCGTGGAAAAGAACGCCAGCAGAAACGTGCCGACTCCCAGGTAGAGACCCGCGATTGCGCCCAGCACGGCCCGCATTCGTCGCCCCTCCTCCGTCGTCCGGCGCCACCACCCGAGCGGCGCGGCCAGCGCCAGCCACACAAACGGGAATGTGACCGCCAACCCGCACATCTCCTCGCCGCCGGCATAGTCGGGTATGTCCGACGCCGGCGTCCACGCCGCCACGAACGGAAACTCCCACGACCAGCGCAACGCGCAGAAGTAATACACCGCGATGTTGTGCGGCATGTAATCCAGGCCGAAGTGGCGGTTCTTCAACTCGTGGGAGGCCGTGAGCTGGTAGTTTTGCCCGAACTCCAGCAGCCGGTCGAAACGCGCGTAGTTGTGCGCCAGCATTGCGACCCCGCACACCCCCAGCCCCGCCATCGCGACCAGTGCGCACCGCCACCACGGCCGCTCCGGGTGCGGCACGCGCCACGCCAGCCACACCGGCGCCAGCAACATCGCCGCGGCGAACAGATTCGGCGGTCGCGACGCCATCGCCAGTCCCAGGCACAGCCCGGCCGCGCCCAGGGCCAGCCACGAGCGGCGCCCGTGCACCGCCGCATACACTGCAACGAGCGCCAGCATCGCAAACGCGAAGCCGGCCGCAATCGGCAGCTCCCAGACCATCGGCCGGCCCGCCAGCGCCAGGACATGCGTGCTCATCCCCAGCACGAGCACGCCAAGCGCCCCCGTCCCCACCGCGCTCTCGGGGAAATATCGCCGCCGGATGGCGAGCCACAACCCGCTGGCGGTCAGAAACCCCGCCAGGCAGAACACGAAAACCGCCGCTCCCACGGGCAGTTCGTGCCCCGTGACCAGCGCATACGGCAGCATCAACACCACCGCCGGCGCCACGCCAAAATAGAGATAGTAGTGCCCGCGGTAATACGACGCGTCCGGCAGACGGTACGGTCCGTTTTGCGCCGGATCGTAGGGATCCTTCAGCGCCAGCAGCTCGGGCGGAGGCGTCTTGTTGAGATACAGGTGACCCTGCCGGTAGCCCTGCACGAGCAGGTTGTAGTAGTCCGCCTCGCCGGTGGACTGGAACCCGCCATTCGAATCCACCGTCCAGTGGTAGAACCAGCCGACCGCCGCGAGCGCCAGCGCGATGAGCACCCGGTCGAGCCACCGGTGCCACCGCGGCCGCCCGCGGGCCGGAATCTGTTCGCCCGCCACGTTCAATCGGCCTCCCTTCGTTGGCCGGTGACCAGAAAATAGCGGTCGTGCGCGCTGTGATAGGTTTGGAGCGTGCACACCGGCAGATCGGGAAACGTCCCCGGATACTCGGCCAAGGGTCGCGCGAGGAAGCGCGCGGCCAGCAGCGGCAGATGCCGCGCGTTCCACTCGTCGCTGAAGTCCGTCACCCGCAGCAAAAACGGACCGCGGCCCGCGCGAAAATCCGCCGCCAGCTGCTCGAGCGGCCCGTCGTTGAGCAAACTGGTTTCCATCCATTCAGCCGAGGGATGGCGCGCGCGCAATGCCAGCTCGAAGGCGTCGTGCCTCTGCGCCCCGCGTCCGGAGAACTCCACCCAGAGCAACGGCCCCGTGAGCTGCAGCGGCCGGATCAACAACCACCCGAACATCAGGACTGCCACCCCCGCGCCCACCCCAGGCAGGCGTACCCGCGCCGCACAGGCCGCGCCGATCGTCAGCGCCCCCAGTGCCGCCACGACAAAGAACAACGGCAGCACGGGGCTCAGGTTGCGTTCGAAAAACACCGTCTGCGTCGCAAAGAAAACGGCGAACACCGCGACTGGCCCGGCCAGCAGCGCCATTTCCGCCCACCGCCGCCGCCACAACAGCCCGCCCAGGCCGACCGCGAAGCATGCCACCGCCGGCCAGCCCAGCGTGGCCACGAAGTAGCGCGCCATCATGCCGGCCACCGGTCCGCCGTGCACGTGGCTGTGCGGTGGATGCGCGCCCGCGTATTGCGTCACGAGGTGTTGCACGCCCCGAAGAAACACGTCCGGGTGCGCCACCGCCCCCGGCGCACCCGCGGCAAAACCCGCCCCCAACGCCAGCGGCAGGGCCGCAAGCACGCGCCAGTTCGTTTCCCCGCCCCGCCACGCCACGACCAGCGGCACCAGCGGCAGCCACGCGAGCAGCAGCATGGAAACCTTGCACGCCACGAGCAGCCCGATGAGGAACCCCGCTCCCAGCACCCGCCCCGGGCGCAGCCTTCCGTCCGGCCAGCCCAGCGCCACCGCCCACAGCGTCAGCACCGTCAGGAACGCCTCCGGCCGCACGTAGTGCGCGTCCTGCACGAGCAGCAGCGACGTGGCCGCGAGCACTCCCGCGCCGAGGGCCGCCGCCCGGCCCCCGGCCCGCTGCCCGAGCCGCAGCACCTGCCCCACCGCCAGCGACGCCAGGGCGACCGAAAAAAAACGATAGACCCAAAACCCCTCCAGCTCCGACCGCCAGCCCGCCGTGCCGGGCAGCAGCTTGACCAGGCGGTAAAAGAAAAAATTGGCGTAGAGGTGCGAGGAGAAATTGTACTGGTCGTAGCGGAAGCTCGGATCGAGGTCCGCCTTCGCCCAGTTCGTATCCCAGTCGCCCGAGCGCCGCATGTACTTCACGATCTCGACGGTGATCGTCTCGTCGGGATGCCCGTAGCCCCGATCATGATACGCCACCCGCAGCGCGAACCCGAGCGACACCACGGCGCCCGCGGCCAGGCACCACCCCAGGGGGCGTCGAAAAAAGTCCGTCATTCGGGGCGCACCGGACGCACGCTCCCGGCTCCCGGCTGCCCGGGCGAAGGCCGGGCTCCGGCCGTGTCCGTCCGCCGGCCCTCCCGGGCCGGGGGGCGCGGGTTGAGGGCGAGGCGGAAGCCGAGGTTGGTGTAACAAAAATCCGGCGAACCCCAGCGAAACGCCGGCTGGCAGACATCCGCCGCACTCCCCCAGCCGCCCCCGCGAATGACCCGTAACGCCCCCATTGCCGCACCCGTCGGATCCGTCACGCTCCCGCCCGGCAGCCGTTCCGCGTACCAGTCGAGGCACCATTCCCAAACGTTGCCATACAGGTCGTGGAGGCCCCGCGGGTTCGCCTGCTTCTGTCCCACCGCGTGCGTCGTGTCCGCGCTGTTCGCGTCATACCACGCCAACGCGCCCAGGCCGCCGGCCGGGAATTTGGTCGCACCCGCCCGGCAGGCAAACTCCCATTGTGCCTCCGACGGGAGCGTGTAGCCGTAGCCTTTGGGCAGCCGCCCGGCGGCGCGCTCGCGTTCCGTGAGTTTCCGGCAGAATTCCATCGCGTCCTTCCAGGAGACGTTTTCCACCGGCGCCGCCCGGCCCGCGCCCTTGAAGTTGCTCGGGTTCGTCCCCACTACGGCCTGGTACTGGCCTTGGGTGACCTCGGTCTTTCCCAGCCAGAAGCCCTTGGTCAGCGTCACCCGCGTCACCGCTTTGTCGTCCGTGCCGCCATCATCGCCCCCCATCGTGAAGGAACCGGGCGCGAGCCAGATCAGTTCCAGGCCTAGAACGGGGATGCGATGGTTCGTGCCTTCCGCCGGCGCCGACGCCGCGTCCAGCGGATGCGTGCTCGCCAGGAGGATGAAGGCAAACAGCAGGTAAAGAAGGCGGGCGAAGGACATGCCGGGATGGACGGGTCGGATGCGACGGTCGCAGACAAGTTTATTCACCCTCGCCGGGGCAATCTTATCCGGGTGGATCTTTCGCTGTGCTCAGGATGATGCAGCGGATTCCGATGCATCACTTGTGATCCCACGGCAGGTGGACCTCGAGCCGCGGGTGCTTCCACACTTCGAACACCTCGAACATTTTTCCGGGGTTCAACACGCCGCGCGGATCGAGCGCATCCTTCACCGCCTGCATCGCGCGCACCTGCGCCGGCGAATGCTGCATGCGCAGGAACGGCGTCTTTGCCAGCCCGATCCCGTGTTCGCCGGAAATCGCCCCGCCGAGCGCCACGACCGTCTCCATCAACCGCCGCACCGCCTTCTCTGCCGCGCGGCACTCAGCGGACACGGCGCGGTGATACATGATGTTCACGTGGAGATTGCCGTCCGCCAGATGGCCGAACGTCGGGATGGGCAGCCCGGACTCCCGTTTCAGCCGCGCCAGAAAC
>JACQWL010000073.1 GCA_016209255.1 Verrucomicrobiota bacterium
CCAGCTCCCTCCGCGCCGAAGAATTGCGCCGCACGGAGGCAAGCCCCACTACCCCGGCTCTCGTCAGCAGCGCGCCCGCCGTCGCCCCAGTTCTGTTCGTCTCCTCCGTCCGCGCGGGCACAAAAAAGCCCGCGACCCGGAGCGGCGCCGAACTGGCCGGGGCGTCCAGTTCGACGGGGTCAGGCTGTTGCGCGTTGCGAATGCAATCCACGGCGTCAGGTCGTTTCCTTGTTCGCAATGTCAATGTGCTCGGAACACGCGGCTAGCGAAGCGCGGGATCGCGAATACCTGGTCACGAGGGGTTGTCCGCGCAACGTGCAACAGCCTGACCCCGTCGGAATTGGCGCGCGCTCTTGTCGGTGCGGCTGACAAGTTCAAGCCAACCTGCCAGAGTGGCAATCTTCTGCTCCGCTCGCCATGAGCCGCGCACTAGCCCACTAAATGCCGACAGGCAGGTCCTTAGTTCCGGCTCGGTCTGCTTCAGTATCTCGGTTGCTCGTCCGTACAGATCACGCTCACGCCAAACGGAGTACTCCAGGTTGCTTCTGCCCGCGGCACCTTCGACCACCCTACGAAACAACTGACCCTCGAGCGCGTGGATTCGAATATGAGCGTTCGCGATCTGTTCGGGATTGATTAGGCTGCCGACAACGATGCCGACTCCAACGACATTGTGTCCTTCCGCCCGATAGTGCTGGATCAGCTCGACGACCGATTTTCGGCCAAAACGCTTTACTGAATCCACGAGCCTCGACAATTTCTGGTCGCTGCTTCGTGCCGTGCCGAATCCAGCATGATAAGGTTGAAGGGCTTCAGGGATCGCTGGGTCGCTCAAATCAAGTCGACGGGAGTCGTGCACGACGAGTGACCCAACTGGGTCACCGACCAACACAACTGCGGCCCAGCCAGACTTCACGGTAAAGCCAATCGCCGCCCGCCAGTGCGCTTCTACACGCTTCATGGAGCTTGCAGTCTTTCTTTCGCCCAGAATCCCGGGCATTTTTTTAAGTATCGTCGATGTTGAGGCAGTCGCTCGCGCGGTGAGGCACTACCATAGCGCAGAATCCTTGCGTGTCGCGCTGAATGGTCTGGGGCGGATTTCAATTGGAATTTTCCACCGGCTAAAGTTCAACCGCGAGTATGGCTTTTCCAGGAAGAAGGGCATTACCCAAGTTGGGTTGCGGGTTTGCAGGGGGATCGGAACGCGTCAAGCGTGCGTTGGGCCATCAAGTCCCGGCCACCCTAACACGTTTCAGCTGGAAGGATAGCATAATTCCGCCCCGTCCACCCACCCAAATTTGGGGTATCAGCGCGGTGGGCGCCGGTCCCGGCGAAACCTTGCATGTACCCGCCTTCGCCAATGCTTCGGTGGGCAGGAAAGCCCGGGCTCGGCGTGCGGTCGCCGCTGGATGGCTGAGTGAATTGCGCGGAATTCCGCGCAATTCACCGGGCGCCCTGCACGGACGAGAGCCGGCGACAGAGGGCGAACGGCGGGTTTGTCCGATAACGGAGCCGGCACGTCGCCAAACGTCGCGCTTCGGCTTCATCCGCATAAGCTCCCTGAGCCGATCGCGCAACCACTTCAACTGCCGGCGGCGCAGGGCGCGTTCCTTGTTCACCCGGTCGCAGCTCTGCGCGAACACATGGATTTCGCCCGGCGCGGGGAGCAGTTTTACCTCCACGCCTTCGCGCGCCTCCTGCCAGGGCAGAGCGGCATGTCTCGCCTCGAACTCGCTCAAGCGACCCTTGGGCGTGCCCACCAGAATTCGGGTGGCCGCCACCCCGCGGAACTGACGAACTCCGCGCCCGTCGAAAAAATAAACGTTGCGCTGATCCGTCCGCGCCGCCCTTTTCGCATGTTCGGGCCTGCGACGAAGGAAGTTATGCCGGCGCTTTTGCCGGCGCTTTTGTCGCGACCGAAAACACCATCAGCAAATGAAAGCGATCAACCCCGCCGTGCCTCGCTCGTTCCCCCGCGCCTCGATTGCCGCCCTTCGACTCGTGCGACGGCTTGTCCTCTCGGGCGCTTTCGTCCTCGCGCTGCTTCCGCCGTCCGCCCGCGCCGCGGAGGCGGGCACGATCACCGGTTCCGTGAGCAACACCGCCACGGGAAACCTCCTGGAAGGAGCGAAGCTCGATGTGCCCGCGCTCGGCCTGTCCGCCCTCACCGATAATACGGGTCGTTTCGTCCTCGCGTCTGTGCCCGCCGGCACGCACGAGCTCGTCGCCTCCTACATCGGGCTCGATGCCATGCGCAGCCAGGTGACGGTCACCGCGGGCCAGCGCACAGTGCGCAATTTCGATCTGACCTCGGGGATCTACAAACTCCAGGAATTCAAGGTCACCGGCGATCGCGAGGGCGCGGCCTCCGCCATCACCGCGCAACGCAACGCCCCCAACGTGAAGAACGTCGTCGCCATGGATACGTTTGGCAACCTGCCCAACCGGAGTCCCGGCGAGGTCGCCATCCGCCTCCCCGGCGTCGCCGGCAACCTCGACGCCGAGGGCAATGTCACCAGCCTCGTCATCCGCGGCATGGGCCCCGGGCTCAACGCCACGACGGCAGACAACACCATCATGGCCAGCGAGGGCGGCGCCGGGCGGAATTTTCCGATGAGCGTCCTCACCGGCGCGCTTTTCGAATCGGTCGAACTCATCAAGGGCCAGACTCCCGAAAAGAGCGCCGAGTCGATGGGTGGCACGCTGAACCTCAAGACGCGCTCGGCCCTCAGCATGACGGAGAAGCGCCGGCTCACCTACAGTTTCGCCGGCCGCCTCGCGCCGTCCTTCACGGACCAGATTCCGTACCGGGAAGAGCACCGCTTCCATCCGCTGTTCAACGTCGGCTACAGCGAGATTTTCAGCGTGCTGGGCGGCGAGCGCAATCTGGGCGTCGTCGTCAATATGTTCTATAGCGAAAACGTCGCCGGCATGTTCCAGACGACCCGCGATTTTCAGAACACCGCCACCAATCCCGCCTACCTGTTTGACTATGGCACCCAGGACATCTTCAACAACCGCAAGCAGACCAGCGGAAACGTGAAGGTGGAATACCGCCTGTCGCCCAATACCCGGCTGTGGGCCAGCGGCCAGGCCAGCTCGAATGACGAGCCCTTCGAAAACCGCTACCTGACGCGCGCCTTCTCCGCGAATTCGACCGGCACGACCGGGACGGCCGGTGTGCTGCCCGGCTACACCGACACCATCACGCAAGTGCGGGCCAGCACCGGCTCAAATATCGACATCACCAACCAGCGGTACATCGGCTGGAACCAGCAGCTCCGCAACGCCGGAGCCGGGGCCGAGCACCAGTTTGGCGCCTTGCAGGTCGATTACAGCGGTAATTACAGCTCGGCGCGGGTTCTTTCCACCCGCTCGCACGACGGACACCTCGTCATGAGAATCAACAACATCGGCTGGAGGATCGACCGCACCGAGTCAGATCTCTATCCGCGCTTCATTCAGACCGAGGGCGCCGACTTCACCAACCCGGCAAACTACCGCCCCACGACCAACGGGCTGAACAACCGGGACAACGGCAGCATCCAGGTAATCCGGCAGCTGCAGGCCAACGCCCGCTATGATCTTCCGGTGTCCATCCCCGTGTTTTTCAAGGGCGGTTTCCACTGGCGCGAGCAAATCATCGCCAATTGGAACAAGACCCGCCGCTGGAGTTACATTGGCACCGGTCCGCTGGCCCACGAGCCGTCGGTCGTGAGCATGGACGCGATCAAGACCGGCCGCCGCCTGCCGTTCTGGCAGGCCGACACCTATATCAAAGGCGGCATCCCCGTCACGCCCGCGCTCTGGAACGAGGACATCTATTACCGCGAGACCACCCAGTACACGGGAAACAACCGCGTGCGCGAGGGGGTCACCGCCGGCTATGTCATGGCGCAGGGCCGGTTGGGCCGCGATGGCATCCTCGGCCGCACCGGATTTCTCACGGGCGTCAGGACTGAAAAGACGGAGAACGAGGGCTTTGGCTGGGTGCGCGCGCGCATTCCCAGCTCGGCGGCACAGCAGCTGGCCGATCCGGTGGGCTCGGCCCAGCGCGACTACGCCAACACCCGGCGCGAGGTCGGCGGCGAATATACGAAGTCGTTCCCCAGCGTGCACCTCACGCACGAGATCATTCCCAACCTCAAGGCCCGCCTGAGCTGGTCCACGAGTTTCGGCCGGCCCAACATGAGCAACCTTCGACCCAGCGAATCGGTGAACGAGACCGCCCGAACGCTGACCATCAGCAATCCGAGCCTCCTCCCGCAAGTCGGCAAGAACTGGGACGCCACGCTCGATTATTACTTCGAGCCGGTCGGCAATCTCTCCATCGGCTGGTTCCGCAAGGAAATCAGGGACTACATCGTCCCCAACACTGAATCCGGAATCGTGCCCGGTGGCGCGAACAACGGCTTCGCCGGCGACTACGAAGGTTTTTCGATTCGCACCTCGTCCAACGCCGGCACCGCGTTTGTCCAGGGCTGGGAGGCCAGCTACCAGCAGCAGTTCACCTTCCTGCCCGGCCTGCTCAAGGGCCTGAGCTTTGGCGCCAACTACACGCTGCTCGACACCCACGGCGATTTTGGCCAGACGACCACCTTGAGCACAGGCCAGGTCCCCGGCTTCATCCCGCGCACCGGCAACGTCAACTTCGCCTGGCGCTACCGCAATTTCAACGCGCGCGTGCTCGTCAACCGCACCGGCAGCTACATCTCGAGCTACGCGGCCCAAGGCTCGTCCCGCAACCTCTACCGGTTTGAACGCACCGCCGTGAACGTCGGGTTCGAATACCGCATCCGACCGAGCGCCACCCTGACGCTGGATATCTCGAACCCCTTCAGCGAACCGCAAAGACTCTACCGCGGTTTCCGGGACCGGATGTCGACGACGACGCAGAATTACGTCACGATCACCGTTGGCCTGGCCGGACGATTCTGAGCGGGGGAAAAGACCTTCGAGGCGAGGCCATCCCGGCACGACCCGTGGCGGGATGAGTGCGTTTCTTCAAAAAGCGTCTTTCCCTGTCATTCTGAGCGCAGCGAACAATCCACCCGGACATCCGCAGCTCGCAGCGGCTTCGCCCCTCCCGCTGGATTCTTCCCCTTCGCTCCGCTCAGGGTCAGAA
>JACQWL010000530.1 GCA_016209255.1 Verrucomicrobiota bacterium
CAGCGTCAGGACACGAGCCGAGCGGATTTCCGGCCCCAGGGCAACGCCGCGGTGCAATCTGGGCGGGGCGCCGCCTGCGATGACAAGCTTTATGCCCCGGCGCAGGAGGCCCGCCAACACGTCGGGGCGTAAAGCCCCTCCCACCGCCAGCGTTGGAGGGATCCTCGATCAGCGGCAGCGACACCGGGCAGATTCGCCCCGATGGGTTGCGCGAGTCATCTGGCGCTTGCCTCGCGGGTGTTGCCGCGCCATCACGCAGGCCAGCATGTCCTCGCCTCCCCCTCAATTCGCCGGTGTCACGGTCGTGGCCAAGGCCAATGTCTACTTCGATGGCGGCGTCGTCAGCCACACCGTGCTGTTCAACGACGGCGCCAGGAAAACGCTCGGGCTGATTCGTCCCGGCTCGTATCATTTCGACACCGCCGCACCCGAGCGCATGGAGATCGTCGCCGGCGTTTGCCGCGTCACGCTCGATGGCGCGCCGGAGGCGCACCAGTACGGCCGCGACGCCTGTTTTGTGCTGCCCGGCAAGAGCGGTTTCACGATCGCGGTGCAGTCGGGTCTCTGCGAATACATCTGCTCGTTCCTGCCGGCGTGAGAGTTTCGTTGTGCCGGCCGTGCGAATGGCGCAACGTCGCCCGGATGACCCGCCTGCCTGCCCCGCTGCTCGTTTCACTCCTTTTCGCCTTCTGCCCGCCGCTGCGCGCCGCGGACGCGCTCCCCGACGGGCTCTACGCCGAAATCACCACGCCGCGCGGGGTCGTCACCTGCGAACTGCTTTTCCGGAAAACGCCGCTGACCGTGGCGAGTTTCGTCGGCCTGGCCGAGGGCACGCTCGGGCCGGCGCCGCGCAAGCCGTTTTTCGACGGCCTGACGCTGCACCGCGTGGTGCCCGGTTTCGTCGTGCAGGGCGGCGATCCGCTCGGCACGGGCGACGGTGGCCCCGGCTACAGCTTTCCGGACGAGTTTGCGCCCGGGTTGCGGCACGACACCACCGGAGTGCTCTCGATGGCGAACGACGGGCCCGACACCAACGGTTCGCAATTTTTCCTCACGCTGCGCGAGACCAACCGGCTCAACTACCTGCACAGCGTCTTCGGTCGCACCGTGCGCGGGCTCGACGTGCTGCCGCAGATCGCACCGGGCGACAGGATGACGGTGAAAATCATCCGCGTTGGCGCCGCCGCCCGTGCGTTTCGCGCCGATGACGCCGCGTTTGCCGCGCTCGCCGCCCGAGCGAAGAAGTACCAGGGTGCGGCCGAACCCGGTCCGGCCGCGCACTTCGACGACCCCGACAAGCTCCTGCCCCTCGACCCGCCGCGCGCCCGGAATTTCAACTTCAAGCTGGCGAACTTCGAGCGTGCCACGGGAGTGAAGATCGCCGCGCGGCTCTTCGCGAAGTCCCCGCCGCCGGGCGAGGACGCCCGGCCCGGCGCCTATATGCGCGCGCTCGCCGAAAAACTCGGTGTCGCGCAACGCGGCGCCGTCGCCGCCTATTTCGCCGCCGATGACGACTGGCGCGTCTGGATTGGCGGCGAATCCACCTCCGCCTTTTTCGGCCGGGCCGCCGCGCCGCGGGACCTCGTCGAAGGGGGCGCCTTCCACGCGGTGAAGGAAGCGTTCCTCTCCGCCGCCCGCGCCGCCGGCGATGCCGGCTTCGCCCAGCAGCAGAAATCCGCCGCGTCCGACAAAGCACCGCCCCCGGCCCAGCGGCTCAAGCTCCAGACCGACGCCGTGCTCGACGGGCTGATCCACAATCTGGAACCAAAATCCTGAGGCATGCACGACGCCCGCATTGTGCTCATCGGCGGCGAGAAACTCGCCATGCTCATGATCGACCACGGACTCGGCGTAACCCTCGAGGCCAGCTACGAGGTGAAACGGATCGACTCCGATTATTTTTCCGAAGAATAACTTCTCCACTTATGAAACTCCACGCCCTCGCCTCGCTCGCTCCGCTCGTTTTTCTCACCGCACCGCTCCGCGCCGCCGACGCCGCGCTGCGCGACGCCGTCGCGCAGAAAGTGGCCGCCGATTATCCGGCGCTGGATGCCATTTACAAGGACCTGCACGCGCACCCGGAGCTTTCCCTGATGGAACAGCGGAGCGCGGGCGTCGTCGCCCGCGAGCTGCGCGCCGCCGGCTACGAGGTGGCGGAAAAAATCGGCGGCCATGGCGTCGTGGGAGTTTTGAAGAATGGCGCCGGCTCCGTGCTCCTCATCCGCACCGATTTGGATGGCCTCCCCGTGCTGGAGGAGACGGGGCTGCCCTATGCCAGCAAGGTGCGGACGAAAGATCTCACCGGGCGGGAGGTCTCCACCATGCAGGCGTGCGGCCACGATATCCACATGACGGTGTTTGCGGGCGTCGCGCGCGTGCTGGCCGCGCTGAAGAAGAGCTGGGCCGGCACGCTCGTGCTCGTCGGCCAGCCGGCGGAGGAAATCGGCACCGGTGCGCGCGCCCTGCTCGCCGCCGGGCTTTACCGGCAGTTCCCCAAGCCCGACTACGCGATCGCCCTGCACGACAGCGCCACCCTGCCCGCCGGCACGGTCGGCACGATCGAGGGCTACGCGATGGCCAACGTCGACTCGGTCGACATCACCGTCCACGGCGTCGGCGGCCACGGGGCGTATCCCCACACCACCAAGGATCCCGTGGTGCTCGCCGCCCGCATCGTGGTGGCGCTCCAGACCATCGTCAGCCGCGAGACGCGTCCGGTCGATCCCGCGGTTGTGACCGTCGGCTCGATCCATGGCGGCACGAAGCACAACATCATTCCCAACGAGGTGAAACTGCAGCTGACGTTGCGCTCTTATACCGATGCGGTGCGCCGGCATACGATCGAGGCCATCCGGCGCATCTGTCGCGGCGAAGCCATCGCGGCCGGCCTGCCGGATGAACTGACGCCCACGATTTCCATTGCCGAGAATGAATTCACGCCCGCCACCTACAACGACCCCGCGCTGACCCGCCGCGTGCGCGCCGCCCTCGTGGGCTGGCTCGGCGCCGACAACATCAGGACCATCGATCCGGAAATGGGCGGCGAGGATTTCAGCCAGTTTGGCCGCACGGTCGAGAAAGTGCCGATCTGCATGTTCCGCCTTGGTGCCGTGGCTCCGGAAAAAGTCGCCGAAAGCCAGCGCACCGGCGTCCCGCTGCCTTCGCTGCACTCGAGCAAGTTTGCACCCGTGCCGGAGCCGACGATCAAGACCGGTGTCACCGCCATGACGGCCGCGGCGCTCGATCTGCTCACCCGGCCGTAGTGTCCCGCCCGCGGATCGGTTCGGCAACTACGTAGTCAAACCCGCAAGTATCTGCGCGCAATCTTCGCGAATATGTGGCAGAAACTCGGCAGCCTCTTATGAAGCGCTTCGCGACCAAAGGATTTACCCTCGTCGAGATCATGATCGTCGTGGTCATTATCGGGCTCCTTGCGGCCATGGCGATTCCCGGCTTTCAAAAGGTCCGGCTCGCTTCGCAAGACAAGGCCGTCCTCAACAATGCCCGGCAACTCGCCGCCGCCGCCGATCAATACATGATGGAAAACGGCGTCGGCTATGCCGAGTATGCCGACCTGGTCGGGGCGACGAATTACGTGAAAGATATCAGAATCGTGGCCAACGAAACCTACCCGACTGGCTACACTGCAGGGTCAGGGATCACCGTCCTCGGCGTCGCTGGCTCGCGGACGATCACCTACGGGTTTTGAGTGTTCCGCGCGAACGCCGCAGGCAGAGCTTTCCAGTTTGGTTTTGAAGTGTAGGCCGCCAGCTTGCCCGTTCGACGAGCCCGTTCGGCACGCTCAGGGTCCCGAGCCTGCCGAGGGACTCAGGGCACCGAGCCTGTCGAGGTGCTGGCGCTCTTATTAGCGCGAGCAATCCGCCAAAGGCGGACAAGGCCCTGCCCGTCCTTTGGCGGGTCGCAGCCTGCGGCTTCCGCATGTTGCAGCCGTAAACGGGAAAGCCTCGCAGACCGCCCTGCCTGCAGGTTTGCAAACCCGCGCGGTCCGTGTAAGAGGCCTCCGTCACAGCCATGCGGAATGCCATCTATCTTCTCCTCCTCGGGGCGGTGCTGCTCACGGCGGCGCTCATCACCCGCTCCGGAATCCTCGCGCGCAAGGATCCCGGCCGCCCCATCAACATCGCCATGCGGGAGGCCCTCAACGCCGCGCACCCCCAGCTCAACACCGACGACGCGATGCTCATCGCGAAGACCTACGGCACCGCGCACAAGCTGGCCTCGGGTCTCCGTTACGTCGTGCGGGCGCCGGGCACGGGCGAAGCCACGCCGCGAATCGGCGGAGAGGTCATCTGCCACTACGACGGGCGGCTGCTCGACGGCACGCCGTTTGACAGTTCCTACCGCCGCGGCGCCCCGTTCGTCTTTCGCCTCGGCATGGGCTCGGTGATTCGCGGTTGGGAGGAGGCGTTTCTCACCATGCACAAGGGGGAGAAACGAACCCTGATCGTCCCGCACTGGCTCGCCTACGGTGAAAAAGGCCGGCCGCCCAACATCCCCGGCAAGGCCACGCTGGTCTTCGAGGTCGAGTTGATCGACTGGCGATGACCGGCCGCGCTGCGCGCGGAAGCTCCAAGCACCAACCTCCAAGCTCCAGAGAAACCTTGGTCGCCTCCGGCGGGCAAGTTTCAAAACACCAGCCGAAGCACGCCTTGATGATTGGAGTTTGAACGCTGGCGCTTCATTGGAGCTTCGATGTTTGAGCTTGGATCTTCTACAGTCCCAGCAGCGAGCCGTTGCGTTTGATCCAGCGCTCGGCGCCGCGCCAGTCGGGACACACTTCCTCGACCTTCGCCCAGAACCGCGTCGAATGGTTCATCTCCCGCAGGTGCATCAGTTCGTGGTAAATGATGTAGTCGCGCACGAAATCCGGCGTCTGCACGAGCCGCCAGTTGAGCGAGATCGTCCCGTTGGCCGAGCACGAACCCCAGCGCGAACGCTGGTTGCGCACCGTCACATGCTTGACGTCCACACCCGTCACCGCCGCCAGCTCCCACGTGCGCGCCGGCAGCTCGATCCGGGCGCGGCGGGCGAACTGCGCCTCCAGCGCCGGCCGCAAATCCCCCTCGAGCCGGGCGACGCGAAACACATCCGCGGCGACGCAAACCTGCGGCCGCTCCCGCCCCGGGCCCGCCAAAGGGTCACGCACTGACGCCACCCGCACCTCGGTCATCTCGCCGCGCCACAACACCTGCGTCCCCACGGTCCACACCTCCGCCGCCCGCGGGCGGCGCCGCTGGCGCGCCCGCGCGCGATCCAGCCACGCGCGATGCTGCTCGACAAATCGCAGCGCCTCCCGCTCGGAACCGCGCGCCGGAATGGTCGCCACCGCCGTGCCGTCGCGCCGCAACGTGAGCCGGTAGTTGCGCGCGCGCTGACTGCGTTCGAACACCACGTCCGCCCGGTGCGCCGGGGCCCGCTCCTCCATCCCCCGCACCCCGATCCCGCCGGTGTGGATCGGCGGCAACCGGTGACCGTCCGTCCGTTCTGCGCCTTCCGGCCGCGAACCGGTCGAAGGGGGCGCCGGCGGGAAAAAACCGGGGAAACTTTGCTGCCCGTCATCGTTCATCGCTAGTTCGAAGTGACGGGTTGTCGCGCCGGCGGTGCCATGCCCGCGCGCCGAATCCGCCGCGCGTGCCAGAGGGTCGCCACCTGGCCGACGTGCCACGGCACGATCATCACGATCGCCACCTCCTCGAGCGCGGCGAGCACCTGGAGAACGATCACGACGCGAAACGGCACCGGCGAACCGCCGCCCAGCAAGGGGATGAGCGACAGCGCGCACGCCACCGCCAAGGCCTTTGTCGCCCACGTGTGGTAGCACGGCGCGCGCCCGAGCCGAATAAACCCGTAAACCACCACGGTGAAAAACGCGATCAGCCCCGTCACGATCCACGTCAGTTCCCGGTGCAGGATATCCGGCCACAGCAGGGCGATGCCGGCCAGCCCGACGATCAACGTCAGGTAATCCGCGGCACTGTCGAGCTTGCGCCCGAGTTCGGAGAAGGCGTCGAGCCACCGCGCCAAGGCCCCGTCGAGCGCGTCGGTGGTGAGCGCGATGACGATCAACACGACAAACCACAGGCGTGATCCGGCGATCGCCGCCGCCAGCACGGCCGGCATCAGGGCGATGCGCAGGGCGCTCACGATGTTTGGCCAGTGTTTCGGGTTCACGAGACAAGGAATCAGACCCGCATGAGTTCCCAGCGCGTCACCGTTCCGCGCTCGACCGTGAGCCAGGCCCAGCTCGCCGGGCTGCCGCGATTCGGCCGCGTGATGCAACCGGGGTTGAGCCAGCGCACGCGCCGCGGATCCGTCTCGTCACGCGGCACGTGGGTGTGCCCATGCAGGACGA
Source organism: Verrucomicrobiota bacterium (assembly GCA_016209255.1). Taxonomy (GTDB): domain Bacteria; phylum Verrucomicrobiota; class Verrucomicrobiia; order Opitutales; family Opitutaceae; genus ER46. The sequence goes on from JACQWL010000530.1 coordinate 6,374, forward strand.
CCTGGGCTCCCCGCGGCGCGCCCACCGGCGGGATGTGGCTCAGATGAAAACGCACGCCCTCGCGCTCGAGCTCGAGCGCGAGCGGCCAGACGAAGGAGGCGTCGCAGTTGCCCAGCACCACGCGAACCGGCGGCCCGAGCTGCTCAAACTCCACCAGCGTCTGCGGCGCGCACACGTCGCCGAGGTGCCAGATCTCGTCCGCCTCGCGCAACCGCTCCGGCAACGACGGCGGGTAGCGGTCGTGCGTATCGGAGAGCACCGCGATTCGCATGGCCTGACGCTGGTGGATCGCCGCGCGGCAGGGAAGCCCTTTGCGGAAAAATCACCCTCAAACCCCGCCCTTGACACCCCCCGCACGCTGATGCACTTCTGACCCTCTTTTCTCTTCGAACATCATGAAGCCCACATTCCGCCCGCACCGCAAGAAACGCGCCCGCAAGATTGGTTACCGTGCCCGGATGGCGACGCGCGGCGGCCGCAAAGTCATCAAGTCACGCCGCCTCAAGGGCCGCAAGCGCCTGACCGTCGTCTGACGCGAAAAGACTGCAGGACTGAAAGGCTGACGGCTGAACAGTCGCGCCATTCGGGCGCATGGCTCCGGTGAGTTCAATTCAGCCCTTCAGCCATCCGGTTATTCAGCCTTTTGTCCCCATGCGTTTCCGGCCTGAGCAACACCTGCGCCGCCAGGGCGACATTCGGTCCGTGCGGGAACAAGGCCGCCGGGTTGACTGCCGCGCTTTCACCGTCTGGTGGAAACGGCGCGAGGCCCCGCCCGCCAACGCCCCACGAGCCCGGGTCTGCGTGATTGCCTCGACGGCGGCGGTCGGCCGGGCGCCACTAGTTTCAACCCGGCCAGAGGCGATACGCGTCTGCGTTATTGCCTCAGCCGCGGCGGTCGGCGCCGCCACCCGCCGCAACCGGGCCAAACGCCGCCTGCGCGAAGTGTTCCGGCGCCACCAGGACCTCGTCCCCGCCGGCTGCGATCTGCTCCTGATCGCCCGGGCCGCCGCCACGGACTGGCCGCTCGCCGAACTGGAGAACAAATTCGCCGAGGCGTGCCGCCAGATTCCACCGGCTTCCCCGCCCGCATGACGGACACCGCTCCATCCCTCGCTTCGATCGCGACGGTCCATGGCCGCCGGGTGGCTTCGCCTGCGACCCGCGCAACGACGGCCGCGGCCACGGTCGGCGGTCGCGATTCTGTTCATTCGCGGCTGCGCCTGCCGGCCCGCGCCCTTCTCGCGTTCATCTGGCTGTACCAGCGCACGCTTTCTCCCGCGCTGCCGGTCCTCACGCTCGGTCGCTGCGCGTGCCGGTTCTCGCCCACCTGTTCCCACTACGCGGCGCAGGCGATTCGGACCCACGGCGCGCTGGCCGGGGCCTGGCTCGCGCTGCGCCGGCTGTTGAAGTGTACGCCGCTGCATCCTGGCGGTCTTGATCCGGTCCCGGTGCCGGAGGCGTGGCGCCCCGCGCCACGCTGCGTCCGGACAAGCCCGGCCCAACCCGCCCGACTCCCGCCCTTCGCCTGATTTTTCATGGACAAAAAGAACACGACCATTGGCGTCCTGCTGCTCCTCGCCGCCTTTGCGGTCCTCTTCTACGCGCCGCGCTCCGTGCCGCCGACCACGAGCCCCACGCCCCCCCAGGCGGCGTCGGAGGCGGTGGAGAAATCCGCGCCGGCGACTGCTGCCGGCACCGCCGCGGCCGGATCGGCAGCCACGACCCCCGCCGCCGGTCCGGCCGCAGTCCCGGCGAACGGCACGACCTTCGCCGCCATCCACCGCGCCGCCGCCAACGCAACCGTCACAACGCTAGCGAATGATTTCATCGAGGCGCGCCTCACCGATTTCGGCGGCGCCGTGCGGGACGTTGCCTTCAAGAAATACCCGGCGGTCCAGGGCAAGCCCGAGCCTTATGTTTTCAATCATCTGCACGAAGATCCGATCCTCGCACTGACCGATTTCCCGGGCCTCGGTCGCAACGCCCGTTACGAACTCGTGCGCTCCTCCGCCACCGAAGTGGTGTATCGCACGGTGCTCGACGGGCGCATCGAGGTCAGGCGCCGGTACCGTCTCACCGCCGCTCCCGAGCCGGGCAGCGATCCCTACCGCCTCCACCACGAGACGACGTTTCGCAACCTGACGAGTGCCACTACGCCCCTCCCCCGCGCCGCCCTGAGCGTCGGCACTGCAACGCTGATAAACGACCAGGACACC
>JACQWL010000527.1 GCA_016209255.1 Verrucomicrobiota bacterium
ATCGCCGGCTTGCAGGCGCCACTTCACGTCCACCCGGTGCCGCATCACCCCGGTGTTCGTGCAGGGCACGTCGATCAGCACGGCAGCGTAAGAAAGCGGCAGCCGATGCGCGCGCAGAACCGATCCCAGATCCTCGAGCAAGTCCGCCTGCACCAGGGCCACCTTGACGCCCTCCGCCCGGGAAAGATTGGATTTGAGCCGTTCAATCCGCGTCCCGGGCAAGTCGACCGCCACGAGCTGGCCGGCGGGAGCCGCCGTGCCCTCGGGACGCATTCGGTCGGCGATCAGCAGGCTCTTGCCGCCCGGTGCCGCGCAGAGATCGAGCACGTTTTCGCCGGGCTTTGGCGCCAGCAGATCGACGGGCAGCCGCGTCGCCGGATCCTGCAGGTAGATTCTCCCGCTTTTCAGCACGGGTTCAACCTCGGGCCAGCGGCCGGACTCGACTTCATAGAAGCCGGGCCAACGAGTCGGCTTTAGGAAATCCGGGACCGATGCAGATCCGGCAGGCGCCGCCTCCGGGATGTCTCCGGTGCCTGTCGCCGGAATCGAACAAACGGATTTGCTCTGTGGTAGGAGCTTGCTCGCAGGCGATTCCGCCGGTTCGGACTTCTCAGAATCGCCTGCAAGCAGGCTCCTACCTCCAATGTCAGGGCTCAACCGGATTTTGGCGCAGCGCTCCGGCGAATCCTCCAAAGCTCCCGCCGTCGTGGAAGGATTGCCGGAAGAGGGCCGCCAGCGGGCATACACCGGCGCCGGTTGCTGATTCCATTCGAGCAGCGCCCGCGTGGCCTCCGGACCGAACTGCGCGAGCCAGCTCCGCACGAGCCACTCGGGATGGGAAAAAAACTCCGCCAGTTCCCCGGCGCCGGCGTCAGTGGCCGGCGCGGCTTTCGGCAACACGCCCGCGAGTTTGCGCACGACCGCGTTGACCAGCCGGGCCTCAGCCGGGCTGGCGAGCGCCTTGGTCTGTTCGACCGCATGATGCACGATTTTCGCCACGCGGCCGGCGCGGGGGTCGTCCGTCGCGCTGGCTGCCTCCAGCAGCTCGAAGCCCGCGACAAACAACACCGCGCGGGTCGAGAACCGCGGCTGATGGGCCACGAGCCGCGCGAGTGCCGCGTCGATCCGCCCAAAATGCCGCACCACGCCGAGCACCAGGTGCTGGCAGCGCGCTCGCTCGCTGCCGGCGAGGCTGCGCGGGAGGGTGTCGAGCAGCGCGTCGATCCGCTCCCGGCGGTCGAGCCAGCGGGCGATGAGCCGGGCGGCGGTGGGCCAGGCGGGAGCCGCGGCGATTTCGGGCGCAACATTCATCGCCGCTTCCGACCCATGGAGGAAACATGGGTGGCGGCCTCTTTGACACTCGGTTTGACAAGGCGGAACATTGTCCGCTCTACTCTCCCGTTCACGCCCTCACACACGCAACCATGAATTCCGAAGCCCTCTCCGCGCTCATTGCCAAAACACCGTCCCTCAAGGCGTCCAAAGCCAAACTCGAGACGATGGAACCCGGCGCGTACGTCGTGCATCGCAGCTGGGGCTTTGGCCAGATCAAGAGTTACGACGATGCGGCCCAGCGGCTGGTCATCGATTTCAAGGGCAAGGAGGGCCACACCATGGACCCGGCCTTCTGCATCACGACCATGGAGGTGCTCCCCGAGAAACATCTCCTGGTGCGCAAGGAAACCGAGACGAAGAAGATTGCGGAACTCGTGGCCGAGAATCCGGCCCAGCTCGTCGTGGAGGCCCTCCAAGCCTACCCGAACAACGCCGCCACCGCCATCGAGCTGGAAATCACGCTCGCCCAGGTCGTGGGCGAGGAAAAATTCAAAAAGTGGTGGGCGGTGGCGAAAAAGGCGGTCGCCAAGGATCCGCGCGTTGCGGTGCCGGCCAAGAAGACGGAGTGCTACGTGCTGCGCGAGACGCCCATTTCGGTCGAGGATGAGATCCTCGAGCAATTCAACTCCACCCGCTCCGCCCGCCGCCGCATTTTGCTGGCGGATGACCTGATGGATGCGGTCGGCCGGAAGGACGTGAAGGTGGATCTCTCGGTCGTGTTGAAAGGCGTGGCCGACGCGGTCAAGGATTCCAACCAGCTCGATGCCGCCGAGCGTCTCTATGGCGCCGTCGTGCGCGACGATCTGGCCAAGGCCGTGGGCGCCGAGGCGAATTATGAGCCGACCCAGGCCGCGCTCGTCGCGAACGTGCGCGACCTGCCGGCCATCGCCGAAAAGATCCCGGTGCAGTTCCAGTCGCGTTTTCTCGAGCTCATTCTGGAGACGTATCCCATCGAGGTGCGCGACATCCTGTTCAACCTGCTCAAGACCTCCCAGGGCAAGTTCACGACCGAGGTGATCAATTTTCTCGTCGAGCACGGCCACTCCGACGAACTCGCCGCCACGCTCAAGCGGTGGCAGACGGAGCAGAACCTTCGCGCGCCGGTCCTGCTCTGGATCGTCAAGAACCGCCACTCGAAGAAATTCGCCAAGCTGCTCGACGACCTCATCACGCCGCGGCTGCTTGGGGCCATTTTCTTCGCCATCGACTACGAGGCCCTCCAGGCCTCGAACGCGCGCCGCATCCCGCTCGGCGACATCCTGAGCGAGGACACCGAGCTCATCTCCGATCTCCTCTCGACCGCGGATCCCGAGACGGCCCGGGACCTGGCCAACACCCTCATGCTCAACCAGGGTTTTGAGGAGCTGACCAAAAAGTCGCTGCTCGCCCGGTTCATCAAGATATTTCCGAAGATCCAGTCGCTCGTCGCGGCCGATGCCGAAAGCAAGGAGGAGCAGCTCCTCGTGTCCCGCGCCAGCTTCGAACGCAAGCGCGAGGAGTACGAGGCCATCGTCGCAAGGAAGATTCCGGAAAACTCCAAGGCCATCGCCGCCGCCCGCGAGCACGGCGACCTCAAGGAGAATTCCGAATACAAGATGGCGAAGCAGGACCAGCAGGTCCTCATGTCGCAAAAAACCCACCTCGAGCGCGATCTCGGTCGCGCCCGGGTCACCGACTTCAAGGACGCGTCCCCCGAGCAGGTTGGCGCCGGCACGATCGTCGAGGTGAAGAGTGGCGCGTCCGGCCACCGGACGACCTACACCATCCTCGGCGCCTGGGACGGCGATCCCGACAACCACATCATTTCCTACAAGACCCCGCTCGGGGCCGCGTTGCTCGGCCGGAAGCCGGGTGACACGGTGAAAGTGAAGGCGGGCGGCGTGGAGGACAGCTACACCATCGTGAGCATCAGCCGCGTCGCCGACAAGGCCGCCAGCTGAGCGGGGCGCCACGCGCTCTCAATTCCGGGCGGGCCTCAGGGCCCGCCTTTTTTGTCCGCATTGCCATTCCCGCCCCGCCACCCCACCGTCGCACCCGCGTGAACGCCTCCTGGGACCTCCTCAAAACCCTTTCCGATCCGACGCGCCTGCGTCTTCTCGCGCTCGTCAGCCGCGAGGAACTTTCCGTGGCCGAGCTCCAGGAAATTCTCGGGATGGGCCAGTCGCGCATTTCCTCGCAGCTCGCGTTGCTGCGGCAGGTCAACCTCGTGTCGGACCGTCGCGAGGGGAAGAACGCCTTTTACTCGCTGCGCCCAAACCTGGCGGCGAAGACGCTCGGTTTGATCAAGGCCGCGATCGAGTCGGTCGGGGAACTGCCGGTGATGTCCGAGGATCGCGAAAACCTCGACCGGATTCTCCAGAAGCGCCGCCGCACGCAGGAACAGTATTTCAACCTGATCGCCGGCCGGCTGGGCAAGCATTACTGCCCGGGCCGCTCGTGGGAGGCGATCGGCCATCTCGCGTTGCGGCTGACGCCGGCGATCGACATTGCCGATCTCGGGGCGGGGGAGGGGCTCGTTTCGCAGCTGCTCGCGCACCGGGCGCGGCAGGTGTGGTGCATCGACAACTCGCCGCGGATGGTCGAGGTCGGCACCGAGCTGGCGAAGAAAAACGGCCTGGCGAATCTCGGCTACAAGCTGGGTGACCTCGAAAAAGTCCCGCTGCCCGACGGCTCGGTCGACCTCGCGATCCTGAGCCAGGCGCTGCATCATGCGCAGCATCCGCAGGTCGCCGTCAACGAGGCTTTCCGGATCCTCCGGCCTGGTGGCCAGGTCCTCGTCCTCGATCTCAACGCGCACCTGTTCGAAAAGGCCCGGGAATTGTATGCGGACGTCTGGCTCGGTTTCAAAGAGAGCGCGCTGCACGCCTTCCTGAAGAAGGCGGGCTTCACGAAAGTCGAGGTGACGACGGTGGCGAAGGAAACGGTCGAGCCGTATTTCGAGACCCTGCTGGCCAGCGGAGTGAAGGGCGGCCGGTAGGCTAATATTGATCCGGATCGTTCGTCTGCGACGATTTTGAAACCGCAACTGGCGCGTGGTTCATTCGTGCTCGTAATCGTGCTCTTGCTCGTGCTCGACCGGCGCGATTACGAGCACGATTACGAGCACGATTACGAGCACGATTACGAGCACGATTACGAGCAAGAGCGCGAGGGATCCTTTTTATTGCGGCCACGGGCCGCGGCAGGAAGTATGCGGGTCAGGCGTGAGGTTGCCGGGCGGACCGACCGTCCGCGTTTTTCGGCGTTCGCGATTGCAGCGCGGTGAACTCGCCGGCAACGTCTTCTTTTCCCCTCCCTCGATGAAAACGTGGCTCCGAACTCTCCTCCTGTTCCCGTTGTTGCTCGCGACGGCGGACGCGGCGCCGAAAACTCGCGACGAAACCGTTTTTATTTTTCAGAACCGGAGGGTTACGATCGCGGTGCCCGAGGGGCTGGGATTTGCGAGCAGCAAAGACGACCGCGGGATCATCTCGGTCCGGATCGGCCACCCGAAGGAGAAAATCAGCCTGGAACTCGCCTTTCTGCCGGATCCGGAGGGGCGGTTTGCCGCCGAGCGCGGACGGAAGGAATTCCTGAATGAGACCTTTCACGCCCATGTCGCGAGTTCGGTCGAGAAGGCGATGCAGTTCGAGGAACTGGAGCCGCGTACCGGCGCGGGGACGTATTGCGTTTTCACCGACGCAAGCCTGGTCGGCAAAGCGAAGCTGCCGCCCGGAGAATTTCTTCATGCCACGACCGGCCTCAAGACGTGGGCCGGGGTCGGGGCGGTTTTCACGATCCTCAGCCACGACACGCAGTCGAAGGAGTATCAGTCGCTCATGGCCATGCTCCGCGAAAGCGTGGCGGAGAAACCGGGGCCGCTGCGCTAGGATTTTCCGCCCGGCGGAAAATCCGCTCACATCTTCTTCACCGCGTACGCCATCGCATCGGCAATCTTCTCGAGTTGCTCGTCGGTGTGCATGGCGGAGATGGCGGTGCGGATCAGATCCTTGCCGGCGGGAACGGCGGGCGCAATCGACATGACGGTGAACACACCCTTGTCGAGCAGCGCCTTCCAGAACGGATACACCCGTTCCTTGGAACCGAGCACGATCGGGACGGCGGGCGTCTCGCTTTCCCAGGTGTCGAGGCCCAGCGACTTCAGAATCGCGCGATACTTGTGCGTGTTGGCCCAGAGCTGCTCGAGATGCTGCGGCTCCGTCTGCATGAGCTCGAGCGAGGCCTGGGCGCAGGCGGCCTGACTGGGGCTGATCGCGGCCGAGAAAATCGTCTGCTTCGAGTGCGACCGCAGGTATTCGATCACGTCGGTCGACGCCGCGACGAAGCCCCCCGTGCTGGCAAGCGACTTCGACAGGCTGCCGCAGATCACGTCCACCTTGTCGTTCAACCCGAAGTGATCGACCGTGCCGCGGCCCTGGCGGCCGAGCACGCCGAAACCGTGGGCGTCGTCGAGCACGGTGAAGCAACCGTGTTCCTCCGCGATCTCCGACAGCTCGGGCAGCCGCGCGATGTGGCCCTCCATGGAATACACACCCTCCACGACCATCATCTTCGGGCTGTCCGGGCTCACCGCGGCCAGCACGTCGCGCAGGTCATCGGGACTGTTGTGCGAAAAACGCTCGACCGTCGCATTCGACAGCCGGATGCCGTCCCAGAGACACGAGTGGATGTTCTTGTCGGCCAGGATGACATCGCCCTTTTGCGCAAAGGACGCCACGCTCGACATGCAGGCGAGGTAGCCCGCGACGCTGATGTGACAGGCCTCGCGACCGAGGAAGGCGGCGAGTTTTTCCTCGAGTTCGAGATGGAAGGTGCGCGAGCCGTTCGAGGTGCGTGCGCCGGTCGTGCTCGTGCCCCATTTGAGCATGGCGGCGCGGCCCGCCTCGATCGCCTTGGGGTGAAACGAGAGCCCGAGATAATCGTTGCTGGACAGCATGATCATCTCGCGTCCGTTCAATTTTACGGTCGTGCCCTTCTGGCCGTCCATGGCGAGGTAAAAAGGCGCGTACTTCAACCGCATCTTGGTCGCGTAGTCGTCGCGGCAGCGCGCCTGGAGGGTCTTTTTGTTTTTGGTGAAGAATGATAACGCCATGTTTCGGCAGAAAGCTGAGGAGCGTCCCGGACCATTGCAAACGCAAAGGCTGGCACGGAAAACAAGGCGTACGGCTGCCGGATTGGGGCCCAGCGACCCGGCGATCCCGGTGGTGCGGCGCGGCCTGGGTAGCGGGTCAGTTTGAAAAATTGTAGCGGCGGTCTATGACCGCCGTCCCTGGGAAGATCGGCGCTCGCAGGGCGCCGCGACAGGAAACTGACCCACTACCGCAGCCCGCGCATCCACGTCGTCAACTCCGCGGCGTAGTCCGCCCAGGTCTTGAAGCGGCGGCTCCGGGCGGCGGCCGTGAGGGCCGAGAGTTCTGCGGGTGCCGCGAGCAAGCGGCCGATCGCCCCGGCCAGGTTGCGGGCGTCGACGGTGTCGAGGGCCACGCAACCGCCACCGCGGGCCGACTCGCCCAACGCGCCGCCTGCCGAGCAGACGCACGGCTTCCCGTGCGCCAGACTTTCAATCACCGGAAGCCCAAAACCCTCGATCAACGACGGATAGACGGTGACTACGCAGGTCGCATATGCCGTCGCGAGCGCGTCGTCGGCGACCGGTCCGTCATAGCGGAGCGGCCGGCCCGCCCCCTGCAATTGGCGGATGCGCGCGAGCGCCGCGCGGCCGGTCTGGGCGTGGGCGAGCCCGACCAGGTGCAGGGTGAACCGGACTCCGCGCGCCCAGAGCTCCTCGCAGGCCTCGACCAGCGCGAGGTGGTTCTTGCGCCCCTCGATCGAGCCCACGCTCAACACCACCGGCGCCGCGCCCCCGGCCGGAGAGTAACCTATTGGGTTACCCGGCAGATCGACGCCGAGCACGGCCGGCGCGGCGCCCCCGGCCGGAGAGTAACCTATTGGGTTACCCGGCAGATCGACGCCGAGTGGAATCGCCTGCACCGGCGGAGGGTGTTTCGCGCCGAGCCAGCGCCAGTAGTCGAGCAGCGTTGTGCGCGAATCCTCGGACACCGCTGCGATGCCGTCGAACGCGAGCAGTTCGCCGAGATAGGCGGGAAACCGCGCGACCGTCGTCGATGCGCTGAGCTCGGGAAACTTGAGGACAATCGCATCGTGAAACACCGCGACGCGTGGCCCGTGGGCGAGCGCGAAGAGTCCGGGCAGCGCCCGCGCCACGGCGGGCGAAAACACCTCGGGCTCGATCAGGCCGGAGTTTTCCGGCAGCGCGGCGTTGGCGCGGCCGAGGAGCCGGCGCGCGCGGCCGCCGAATTTCGCGCTGAGCGGCCACCGGGCGCCGCGCATGCGGGCGGTGGATTTCATCGCGAGGTTGGCAAGCTCCCATCGCTTGAGCGCACGCCATGCTTTCACGTGGGGATCGTGGGTGACCGCCAGCGCGGCGTCGCCGAGGGCGAGTCGCAGCGACCGCGCGACGCGCTGGATGCCCGTGCGGGCCAGCGTATGGCTGGTGTGCGAGAGGTCGAGAAGCAGGGGCTTGGGCATGGCAGCGCTCAGGGTTCTGGCACCGTCAGGCGTGGCATATAAAGCGCAAACGCGAGGTCGCGCGCCCCGGGCACGGCACTTTCACGGACGGGCGGCGTGTCGCTCGCGAACTCCACCGTCGTCCGGCCCGCGGTGAGCGGCACGATGACGGAGTGCCGGGTGGTCGAAGTGCCGACGCCGGCGCGCCAGAGTTCGTGGCCGGCCTGTCGGAGCACGACGGTGCGCGGCGTGAGGCTGCGGAGGGCGAAATCGAGCCGGAAGCTGCGGGGCTGGCCCGACCACGTCGCGAACGAGAGCTGGCCGCGTCCGCTGCACCAGGCCCAGCGTTGCCCGCGCCGGCGTTCGACGCCGTGCCAGCCGTCGCCGAGTTGGAGGATGGCGGCGACGTCACCGGAGCGCACGGCGGCGAGTTCGCGCGGATCGGCGGGGATGTCGCGGAGGGCGAGCAATCCGGCGCCGACGGTGAGGTTTCCGGCGAGCAGCCACGCGAGTGGCGCGCGGGTGCGAACGACGAAAACGTTGAACGCCAGGTTGAGCGGCAGCAGCACGCGCGTGGCGGCGCCGGGAAAACCCTCCCAGACGGCGGTGCCGAGGCAGAACATCATGACGGCATAGGCGATGCCGAGGCGCCACCACCGGTCGCCGGGGTGCCAGCGGATGAGAAAAAAGGCCGCTTGTGCGGTGAGCCCGGCCGTCGCGAGGAGCGTGGTCCAGGCGAGGGGCCGGTCATCGACAGTGCGGACGGCGTCGATCGCGGCGCCCCACTTTTCGGCGAGCCCGGCGACGGGCAGCGTGAAGTTGGCCCAGCCGGCGTCGGCGGGTCCAACGCGCCAGCGCACGTACGCGAGCCACGCGGCGAGCGGTGCGGCGACGGCGACGGCGCGAAGGAGGTTGTGGCGGCCGAACCACGGGCGCTCCCACAGGCCGGTCAGGGCGAGCAGCGACGTCTCGCGCGCGAGACCGGCGGCGGCGAGGAGGCCGGCCGCCCGGCGCGGACGGGCCAGCCCGGCGGCCAGAAAGGCGGCGGCGAGAATCGCAAGGGCGACGAGATCAGTGAGTGCCAGCCGCACACAGCTCAACGCGCCGGCGGAGAACAACACGCCCGCCCAGGCGAGCCAGGCGCGCCCGTCGCGGACATCGAGCAGCCGCCACAGTACGCCCGCGAGCGCCAGCCAGGCGGCGACGTTGAGCAGCGAATACGTGTGGATGATCCAAGCGCCCCGGCCCAAGCCGAGCAACCACGCGACGGCGGCGGGCAGGATCCGGCGCGCGCGATACGCAAAGTTGTCCATCGCGCGCGGCAGCTCGGGGTCGCGCAGCGTGGGATCGTGCGCGAGTTGGGCATAGTAGAGTCCGTCGTAGCCGCCGGTGTCGCGATGCACAAAAACCGGGAGCGCGCGAAACGCGGCGATCTTCAGATCGTCGTTTGGGGCATCGAGCTGAAAAAACGCCGTGAAGCCGTAAACGGGATGCCAGAAGCGGGCGACGAGCCAGAGAAACACGGCGATGGCGGCGAGCGCCGCGGCACGGTGCCGCCAGCGGGACGGGGCGGGACTCGCGGTCATCGTGCGGGTGCGCCCGAGTCGTCGTCGAGTTGCCAAAGACCGGCGTTGTGGACGCGGGCGAGACGCGTCCACCGCCCGGGGCAGCGGATTTGGAGCGCCTCGTTCTCCTCCGCGTCGAAGAGCAGCGCGCAAACAGGCCGGCCGGATTGCCGGGTGAGGGCGGCGTAGCGGGCGAACCCGCGGGCGTCGATCTGGTCCCAGCGCAGCACGGAAAAACCGGTGTGGAAATAGATCGCGCCGCTGAACGCGTTGGCGACCACGAGGGCGTTCGTCGGCAACCGTTCGCGCGCGGCGACCGATGCGTCGGCATAGGTCTGTTCGTAGCTTTTCATCATCAGCACGGCCAGGCGCTTCGTCCAGTACCACGAGTTGCCCGCCGCCCAGAGCACGAGGACGAGCGCGGCCGCGGGGCGAAAATGTCCTGGCCAGCGGGCGCCGGGGCCCCGGGCGAGCGCCTCGACCCCGAGCAGGCCGGCGAGGATCAGCGCGGGCACCACCGGCAGGATGAAGCGCAGGGACCACCACACTTCGTGCGAGAATTCGTAAAAGACGTAGAACCCCGCGACCGCGAGGAACGCGACAGCGAGCGCCAGGAGTTCGCGGCTGCGCAGGTCGCGGCGGGCCAGGGCGACGAACGGCAGCGGGAGCAGCGCGGCGGGCAGCAGCAGCGCGAGCCATTTGGCGAAGTGCAGCGCGGCGGGCAGTGCGTAGGCGACGGCAAACGCCGCCCCGATGTCGTCGCCGTATCCCGAGCGCAGCGTGTTGCCGTAGAGATGGTGGTTGTAGGCGGCGAGCCACACGGCCCCGGGAATCCCGCCGAGCGCGAAGAGGGCCAGCCGGCGCCAATCGCGACCGAGGAGCACGAGGAGGGCGGGCACGAGGAGCAGGTTGGTGGGCCGCACGAGCACGGCGAACGCGAGCGCGGCGCCGCTGACGGCGGACCAGCCGCGGCCACGTCGGGCGCGCAACGCCGCGTACAACGCCGCGAGCCCCCACGTTGTCGCCAGCGTGTCGCTCAACGGCTGGATCGAGGTGAAGATGAAAACGGGAAACCCGGCCAGCGCGGCAGCCCCGGCGGCGGCGAGCGGGACGCCGAGGCCGAGTTCACGCGCGACGCGGTAGCACAGCCAGACCGCGCCGACGGCGGCGAGGATTTCCACCAGCAGCGGACCGGCTTGCCAGCCGAGCAGTTTGCCGGCCAGCGCGAGATGCAGCGGCAGCCCGGTCGGGTAAGTCGGCGCGAGCTGCAGGCCGGTTGAGTGCGGGAAAAAGCCCTGCGGAAAAAAGTGCAACCGATCGACCTGCCCCGGCGGGCCGAATTCGGCCGGGCCGCGCAGATCAGCCAACAGCCGGCCTGAAGCGAGCAGGCGTGCACTGTTCAGATAGCCCGAGGAATCCGATCCCCCGGCGACGGTGCTGGCGTGGACGGCGATGAACGCGGCGTAGGCGGCCAGCGCGCCGAGTTCCAGCCAGCGGAGCCAGCGCGATGCGGGCGCGGCGGCGACGGGGGGATTCGGATTTGACATGGTACGCTTGCGTTCTGTGATGCGCAAACTGCCTGTGAGAATTTTGGAAGACAAGCACCCGCCGGACTCCGGCCCGCCCAGCATCCCGCGAGGAGCGCGGTGCGGGGAATGAATCCGCCGCCGCAAACCAGCGCGCGGGGCGGACTCCTCCGCCGGTTGCCCGGCTGGCGCGTGCGCGCGGCCCTCGTCGCCTGCGGGGTGGTTTTTGCGTGGGCGGTCGCGCAGTTTTACGATCCGGCCACGGGGTTCACGAGCCTGATTTCGATCGGCGACGTGCTCAGTGGCACCAAGGTGACCGCGTTGCGCCAGGTGCCGCATTATGTTTACGAAGGCTCGTCGGGCTACGACGGAGCCTACTACGCGCAGCTGGCGCTGCATCCGACGCTCGAAAATCCCGAACTGGCGAAGGCGATCGACAACCTGCCTTATCGCGCGCGGCGCATGCTGTTTTGCTGGGTGGCGTGGCTGCTCGGGCTCGGCCAGCCGGCGTGGATTGTGCAGGCACACGCGCTGCTCAACGTGCTGTGCTGGTTCGCGCTCGCGGCGGTGCTGCTGCGGTGGTTTCCTCCGACGAACGGGCAGAATCTTCTCCGATGGTTCGGCGTGATGTTCTCCCACGGCCTGTGCATGAGCGTGCGCAACTCCCTCGTCGACGGGCCGAGCCTGCTGTTCGTGGCGGTGGCGATCGCGCTGCTGGAAAGCGGCCGGAGGGCGGGAGGTGGCGTCGTCCTCGCGCTGGCCGGACTGGGAAAGGAGACGAGCCTGCTCGCGGCGGCCGCGTGGGGGGACGGAGACGGGAAAAAACTGCGCACGTGGCGGCGGCCGGCCGCGACCGCGATCGCGTTGGCGCTGCCGCTGGCGGCCTGGATGGGATATGTGCGGTGGAAATTCGGGCCGGCGGACGATCCGGGCTTCGGAAATTTCACCCTGCCGCTGGCGGGTTTCATCGAGAAGTGGCGGTTCGTGGTGTGCGACGTGCGGTCGCCGGCGTGGGGGCTGCCTTGGGCGACGCTGCTGGCGGTGGGGGCCCTGGGGGTGCAGGGCCTGTTTTTCTTGCTGCGCTGGCGGCCGGGCGAGACGTGGTGGCGCGTTGGGGCGGCGTTTGCGGCGATGATGGTGTTTCTCTCGACGCCGGTGTGGGAGGGCTATCCGGGCGCGGCGACCCGCGTGCTGCTGCCGATGACCCTCGCATTCAACGTGCTCGTGCCCCGCGGGCGGCGGTGGTTGCCCGTGCTGCTCGCGGGCAACCTCACGGTGCTGGCGAGTTTCTTCGAGTTTTCGCCCCCGCATGAGTTCTTCCAATTGCGGGGCGATCCGGCGCTGCGCGCCGCCGTGCGCGTGACGCCGGCCAACGGCTGGCACGCCCCGGAAGGGCATCGCGGAAACTACTGGCGCTGGAGCAAGGAACGGGCGGAACTGCGGATCGCCAACGGCACCCCGCAGCCCGTGATGCTCACGGTGCGCGGCCGGGCGGCGTCGGCGTCGGACGTGCGCGGGCTGCGGATCAGCATCGGCGAATTGCTGGTGTGGGACGGCAGAATCGGCAACGGCCAGGCGGAGATCCGCTTCGAATGCGCATTGCCGCCCGGAGAGTCGGTGCTGGTTTTCGCGAGCGACCAGCCGGCGGAGAAAGTCGGGGGTGATCCGCGGGAGCTGGCCTTCATGGTGTCGAATTTGGAGATCGTCGTGCAGCCGGCGGGCGGGGCACGATAGGAGCCTGTCGGACTTCCAACATGAGCTTCAGTTTTCAAGACGTTCTCCGGCTGGTTCCCTCCTACAAGCGAATGGAGAAGGAGAACGCCCGGCTGCGGGCGGCGGCGGTGGAGTGGGACCAGGAGCGGGCGCGGCATGCCGAGTGGACGCGGTTTTCCCCGCCGGGGCATTTCTATTCGCCGCTGCCGTCGCAGGCGGAGGTCGCGGCGGCGTATTCGCGCGGCGGATTCGGCCCGCCGTTTCCCGCCATCGAGCTGAACGAGGCGGGGCAGATCGCGCGGCTGGAGCGGATGGCGGAGCATTACCGGGAGCAGCCCTTCCCGGAGCAGCCGGTCGCGGGCAGGCGCTTCCATCTGCGGAACCCGTCCTATGGCCCCTTCGACGCGATCATGCTCCACGGCATGCTGTGCGAGGCGCAGCCGCGCCGGATTATCGAGGTCGGCTCGGGCTTCAGCTCGGCCGCGATGCTCGATCTGAACGAGCACGTGCTCGGCGGACGGGTGCACTTCACGTTCATCGACCCGGACATGGCGCGGCTCCGCCCGCTGCTGCGCGAAGGCGACACCGGCCGCGTGGTCTTGATCGAGCAACGGGTGCAGGACGTGCCGCTGGCGACCTTTGCGGCGCTGGCGGAGAACGACGTACTGTTCATCGATTCGTCGCATGTGAGCAAGATCGGCAGCGACGTGAACCGGCTCTATTTCGACGTGCTCCCGGCGCTGGCGCCCGGCGTGCTGATCCACATCCACGACGTGGCGGGCAACCTGGAATATCCGCGCGAGTGGCTGGAGGAGGGGCGGGCGTGGAACGAGCAATACCTGCTGCGGGCGTTTTTGATGCACAACGCGGCGTACCGGATCGAGCTTTTCACCGGCTGGCTCTTCAACACGCGGCCCGGGTGGTTCCGCGAGCGGATGCCGCTGTGCGCCGGCGGCGGCGGCGGGCAGCTCTGGCTGCGAAAGCTGGCGCGGTAGGGCGCGGCCTTTTTCTGGCCATCCTGCCTTGGTCAGATGGCATTTCTCGGTGCTTTCCTGCCCGGGCTCGGTGGACTCAGTGACCTGATGTTTGACCGAATCATACTCCTCCGCCGTCGGAGTTATTTCATGCCAGAGGTTGCGCTGCCGCGATTATCCACCAAGAATGTCCGTGGGTTCGGCGATAAGGTTCTCCGAAGGCAAATGAGACGGTCGGGCCGCTGTCTCGCAAACTCACCGCTGTGAGAGCGTCAGCATTGGCTCCCCTTTCAACTTGGGGCGCCTCCTGGTCCTGCGATCGGGAGCAAGGCTGGCCGCTCGAGGAGCGGAACCAGCGAGACAAAATGAACATTGCCCAGAAAGAAACCGAGAGCGTTGCGGGAATTCCGAACTCCACGGATAGTCGGTGGGAAGGCCACATGTCCGACGGCGTCGGCGCCACCTACGGCCCCAAACCGCTGGCGTTTTTGAGCGCAAACTCCGATGAACTCCTGTTGTCCGGGAATCGCGGCACCTTTCGGCTCCCGCGGGCCTCGGTTCTGAAACTCGGGCGGGGAAGCATGTATCCTTGGTGTTTTGGCGGAATCAGGATTCGTCACAACATCGCGAGGGTGCCGGCCGACCTCCAATTCAAACCGATGGGCGCGCGTCCACGCGACATCCTCGAGCGGCTGCGGGCGCTCGGCTATCCGGCGGGTTGATGTCGTTTTCGAACATGTCTCCAGCGTGGTCCAGCCGTGATACGCTTCCAGTGTTTGTCGCAGCCAGCGCGGCTCCAGGCGATCGGCCGCTCGCAGAATGGCATCGCGATGCCGGTTCATCAAGGGCGTGGCGAGCACGGTCAAAATTGAGGCGCCGACCGCGATGGGATAAAAGGAAGGCGGGAGAATTGCAGTGCTGATTCCGAGTTGCGCGATGATGAACGAGAACTCGCCGAGAGGCGTGAGCAGCAGGCTGGCGCGCCGCGCTTCCCGCGGACCCGTGCCGACGAGGATGAGCGCCGCACTGCACGCAATCGGGCGGCCGACGAGCGCTAATGCGGTCAAGCCGAGAATCGTCGGCCAGACGTCCGCCAGCAGTTGCAGATCGATCATCATGCCGATGGCAACGAAGAACACGCTGCTGAACAGGTCGCGCAGGCCAGCGAAGGTTTTTTCGATTCCGAGCCGCTGCGGAATTTCCGCCACGACGGCCCCAAACAGAAAAGCCCCCAGCGCGATCGAATATCCCGCCTTCGCCGCGGTCAGCGCGAGCAGGAACAGCACGCCGGCCACGATCACCGTCTGCATCTCGGGATCCGCGCGTGCCTCGAGCCGGCGCAGCAATCGCGGCACGAGCAGCAATCCGGTTCCGACGAGAAGCACCACGAAGGCGCTCAAACCGCCGAGGAGGCGGCCGACGCTCGCGCCGGCCGCCCCGGCCTGAGCCTGCGAGCCGAGAATCGTGAGCATGGCGACGGCGACGACATCTTCGAGCACCGTCACTGCCAGCGCGAGTTGCGACGACCGCTCGTGCGCAAGCCCCTGTTCGATGACGATCTTGGCGATAACGGCGGAGCTGGACACCATCAGCATCGCGGCGACAAACATCGCCTGCAGCGGCGTCCAGCCAACCGCGAAAGCCAGCAGTTCCGTGAGATTGAGCACGAAGAACGCGCCGAGGCCGGTCGCGACCAGGGGCCCGGCCCCCATGCGGGTAATCTTGCCTACGCTCAGCCCCAGCCCGATGGAGAAGAGGAGAAACACCAGCCCGACCTGGGAGAGCGCCATGATCCGCGCTTCGTCGACGATCAACGAGAACGGCGGCGTGTGCGGTCCAATAATTATGCCCGCGATGAGATAGCCGACGATTACCGACAATCCGACCCGCTTGCACAACGTACCGGCCAATCCGGCGGCGAGCAGCAAGATGGCGAAATCCTGGATGAGATCGATGCCTGCCATGGAAGTGTGATGAGGGTGTTCCTTCGTATACAGCGATGAGCGCTGGCGTCAGCGACTTTCTCCGAAACGGAGCACGTGGCGAGGCTTTGGCTTTCAAGGCTTCTCTTTTCGTGGTTACTGGGAGGCGTTCATCGCTTGGGCGGGCTTACGCCGGCCAGCGGCTCGAATTGTTTGCTCTCCGGGTCGTAGGCATACAGTTCGGCGGTCCCGATTTGGAAGAACCCGGCATGCACGTGCAGCGAGCCGTCAGCCATCCGGGCTTGCACGCACGGTGGCGTTGGCCGTGCAAGATCCAACCAGAGGCATCAGCAAAATGAACGCGAGGCTGGTGAGAGGTTTCATCGCGAAAATTACGAACGTGGTCATGGCATGAGTTTCTTGAACCATATCACGACCGGGTTGCGCTCGGGATGAAACTCCTCCTCGCGTTTCACGATCATCTTGATCCCGGTCAGAATGAGGAACGCGCCGAAAACATCGATGATCCACGCGAATTTCGCGATGAGCACCGTGCCCGCCCCGATCATAATGGCCCGCATCACGAGCGCGCCGAGGATGCCCCAGAACAGCACCCGGTGCTGGAACTTCGGCGGCACGGCGAAATACGAGAACAGCAGCGCGAAGACGAAAATGTTGTCCACGCTCAACGAATACTCGATGAGGTAGCCGGTGGTGAATTCCAGCGCCTTCTGCGCCCCGCATAATGCCACACACCGAAATTGAAGAGCAGCGCGAGCGTGATCCACGCGACCGTCCAGGCGATGGCTTCGCGGAACGAGACGGCGTGCGACTTGCGATGGAACACGCCGAGGTCCAGCGCCAGCATCGCCAGCACGAAGATGTTGAAGCCGGCCCAGAGCCACAGTTGATGAGTCATGGCTTGGCCTCCTTCGGGATGGAGCGGTGGTTTATGTCAGTTTGGATACCTTCGCCGGATTGCTCCGGGAGATAGCCCGGCATCCTTTTGCCGACAACCGCGGGGTCGGCGGCGCGGATGATTTCCAAGAGGGACTGAGGGTCGCTGGCTTCGCGCAGGCGCTCGGCGACGAATTCGCTCTGCAACAGTCGCAGAGACGACAATTCGCCGCCGCTGTGCGAGCGCGCAAGAATGATGCGGATTTCGTCCTCGGTGTGCGCCGGCTCATGCACGGTTGCGCCCAGGCCGACCAGGCGCAGGATGCCGTTGGAGGAGACGTTGAGTATCCACAGGGGCACGAAGAAAACGAAATGACAAATCCGCAGTGGCACCGCGATCCACAGCCCGCTGGCTTCCGGGCGGCGAATCGCGATCGATTTGGGCACCACCTCGCCGATCACAATATGCAGGAAGGACACGAGGATATACGCGACGGCCACTGCGGTGGCTTCCACCACGGCAGGCGAGGCCACTCCCAGCATGGTGAGCGGCAGTTCGAGGATCACCTGGAACGCGGGCTTGGCGGCGAACCCAAGCCCGATGGGTGACGAGCAATAAGATGATAAGCATTGGAATCGCCGTTCATGCGCCCGCCAGCTTCACGCTCGTTGTCCGGCCGCCGCGCCCGACAACCGGCCGGCCAAGGCGAAAAGCGACCGGGTGTTTTTCAGTTTATGGTGCTGCCGGGCTTTGCGCCGCTCGATTTGTTTGCGGAGGTTATGGGTGACCTTGAGCCACGCCGCTTCCAACTGGGGCCCCGTCTGTCAATCATGGTGCCCTCCCAGCTAGAAACGGCAGGTTCATGGTCTGGAGCAACCGCATCGCCAACGCGGAAACCAGCGCGCAAGCCGGGATGGTGGTGGCCCACGCGATGACAATGTTGGCCGCCACGCCCCAGCGCACGGCGGAGAGCCGATGCTTGGTGGTCCCCACGCCCATGATGGCCCCGGTTATGGTGTGCGTGGTGCTGATCGGAATACCAAAGTGCGAGGCCACGACGAGCGTCATGGCCCCGCCCGTCTCGGCCGAGAACCCGCCAATCGGCTCCAGCTTGGTCATCTTCACGCCCAAGGTTCGGATCACGCGCCATCCACCCATCAAGGTGCCCAGCCCAATGACGAGATAGCAGGTGAACAGCACCCAATAGGGGACTTCGGCGCCCATTTCGAGATGGTGGTTTGCCACAAGCAGGGCGGTGATCAGGCCGGCCACCTTTTGCGCGTCGTTCGAGCCATGGCCCAGGCTGAAGAAGGCCGAGGAGGCCAACTGCAAGCCGCGAAACAACGCGGTCATTCGGTAGTAAGACCCTCGGTAACTGCACAGGGTGCTCAGGCTCATCAGCAAGTAGCCCAGCACACCTCCGATCACCGGCGAGAGGACAATGAAGATGGCGATCATGCCCACCCCCGGCCACCAAATCACGGCGTCCCATCCCCCTTTCATCAGGGCGGCGCCCACCAGGCCGCCAATCAGCGAATGGGAGACACTGATGGGCAATCCATAGTGGGTGCAAAGCCAGACCCAAGCCAAGGCGCCCACCAGCGCGCTCAGGACGAAAGGATTGTCCACTATCCCCGGCGCGACAATGCCGCCCCCGATGGTCTTGGCGATGGCTGTGCCGAAAATGAATACCGCGGCAAAATTGAAAAAAGCCGCCCACGCCACCGCCAGCCGCGGCGGGAGCACATGGGTGGCGACCACCGTGGCAATGGAATTGGCCGCGTCGTTCATCCCGTTGAGGAAATCGAACGCGAGTGCAACCAGGATGATCAGAATGACTGCGTAGGACAGTTCCACAGCGTAAAACTTCAGTCACGCCGCCTCCCGGTCAGCAGCGGCAGCAGGTGCCAGAGAAAATAAATCAGCGACGAGATGAACGCGGCCACATACGTCCAGGCCGCGGCGTTCAGCACCTGCCTCACGGCAGCGCGCTCCGCACCGGCTTGAATGAAGCCCATTTCGCCCAGCACACGTTTGGCACGGCGCGAGGCGTCGAATTCCACCGGCAGGGTGACGAGGTTGAAGGCCATCAGGATGCCCCACGCCACGGCCATGATGAGCAGGCTGATGCGGGGCGCGAGCAGTCCGGTGGCCATCCCCAAGAGCGGAATCCATAACACCGCCTGGCTGGCGAAAGTGGTGATACCGACCGCCGCCATGCGCAACTGCAGCGGAGCGTAAGCCTGTTGGTGCTGCAGGGCGTGGCCGCATTCGTGCGCTGCCACGCCCAACGCCGCCGCTGAGGTGCCGTGGTAGTTGGCAGAGGAAAGCACGAGCCGTTTATGTCGGGGGTCGTAGTGGTCACCCAGAATTTCCTCGTGCTCGAGAATGGTCACCTCGGCGATGCCGGCCTCGCGCAGAATCGCGTGTGCTGCTTCCGCCCCGGTGCGGCCGGATTGGAGGGGTGTGCGACTGTGCCGGGCGTAGGTGCGCTTGACGTGCCATTGGGCCAGTAGGCCGATGGCCAGAGTGAATAGGAAGAGGAGGAGTATCATGTGATTTTTGTTTTCGGCGGCAGCTTCCGGCACACCTGCCGAAGCAGGCGGCCCGCGCTTCACCAAACCGATTGAATTGTTAGCATCTTCGTCGCGGTTATGCCGAGGTCGCAAACGCGCGGCGCACTTTGGAGAACAGCTTCGGGGAGACTGGCGCGGCGACTTTCAGGACCGAGTTCAATCCACCAAATGGATTGGCGATCGTCTCGCTGGCCTGCGGGTCGGGCCGCCATTCGCCATCCACCACCAGACAGTATTCGTAGGTTCCGAGCGCCAACGAGAGAGGCTGCGCCCAGCGCCCATTCCCCAGGGGAATCATGGGCGAGACGTCCGGACGCCAGTCGTTGAAGGTGCCGGCGATACAAACCGCCCTGGCTTCGGGAGCCGTGAATTCAAACTGAACCAGCTGCCTCCAAAAGGTGGTTGGCTTGGTCGGCTTGCTCTTTTTTGCAGTGATCGTGCTCATGATTATTTCCCGGATTGAGGGGTTGCAGTTGGCTGTGGCTTCAAGGCTCTGAACAACACCGGCAATAGGGTCACCGAAGCCGCCAGCATCAGGGTGATCATACTCGCAGCGAAAAGTTTTTCCGATTGGCCATCGAGGACTGCCAGCCAGCCGACGCTCGCCCGCCAGGCGAAGACCAGAGTCAGCAGGCCGGTGGTCACGATGGCCGCCGGCAGGCTCCAGCGGACGCCGCGTGCTCCCAGTACGCCCCACAAGATCGAGAGCGTGCCGAAAGTGCCGCCGGTCATCAGCGCCGTCCTGGCTTTCTCCGGGTTCGACCAATAGCCGAGCAGCCCCATGACAATGAGGAACGCCCCGTAAAACATCAGGTAACCCGCCGTCTTGGTATTCATGGTGGGAAACATCCGTTTCATTCACGCGGCGCGGCCGCCGGCACGTTGGGAACCGGTGTGGTGTCCGGCGCCGGTTTGTCGCCCTCGGGACGCGGCCCCGCCAGATAGCGGAACAGCGGCGAGTCCGCCGACAGCAGCAGCGTGCTGCGTTTGCCCAGGAACAACTCCTAGCTTAGGAGGCTGCGCACGAAACGGTAGAACTCCGGGTCTTTGCCGTAAGCCTCCGCGTAGATGCGCGTGGCGGTCGCATCGCCTTCACCGCGCAGTTTCTGGGCGTTTTGTTCCGCATCGGCCAGGACGATGGTGCGTTCCTTGTCGGTCTGGCTGCGCAGTTTGTTGGCTTCCTCCTCGCCTTCGCTGCGGTAGCGTTTGGCCTCGCGTTCGCGCTCGGCCTGCATGCGGGCAAACACGCTGGCTTGGACTTCTTGCGGC
>JACQWL010000057.1 GCA_016209255.1 Verrucomicrobiota bacterium
GGGCTGCAACATCCACGACTGGATGCTCGCCTACCTCATCGTCCTGCCCACCCCGTGGTTCGCCAAGTCCGACGCCACCGGCCACGCCGCGCCCGATGCTCCCGCCGGCAGCTATCGGCTCGAGATCTGGCACCCCCGCCTAGCGGCGCCCGTGACCCGTGAGGTCTCATTGCCTGCCACGGGCGACACGGCTTCCCCGCTTGCCTTCACGCTCGCGCTCAAGCCCGATCGTCGCATCCGCCGTGCGCCCGATGCAAAGGGCGGCGGCTACAAGTGAGCCCGCGCCTCGGCTCGCCGCGCCGCCTGTGACCATGTTTCGCTTCCGCCGCTTCAGCGTCCGGCTGCTCGTCCTGCTGCTCGGCCTGCTGTTTGCCGCGCTCGCCACCACCTACCTGCTGGTTTCGCGCGCCAACGAGTCCAATGCCCGCGCCCACGCCGAGGCCAACCTCGAGCTGGCCGCCGGTATCTTCGACGAGACGGTGGCCCAGCGGATTGAATTCCTCGCCGGCAGCGCCAGCGTCATGACCGGCGACTATGCCATCCGCGACCTGCTCCGCGACGAGAAACCCGATGGCGCCACCCTCAGTTCCACGCTCCAAAGCTACACCCAGCGGGTCGGCGCGCCCGTCATCGCCCTCCTCGACCCCGAGGGGGCCCTCCTCGCCAACAGCGCCGCGGACATGGAAAACGAGAACCTCGGCCCGTTTCGCTATCTCATCCGGCAGGCCACCGCCGCCGAAATGCCGAAAGCGAGCGGCTTCTCCTATCTCAACCAGGCGCTGCACGTGCTGGTGGTCGTCCCGCTTTACGCGCCGTATCCAAACGTGTTCGCGTGGTTCGGCCTCGCGTTCCCGATCGACGAGGCTTTCGCAAAAAAGATCAAGGCCACGAGCCGGGTCGAGGTGACCTTCGTCTCCACCGAGGGCCCCGACCAACCATCGGCCCCCAACACACCCCCCGGGCGCGTGCTCACCACCACGCTGCCGGAAGCCGCCGCTCTCCTCGTCGCCCGCGCCGCCGTGGAAAACATGCAGCGCCCCGTGCGCGTCAAAGCGCTCGACCTGCCGGCCGATCATTACGTCACCCTCTTCAAGTTTCAGGACATGCTCGGCGAAGACGCCATCACGGTCGTCCTCCAACGCCCGCTCAGCGCCGAACTCACCGCGGCGAAGGATCTGGAAAACTACCTGGTCCTCATCTCGCTCGCCGCCCTCGCCGTCGCGACCCTTGTCGCCCTGTGGATTTCCCGCGGCGTCAGCCAGCCGGTGCTGCAGCTCGCCGACTACACGAAACACGTCGCCGCCGGCGACTACACCCGGCGCATCGATCTCCACCGCGAGGACGAGCTCGGCCAGCTCGCCGTGGCCATGAACGCCATGTCCGCCGGTCTCGCCGAGCGTGACCTCGTCCGCGACCTCCTCGATAAAAACGTCTCCCCCGAGGTCGCCGCCCAGCTCATGCGCGACGGCGGCGCCGCCCTCGGGGGCGAGGAGCGCGAGGTCACGATCCTTTTCGCCGACCTCCGCGGTTTCACGACCCTGAGCGAAAAGCTCGGGCCGCGCGATCTGCTCACCTTGCTCAACCGCTACCTCGACCGCATGAGTACCGAGATCGAGCGCCAGGGCGGAGTGATCGACAAGTTCATCGGTGACGCGATCATGGCGTTGTTCGGTGCTCCCGTCGCGCAGGGCGACGCCGCCGCTCGCGCCCTCGCCGCCGCGCTCGCAATGGAGCGGGCCCTTGCCAGCCTCAACGCCGAGCTCGCGGCCGAGGGTCGTCCGCCACTCGCGCTCGGTGTCGGCGTCAACACCGCCGGCGTCATCGCCGGCAACATCGGCTCCCACCGCCGGCTCAACTATTCCGTGATCGGCGACGGCGTGAACATCGCCTCGCGCCTCCAATCGCTCACCCGCACCCCCGAGTATCGCACGAGCATCATCACCAGCGCCGCCACGCTCGCCGCCGTGCGCGGCAGGAATTTCGCCACCCGCGCGCTCGGCACCGTCCCCGTGAAAGGCCGCGCCGAGCCGGTGGAGATTTTCGCGGTCGACGGGTAGCACAGCAGCCTGTCGGGTTTTGCGGGGTAAATACGCTGTCGAACCACGTAAACCAGCAGCAGGCGCCGAGAAAAAATCCCGGCGCGTCAAAGCTCAGCCGAAAGCTGGCGACGCCGGCGTCCGGTTGCACGATGAAGGCGGCCATCAGGGTGGCGGCATTACAGGGCAGCATTGTGTCCGCGTGCAAAAACAGCAGCCGGTCGGTTTGGGCGTGCAACGCCCCGAGGTGACATTGCACCCCGCGGCCGGGCCGGCTGCGCGCGATTGCCGCACCCGTTTCCGCGGCGATTTGCGGCGTGCCATCCATGCTGCCGCCATCCACAACGACGATGGATACATCGCCCAGCCGTGCCGCCGTCATGGCCACGGTTTCGCGGATAAAGCCGGCCTCGTTGAGCACCGGTATAATGACCGTCACGGATGGGGCAAGGGGCATTGGAGGAGTTCTGGACGCCCGGGGGCAAGGCGCCACATGCGAAAAAATTCCAACGTGGCGTAGAGCACGCCGAACCAAAATTGGAGCGCCATCGTCCCTGCCCCGCGAATTTGGTGCCCATCGGGAATAATTTCACGCCAGCTTCATCTGATACCGATCAAGCATTGAGACAGGGCGCAGCCGGTGTGCGCCGGGTGGCGTCGGTTTCCCCTTCCCCGTCGCCATGCCGGCCCGCAGCTCGCTGCGCTCCAAACGTTGATTTTCGATTCCCATGCCCCTCGAAACCGTCGTTGAAGAACGTTACGCCGCCGCCGCGCGCCGGACCCAGGACGCGCTCTGCTGTCCCGTGGACTACGACCCGCACTTCCTGGAAATCATCCCGCAGGAAGTGATCGAGCGCGACTACGGATGCGGCGATCCCTCCCGCTGGGTGCAGAAAGGTGACACCGTGCTCTATCTCGGCTCCGGCACGGGAAAGATTTGCTTCATCGCCGCCCAGGTCGTCGGGCCGAAAGGCCGGGTGATCGGCGTCGACATGACCGACGAGATGCTCGACGAAATCTTCCGCGTGCTCCGGCTCGGCGGCCGCGCGGTGATCTCGGACATCGTGAGCGACGAGCCGGTACCGGAGGAAATGCAGTGCGATCTGGCACTTTGGAGCGGCTGCATTTCGGGGGCGCTGACCGAGACCGCCTTCCTCGAAGCCTTCGAACGCGCCGGGTTCCATGGGATCGAGCTGGTGAAGCGGGACGAGCAGCCCTGGCGAACGGTGCAGGGTATCGAGTTTCGCTCGCTGACCGTGCGGGCGTTCAAGGGCAAGCCGGGGCCGTGCTTCGAACGCAAGCGGGCCGTCATCTACAAGGGGCCGTTCAGGGAAGTCGTGGACGACGACGGCCACCGGTTGCGCCGCGGCGATCGTCGGGCTTGGCGTTCCGCGCGGCACCCGGGCGGTGCAGTGGAAAACCGTCGGCGGGAAGCTGCTGGCCTGGCTGGTGACGCTGCCGACCGCCGACGTGATCGCCTCGCTGGCCTATCTCGTCCTCCGACTCGCGGCACCATGAACAC
>JACQWL010000523.1 GCA_016209255.1 Verrucomicrobiota bacterium
GGAAGAAGACCACGAAGGTGAAAACGAGGCAGAGGCTGATGGTGAGGGTCAGGGGAACGACGGCCATGGTGAGGGTGGTTATCTGTTTTCAGCGGGAGCGGCGGACGGCAGAGGGATGACGGAGGGATGGGTTCTGGGGTGGTGGGTGCGACTGCCGGCCCGGCCGTGCCGGTGGCGGAGGAACTCCCTCGCGGCGAGCCAGTTTTCGAGGTCGTGATTCGGCAACTTTCCGCTTTCGAGCCAGATCATGTACGCCGCGTGCTGAATCTCCGCCTCGGTCGGTTCGGGAGGTTCAGGATGGGGTGGCAGGTTGCTTTTCATTTTTCGCCTCCGGATTGGTTACAAAACCAATGTAGGTGCGAAGCCTGGCGGCGGCTCCGCAGGGCTTGCGCATGGCTGTGCATTTCTTGCGGACGGCGATCGTCAGGCGGCAAAGGCGAGCGGGCTCCGCGGCAGGGAATCCGTGCCATGCAGGTGCTCGCGGTGGGTTGACGGCGACTCGCCGGCGATGCGCCGAAACACGCGATTGAACTGCGACAGCGATTGAAACCCGGCCTCGAAGGCGGCCTCGCTGACCCGCACGTGGGGTTTGAGCAGGAGCTGTTTGGTCCGTTCGACGCGCGCCCGGGCAAGATAGTCGGTGAATCTGACTCCCGTGCCCGCCCGGAAGACCTTGCAGAAATAGAACGAGCTCATGTTCACCGCCCGGGCGACCTGGGTGAGCGAGAGCGGCTCGCCCAGGTGCTCGGCGATGTAGGCGCGCGCCCGGGTCACCGTCGGCGGCTCGGCGGCGCTCTGGCTGATCATCAGCTCGTTGCTGATGAGCGCCAGGTGCTGCGCGAAACTGGACACCAGCAGGAGCGCCGCGCGGTAATGCGCCTTGGTCAGCACGCGGGTCTTGAAATACGCCTCCTCCAGCTGCGCGACATCGACGGCTACGTTCCACTTCACCAACTGCTCGATCGCGGCGCGGAAGCGCTTCCGGGTCGGGGGCGTCAGGAACACCTGGCCGGTCTGGAGATAGGCGACCACATGCTCCCCGATGCGGATGGGCACGAGCGATTCGCTCAGGCCGGCGAAGCACTGCAGCGTCTTGCTGCCGGCGATGGCCTGGTCCTCGGCGCGCTGCTGCAATTCCAGGCAGGCGGCGCAGGCCCTGCTGGTTGCCGCCAGTAGCGCGCAAAACGGGTTGATCTGCCTGGAACCGCGCAGCGGCGGTTGAAACGAGCCGGCGGCGCGCAGGACCAGCGGCAGGCCGGTCGCCGTCTGGAACGCCTGTTGATACTCCCGGAATATCTCCGCCTGTTGCAGGCGGGCGACGATGTCGCCGTGGCGTTGCGGGATCTCGCTTGAAACGGGGAGCGGGTGGGACGCGGTTTTCATGCGGGTCTAATCTACCAGCCGGTCGGGGGGCTGAACATTGGAGGCCCGCCCGTATCTCGCTAAGGGTTTTCCCTATGGCAAGGGGTCGAGTGCCAAATCGAACAGGCGGCCAAGGCGACCTCGTTCCGGCCTTGCGACCGGCGGGCGGCCCCGCGAGGGTCTTCGATCGTGCCACCGGCCGACCACTCTTCGCTGACCAACACCGAGCTCATCGCGCGCCTGCGTGCGCTCGAAGCGCCCGGGACCGAACCATCCTCGGCCGCACCAAAACAGCTCGAGGCGGAGCTCCTGGCCGCAGTGACGGAGCTCCGAGACATCAAGGCCGCGCTCGACGAACATTCCATCGTCGCCATCACCAATCCGGCCGGCAAGATTACTTATGTGAACGACAAATTCTGCGCGATCTCGCAGTATTCGCGCGCGGAGCTGCTCGGCCAGGATCACCGCATCATCAATTCAGGTCACCACCCGAAGCTGTTTTTCGCCGACCTTTGGGCGACGATCGGCCATGGAAAAGTCTGGCATGGCGAAATCAGGAACCGGGCGAAGGACGGCACCTTTTACTGGGTCGAAACGACCATCTACCCGTTTCTCGATGCCGCCGGGAAGCCGCTGCAGTACGTGGCCATCCGCACCGACATCACGCAACGCAAGGCCTACGAGGCCGAACTGCAGCAGATCGCGGCCGACCTGGCGGAGAAGAACAAGGAACTCGAAACAATCGTTTACACGGTGTCGCACGATCTGCGCTCGCCCCTGGTCAACGTGCAGGGCTTCGGCAAGCAGCTCAACCGGGCCTGCGAAGCGATCCGCACGGCCGTCGTCGCCGCCGCCGGCGGCGCCGTTGCGGTCGCGGACATCAAGCAGCCGGTCGACGTCGCGATTCCGCAGGCGCTGCGGTTCATCAACGCCGGCGTGAACAAGATGGAGTCGTTGCTCGCCGGCCTGTTGCGTTACTCGCGGCTTGGGCGCGTCGCGCTAAACATCCGGCCGCTGGAAATGAACGTGGTCGTCGCTGAAATCCTGGCCGCGATGAAGTTTCAACTCAACGAGGCCAAGGCCGAGGTCCGCGTCGGGTCACTGCCGCAGTGCCTGGGCGACAGCGTGCAGACCAGCCAGGTCTTCGCCAATCTCATCGACAACGCGCTGAAATATCGCGCTCCCGACCGGCCGTTGCAGATCGAGATCCGGGGCAGCGTGCAGGCGGGCCAGGCGGTCTATGCGGTTGCGGACAACGGCATCGGCATCGCGACCGAGCACCAGGGCAAGGTGTTCGATATTTTCCACCGGCTGGATCCCCAGGCCACCGGCGGCGAGGGCCTCGGTTTGACCATCGCGCAGCGCGTGCTGGAGCGGCAGAAGGGCCGGATCTGGGTCGAGAGTCGCCCGGGCGAGGGCTCGACTTTTTTTGTTTCGCTCCCCGCAATCGAAGGCTCCTAACCTGGACATTTCACACTCTTCTCTCATGCGCAGCCACACAGTGTTCGAAAATCGTAGCCGCGGTCGCAGCC
>JACQWL010000535.1 GCA_016209255.1 Verrucomicrobiota bacterium
CCTGTTCCGCGAGGGGTGGAGACTCAGGCGCGTGGTCTAGCCGCAGGTAGAGCGGGAGGAAATCGGCGTTGCGAAGAACGGGAAACGCGCCGGCCTGGAGGAGCGAAGATTTGCCCAGCCCCGACTGGCCGAACAGGACCGTGAGCGTGTTGCGGCGGATGAGCCGGACGAGTTCCTCGGTCTCCTTTTCGCGCCCGAAGAAAAACGCCCGCGAGTCCTCGGTGAACGAAGCCAAGCCTGGCCACGGGTTGTTCGCATCGACCGCAGCGGCCGATTCGGAACTCGCCATAGGCGAGCAAGCGCTTGCCCTTCCTTCGGCGGGCTCAACATTTAACGCTGAACGCTTAACGCGGCCGGCTTCGCCGGAACGCTCAACGCCTAACTCTGAACGCTTAACGCGGCCGGCTTCGCCGGAACGCTCAACGCCTAACTCTGAACGCTTAACGCTCAAGGGGTCGCCTCCTCGGAGCGGATGGATCTGCCGGTTGCCGGTATCCCTGGTCCAAGATCCTTGGCAGGGCTGGCTGTGGGAGGGGCTTTACGCCCCGACTGATTGGCGCCTGTCCTGCGTCGGGGCATAAAGCCCCTCCCACAATCGCACCGCCAATCGACAAATGCGCCTCCTCGGAGTTGTATGCCGGTTCCGCCATTGAGCGTTAAGCGTTAAAAGTTAAGCGTTGAGCGTTGAGCCCGCCGAAGGACGGGCAAGCGTTGGCTCGTCCGCTCTCACAGCAGCCCCTTCTCACGTTTCCTAAACTCGCGGATGAGCCTGACCATCCGCTCCACGAATTCCGGCGGCGCGGCACCACCGGGCAGCCGCGTCCACTGGACCTGCAAGAAACGCTCGGGCACGAGCGCGTCGCCTTCGCTCACCGGATCGATCACGACCGGCAGGATGAACGGAATCGTCTCCGCGATGAGCTTCGACCGCTCGGCGGCGAGGCTCCATTCGAGCCGGAAATAACCCTCGTGCCGCGCCTGTGTCTGCGCCGAGATGACGGGCACGAAGAGCGAGCAACCCCGGATGTTGCGCTTGATCTCCTTGTCGAAGTCGTCGCCGCCCTCGAGCCGCCGCTGGTCGAACCAGACGTCGATGCCCGCGGCCTCGAGCGCATCGCGGATTTTTTTCACCGCCGCCGCATCCTGGCTCGCGTAGCTGAGAAACACGGCGCCGGCTCGCATTTCGACCCGGCCCGCCTGAGCGCCACTGGTCGGGATATCCTCGTGGATCGCTCCGCCCGCCGCGGCCGCCGCGGCGGTTGGGTTCCGCGCCAAATACCGTTCGGACAACTCATGCACAAAATCACTCGCGGAACCCTGCTCGAAGATCTGGGTGCGATAGGAAAAATTGCGCAGGAACAGCACGAGCTTCGGATCCTGCGCCACCGAGCGGTCGGCGATGATCTCGAGTTCCTCGCGCTGCAGCGAAAGCCGGCCGTGCTTGGCGATGCGGATGAAGAAGCGCGCCAGCCAGTCGGGAAACGTGTTGCCGATCAGCAGCAGGTGGCTGGTCTTCAATTCGTCGAGCAGCACGTTGGGCCGCTTCGACTCGGATTGCATCGCGGTGAAAAATTCGAGGGTGTCCTCCTCGGTGATCACGTAGTCGGGCGACGCCGACATGCGGCCGAGCAGATGAAACACGGTCGGCGTTTCGCGGCCGCGCGCATCGGCCGGCAGGTCCTGGTTGTGCGTCGGCGCGTAGGCGAGCGAAACCGTCCGGGGCGCGCCGCCAAACCGTTCCTCGTCGAGCGCCTGGGCGAGCAGCGAGTCGAAGGTCGTCGTGACGAAAACGCTAAAGTGCCGGATACGCGCCAGCTCGCGCAGGATCGGCGGCACCGCCGGGGCGAGTTCCTTCATCAGCGTGCGGAGCCGCGGGTAGACTTCCTCGCGCCGCCCGCCGCGCTGCATGTAGCGGCAGACAACCTGGTGCAGCGCGTCGTCGCCGGTGCAGTCGTCCGCCGGGACGCGCAGCCGTTCGGCCAGCCGCGCCGCGAGCACTGCCATGAGCGGCGTTGTGCCGCCCGCGCCGTCGGGCACGGTCAACAGCTCCGCGCCGACGATCGGAATGACGCGACGCTCCGCGATGTATTCAAGCAGATCGTCCCAGAAAAATTCCTGCGCTGTGGGGGCGGGGGAAAGCAAGGGCCAGCACCATCACGCCGGAACCGCGTTTAGGCAAGCGCATCTCGAACGACCCCGCAGCGGCCCGTCAGCGGGCCGGCAGAGTGTTCAGCGCGTCGAGATGGGCGGCCTCGTCGAAGATTGCGCCGGCAGGAAACTCGAGACCCGCCAGCACGCGGCTGCGCACGATGGCGGCGCCGCGCAGAGGCGCCGCGGCAAGGTAGACGGAGGCCGCGGTATCACGGAGATAGACTTCAATCGTTTCGGCCTCGGGATCGACAATCCAGTATTCCCCGACACCATGCGCCGCGTAATCCGCAAATTTTATGCCGCGATCGTTCGCCGCCGTCGAATCGGACAAGACCTCGACAATCAAATCGGGAACCGGCATCCGGAGCTGGTCCGGCTCGATCAGCGCCGCCTTGGCCAGGGAAAAATACGCGACATCGGGTTCGTAGTCATTGCGCGGAAAGGATACCAACGCCTTTTCGTGCATGACCCGGCCCAGGCCGCGCGGCAGGATGAACGCGCGAATCAACGAAAACGCATTGTCCGAAGCGGCGATGTGGCGGGATTTGGCGGGGGAATGCAGCACGACGTCGCCGTTGATGAACTCGGCTTTCATCGACGGCGTCAATTCATCGAGGAAGCGCTTCCGCCGCGTCCTTTCCGCGCAGAGACGCGCGTTCAGCATATCGACGATCTCCGGCAATTCCGGCGATTCGAGAAGCGGCCCTGCCAACGCGTGCATGGGCGAATCATGCGCCCCGGATTGGCAGCGTCAAGTTGAGGGCGAACCTGGTTGCACGCATCACCGGGAGCCGCCCGGCCCGCCCCGGAGTCCGCCGTAGGCGTGATTCCCCTTTTTGTGCAGCGAGTGACAGAGACTCTCCGTGACGTTGCACCACTGGACGGTGAGGTTCGAAGCCTTGGCGATCGAAAACGTCCCGTCTGCACCACCGCAGGCAAGCCTTGCCGCGCCATTCGGCATTCGTCATTAGGCACCTGTCCCTCTTCATGCTCACCACTGTCTTCACCATCGCCAACCAAAAAGGCGGCGTCGGCAAAACCACCACCGCGGTCAATCTCGCAGCGGCCCTGGCCGAGAAAAAAATCCACACCCTCCTCGTCGATCTCGATCCGCAGGCCAACGCGACCAGTGCCGTCGGCGTCGAGAAACAGGCCGGCCGGAGCCTCTACGGCCCCCTGCATGGTGACGGCTCGGCCTTCGAGATGATCACGCCGACCGCCTACGAGCACCTCGCGCTCATCCCGAGCGAGGAGGACCTCGCCGCCGCCGAGATCGAACTCGCGCAGATGGACAATTACCTGATGAAACTGCACGGCGTCCTCGAACCCGTCCGCCAGTCCAACGGCTACCGCGCCATCATCATCGACTGTCCACCCGCCCTCGGCCTGCTCTCGATGAACAGCCTGGCCGCGGCCGACCTCCTCTTGATCACGCTGCAGTGCGAGTACCTGGCGCTCGAGGGGCTCGGCCAGATTCTGCGCAATGTCGAGCGGCTGAGAAACGCCCACATCAACGACCACCTGGAGCTCGGCGGCGTGGTGATGACGATGTTCGACTCGCGCACCAATCTCGCGAAGCAGGTCGTCGACGAGGTGAAGCAGCACCTGCCGGACAAGATTTTCCGCACGGTGATTCCGCGGAGCGTCCGGCTTAGCGAGGCGCCGAGCTTTGGCAAACCCATCTTCGCCTACGATCCGCACGGCCAGGGCGCGGCGGCCTACCGCGCGCTGGCGGCGGAGGCGATCGAGCGGTTCGGGTTGAAGTCACCCGGAGAGTAGCGAAGAATCGATGCTTTTGCCGGCAGGCCAGGCGGTGGATGAACCACAAAGACCCAGCGCGGCGAAGCCGCAACCGAATGGAACAGACGGAGGGACCACGGGACCACCAGACCACGGACCAAGGGACCTGGACAACGGGCCAAGGGGGGGACACGGAGACCCCGGCGCGACGCAGCCGCGACCAAGCGAATCAAGGCAGTTTTAAACGCTAATTCTCGCTAATCTCCGCTAATAAGATTTCCGCGAAACATTGGCCGCCGTCGCGCTTCGCCGATTAGGCGAGGCACGCGCCGCCCCACCCGCGCTTGAATCTGGATATCAGCGAAGCTTGCCCGCCTCCGGCGGCGCCAAAGGCGGCCAGGGATTAGCG
>JACQWL010000536.1 GCA_016209255.1 Verrucomicrobiota bacterium
CGGCCGGTGTTGGTTGCCGACCACCCGGTTGCCACCCATCTTTTTCGCATCGCACAGGAGGCGGTGAACAACGCCGTGAAACACGCGCGGCCCAGGCGCATCCGTCTCGTGCTGCGCACGGCCGGCGGACGCGTCGTCCTCGGAATCAAGGATGATGGCATCGGCCTGCGGGCGCCGCACCGCGCACGCAAGGGGATCGGTCTGCACATCATGCACCACCGCGCCCACGCGATCGAGGGCACGCTTGCCGTCATGCGCCTGCCGCGCCGCGGCACGGAGGTCGTCTGCTCCGTCCCGCAACCCCCGGCCGAACCCAAAGCCGGACCCCCGGCAAGAATCAAATGAATGCACGCCGTGCGCCGCGTCGCGCCCCGCCCCACCAGCGAATTCTCCTCGTGGACGATCACCCCTTGATGCGCGAAGGCGCCGCCAACTGGATCAATCGCGAGCCCGATCTCGAAGTTTGCTGGCAGGCGGCCAACGCCGTCGAAGCCTTGAAGTTGCTCCGCCAGCAGCGCCCCGCTCTTGTCGTCACAGACTTGTCGATGTCGGGCCGCAACGGCATCGAACTGATCAAGGACATGCGCGCGCTGCACCCGGGCGTTCCGATCCTCGTGCTCTCCATGCACGACGAATCGCTCTACGCCAGCCGCGCGCTGCGGGCGGGGGCCGCGGGCTACGTCATGAAGGAAGCCGGCGGCGAAAAGCTCGTCGCCGCCGTGCGCCAGGTGCTGCGCGGCGGCATTTACGTGAACCCGCGCGTGACCGAAGAAATCCTCGGCACCCTTGTCGGTCGCCGGCCGCGCAACCCGGCTTCGCCGATCGTGCAGCTCAGCGACCGCGAGTTCGAAGTCTTTGGACTCATCGGTCGCGGCTGCGACACATGCAAAATTGCCGCCCAGCTGCACCTCAGCCCGCGGACGGTCGACGTGCACCGCGCCAACATCAAGCGGAAGCTCGGCCTCGTGAACAGCACGGCGCTCGTCCACCGTGCCGTGCACTGGCTCGAGACGGAACAACGCAGCGGCTGAAGATCCGGCGCACGCCTTCCGGCAGGCCGCTTAGAGATTCCGCGTAGCGACGGCGAGTGATTTCGCCAATGGACGCGCCGCTTCGCGAGGACTACACTCATCGCACTGTGGAATCGTCGCGTACCGCCGTTAGGTCGTCCGCCGATCAAAACACGATCGATACTGTGTCTGTAGATTCGCTGCGGGTGCTCATCGCCTTCGACGACTTGCCCGCCTACAAACGCGCCGTGCGCTTGCTCGTCCGGGTCGCCCAACAACTGGGCGACGGCCACGATCTGCGGCCGCTGCCGTGGCAGTTTGATGTCCTCGAATCCGCCCGCTGGCACGCGCTGGCGTTATGCCAAGCGGGTGACGCCGAGATTATGGTCGTCTCGACCAGCCGCGTCGGCGCGCTGCCCCAGACGGCTCGTGAGTGGCTGCAGGCTTGCTGCGCCGCGAAACGCGAATCCGCGGCGTTGCTGGTGGCGCTGCTCGGGGCGCCGGACGGGGACGGCGAACACGCTGGGCCGGACACCGACTTCATGCGCGGCCTGGCCGAGGGCGCGGGCTGGGGCTTTCTGTCGCCGCCGGGCGCGCGCGGCCTGCCGGCGCAGCGCAAACTGGCGCTCGATCCGGGCACGCGAGCCACGGAGCGCTTGGCAGCCTGCGCTGAACCGTCATGAACGCCGCCTGCGACCATCCAGCCGTGCCGCCGGCCGCCCGGCCCCACGCGGGGCATGGTGGACCAAACCGAATTCTCGTCGTCGACGACGATCCCATCGTACGCGGGCTGGAGGCCACGACGTTGGAGCATGCTGGTTTTCAGGTGGAAATGGCCGCGGATGGCGAAGCTGCCTGGCGGGCTCTGCTGACCCACGACTACGACTTGCTGGTAACCGACTACATCGTGCCCAAGGTCTCCGGTTTGGCGTTGGTCCGGCAGCACCGCGTGGCGAGCATGGCGTTGCCGGTTATTGTGATTTCGGAGATGTCGGATGCCTTGGACACGGCAAAACTGAACCGCGATCCGTGGTCGCGAATCGATGCATTCGTTCGCAAGCCGTTCACCACGTCGGAGCTGATGGCGGCGGTGCACCGCGTGCTGCCTGCGACGGGCGCCGCCTCGGAGCCGTTGGACTTTTCTCGTCGATCAGACCAAACCGTCTTCGACCCGATCGGATAGCCACCGGAGCGGAAATTAGTTTTTCGATATTCTACCTCCTGCCTGTCGCCCTGATCAGCGTTGCAGCGAGTCGGTCCGCGGCGGCCGTAGTCTGCGTGTTTTGCGGCGTGGGATGGGGCTTGGCGGACTGGCTGGGAGGGGCGCATTACTCGCATTCACTCATTCCCGTCTGGAACACCGCGATGAGAATCATGATATTCCTTTTGGTGGCGAAGCTGCTTTTGAGTCACAAGCAGGCGCTCGAATTGGCGGATCAGGCCACGGCTGCGGCGCAGAAGGCAACCCGGATGAAGACGGATTTTATCGCGAACGTGAGTCATGAGATTCGGACCCCCTTAAATGCCATGCTCGGCGTGGCGGACCTGATCGCGGAGACCCGGCTGGATGAGGTCCAGAATCGTTACGTCGAGATTTTTCGGGTTGAGTGCGAACATATGCACCGGTTGATCGGCGATGTGCTCGATCTGTCGAAGATCGAGGCGGGAAAGCTGACCATTGAAGCCGGGCCAGTGCAGATCGGGGAACTGGCGCGAACCGTCATGGAGACGTTTACGCCTCAAGCGCAAACGAAGGGGCTCCGGCTGCAGTTCAACATCGAGCAAGCGGCTGATCGTGTCTGGAAGGTGGACCAGCAAAGGGTGCGGCAAGTCATGTCCAATCTCTTGAGCAACGCGCTGAAGTTCACCCACGAGGGTGGAATTTCCCTCGCCATCGGCGTTCAAAATCAGGCGTCGCCGACGCCATGGCTGACGTTCAGCGTGGCGGACACCGGCACGGGCATCCCACGGGAGCGTCACGACCAGGTGTTCAAGCGCTTCGAGCAGATGGGAGACTCGGAAGCTTCGCGGATAGGTGGCAGCGGCCTCGGCTTGAGCATTACCCGCGGCCTGGTCGAGAGAATGGGCGGAACGATCGGGTTTGATAGCGAACTCCTCAAGGGCAGCCGTTTTTTTTTCACGTTGCCGACCGAAGCGGCTGAACCCGCCATTTCGGCCGCGCCAGCGACCAAGGTCGCGGCCCGCGCCAGATCTGCGGGGAAAAGGATTCTCTTGGTCGAGGACTACAAAGTAAACCAGATGGTTTTTTCCGCTTACCTCCAGGAACTTGGCTGCCACGTGGAAATCGCCAGCGATGGCCGGGAAGGCGTTACCGCCTTCGCCAAGCAGCATTTCGATCTCATCCTCATGGACGTTCAAATGCCTGTGCTCGACGGCTTGAGCGCGGCGCGAGAAATCCGCAGCCTCGAGCGTCAGGACGGCCGGAAACAAACGCCGATCATGGCGCTGACGGCTTCGGCGCTGACAGAAGATCGAGCGCGATGCAGCGCGGCGGGATGCACGGCGTTTCTCGCGAAGCCGCTCCGCAAGGCCGAGATGATCGAAAACGTCGAGCGCTTGCTCGGCCTCGCCGAAGAGGACGCCCCATTGCGAGTTTCCAGCGACGACGGACCACCGTTGGATGCGGAGGTCGAGGCCCTGCGGCCTGAGTTCATCGAGGAACTCGGCGATACGATTCGCAAAATTTTTTCCTCGCTTGAAGCGGCAGACTACGCGGAATCGGGCCGATGCGCACATCGGACCACGATCAGGTCCGCGCTTTGGGCGCCTTCGATATCCTCGTTAAACCATTTGCGAAACAGACCTTCATCGAGGTCGTGGACCGTTTTTTCTCCGGGGCTGAAAAAGGACCCGGTGCTGTCTCCGACGCCACGCCGGCCCCGGCCATCTTCGTCCCGAATGCGCCGCCAGGGCCGTCCGTGCGCCTGTGGGGCACGCGCGGTTCCATCCCCGTGAGCGGCGTGCGGACGATTCGCCATGGTGGGAACACCTCCTGCATCGAAATCAGGCACCTGGAGGAAATTATCATTTGCGATGCCGGCTCGGGGATTCGCGAACTGGGGTTGCTGCTGGCGCGCGGCCGTCCACGGCGGCTGGATATCTTCATCACGCACACCCACTGGGATCACATTGCGGGGTTCCCTTTTTTCGCCCCGGCTTATATCCCGGGATTCGAGTTGCATGTCTACGGGGCGCGAGGATTCAAGAAAGACTTGCGTTCCGTCTTCACCGGGCAACTCGATTCCGACTACTTCCCCGTGCAGTTCGAGGACATGAAGGCGAATATTGAATTCCATGTGCTCGAGGAGCCGGCGTTGCGGCTCGGTGGATTTGAGATTTCCTGGGAGTTTACTCATCACCCGGCGGCGACGTATGCCTACAAGATCAAATTTGGCCGCCGGAGCATGGCCTACGTGAGCGACAACGAGTTTCTCCACGGTTACCTCGGCCCGCCGCAAGACCTCCAACTGTCGAGCGAGGTGGCGGCACCGTATCGTCCACTGGTGGAGTTCCTCGACGGCGTAGACCTGCTCATCGGCGAGGCGCAGTATACCAACGAGGAGTATCGCTCCAAGATCGGGTGGGGACATTCCTCCCTCTCCAACGCCTGCGTGCTGGCGCAGCTGGCCAACGTCAAACGATGGATCGTCACCCACCATGATCCCCTACACGATGACGACTTCCTGGATCAGAAGTTAAATACTACCAAGGAAGTGGCGCGTGTGATTGGCCATCCGATGGAGGTGCGGCACGGTTACGACGGCCTCGTTGAATTCTGGTGAATGGTCGCGCCCTCGATCGCTGCCGCCGTTGGGTTCGGCTCCTCGACGCTCGGCTTCTCGACCCTTCCATCGACCGG
The DNA here is from genome assembly GCA_016209255.1 of Verrucomicrobiota bacterium. GTDB lineage: Bacteria > Verrucomicrobiota > Verrucomicrobiia > Opitutales > Opitutaceae > ER46. The sequence continues at coordinate 4,891 of JACQWL010000536.1, forward strand.
CGGATGCGCCCGGCCCGCGATTGCATCGCGCCGTTCTGATTGGTTCAGCAATTCCAACCAGAGTTCGGGGCCATTGTACCAGGGGAACGCGAACGTCATGTGACCTTCGAAGGACAGTTTCGTCAACCTGACCGGTCGATGCAAGATGGCGCGATCCCACGACGGTCCGCGCAGCGGACCTTACAGCGAGGCGCTCGCCGACACCCTGCTCGTCGAACCCAGATTCCGATTGCCTCAGCGCGCGGAAGGTCTGAAACCGAGCCTCGCTGTCACACGCTTTCGCCAAACAGATTGGCCAGGCGGGCGGCGAGCTTGCGGCGGGCGACGGCGTAGGAAAAATATTTCAGGCCGAGGGCAAAATTGGTGCGGGCCCAGTCTTCGCGCAGGGCGCGGTCGTGCAGCACCAGGCGCACCTGCCCGACCGTGTCGCTGGTCACGAGTTGCGACATGCCGACGGTCTTGAAGCCGAGCGGGTCGATGTCGCGCGCGTAAACGGCATAGGCATTCACGACGACGGGCTTGCCGAAATAAATGGCCTCGAGGAAGGCGTTGCCGAAACCCTCGAAATGGCTCGGGTAGGTGACGAGGTCGGCGTGCGGGTAGACATCGAAGAGGGTGTAGATTTTTTGCCCGGTCGCCGTCGTGCCGCGGGTTTCACCGACGCGGCCGGCGATGAAGCGGACGTCGATGCCGGCGTCGGCGATGCGGTCGCGGAGCATTGCCATGTAGGCGTTACCCTCGTCGCCGGCCGGATGCGAGAGGACCAGCTTGGCCCGCGAATCCTTGAGCCGGCGGACGAGCTCGATGGCGTGCTCGATGCCCTTGCGTTGCACGACGCGCGTCGGCTGCAATATGAAAAAATCCTCGTCGCGCAGGCCGATTTCGCGCCGCAGGTCGCGGTTGTAGTCGTCGATCCCGGGCGGGGGAGCCTCGTAGTCGAGGATGTTGGGGATGATGACCGAGGAGAGACTGCAGCGGCGGGCGAGTTCCTTCTGCGCCATCGAGTTGATCACCACGTGCTCCACGCCCGACAAACCGCCGGGGAACGACGAGCGCAGATAGTCTTTCACGGAGCTGACCACGAATCGTTCGCGCTCCCAGGCGAAGTCGTGGTGATGGGCGATCGTCGGCAGGCCGGTCTCCGCGATGACCTCGGTCATGGCCAGCCCGAGCGGCACGTGCATGGGAATCGCGAGGATGTTTTCCGGAATGATCACCTCGAGGCGAAACTTTTCGATGAACCGGTACAACTCGTCCTTGAGCTGCTCTTTGATCGCCTGGATGCGGTCGGTCGTTTCCCGTGAGCGCACGGCCACGCCGAACAGCCGGGCCTGCACCGTGGCGACGTCGGGATGATTGAAAAAGGCGAGCGGCGCCACGAGACGTCAGGCGCGTGGCGCAGCACCTCGAGCTGGGCGGTGAGCTTGATCCGGCTGAAGGGGACGGGGCGCGCCGGGTCGTTGGCCGCGAGCAACGCGGGCCGACCCGCCAAACCGCAGCACGCGCGCGGCAGTTGTTGTTGCCAGATTAGAAAGAGGCGGAGTTGCCGGGCACGTTCAGCAGCCCAATCGAACAGACCGGAGTCCACGAGCAGTTCCTCGTAGGATTGCGGAAACCGGAAACCGAAGCGCGCGAAATCGGGGGCGATGTTCGGAAGGGATCGGGCAATGAGCGGCCGGCGCGCCGCTGCGGCTTCGAGGTAGGGCAGGCCAAAACCCTCCTGAAGCGAACTGAGCAGACGGGCGCGGCGTCGCCGAGTTGGGTGGTCAGCCACCGGCGCGCATCGCGCAAGCGTGTCGGTGACGGCCGCGGCGCGGCGTCGGTCAGGTTCGGCAGCCAGCTGGCACGTTGCCGGAAATGGCGCTGCAGGACGGCCGCGTCCGCCTGGTTGATCGCTGCGTGGCGGATGCCGGGAGAGGCCGGCAGAATCGTCGCAGCCACGTCCGCGAGCGTGCGGAAGCCCGACCGGCGCATCTCCGGCCAGCGATGCCAGCGGTTGTCGAACCACCAGTCGTGGTGGTGAAACACCAGCGGGAACCCCTGCGTCGCGCAGGCGCGAGCAAGTGCGCGCGTGAGTGCGAGATTGCGGCCGAGGCCCTGATTGTGAGCCCACACGACGCGGCCACCGGCCGGTGTCGTGTCGAACACGTCGGCGAAGAAGTTCCGCAGCCGGCGCGCTCGCGCGGCGGGCGTCAGCCGCTGTTCGGCGACATAGCCGACGGCCGGGTCCGTGCGAACTACCACTGGCAGCGAACCGAGCCCGGCGCGAAGACGGCTTAACCCGAGCGCATCGGGAACTTCACCTGCGACGAGCACGATCATGTTCACGTGCGGCCGGAGGTCGCGCACCAAGTGCGGCACGGCGAGTTCGATGACGCGTCGGACCCCGCCGGGCCGGAGGTGGTTGTGCACGATGACGAGTTTCACCGCGGACATTGTTTCACTCCGGCCGGAACAGACCAAGGTTTTCCGCCTGACAAATCGGATTGGCGCTTGCGCGCACAGTCTCGCCGAAGAAAATTTCAAGGGTGAGCCTGGCCGTTCCCGGCTTCAGGTTCGCCCATCGCCCTCGTCTTGCCGTGCCATATCCGCGAACTGGGCACGAAGGCCCTGCGCGGAATCGTGCGCGAACTCAAGAGTGTGCCCTGCCTGAAACAGATTGGCGTCGGCATCGATGGCACCTCGCGGGCGCGCGAGTGGCGCCGGGCAAAACACTTTTTCCAGCAGTTGCGGCAAAAACCCGTGCTGCTCTGGAACGACGGCCCGCGCATGACAGCGTTGTTCAAGAAGCTGGAGGAGGCAGAGATCGGTCCCGGGGCCGGCGGAAAAGGGGCGCAATGTGTGGATCTGCCTTGGCTAAGTACTTGCCAGCGAGCAGGCGCGCATGGTGGCCATGCACGATTGCGACATCGCCACCGACAGCTGTCAGGCAGAGGACACGTTGCGATTCTACGCCACGGATGCCGCGCTCAATGGCCTTATCTATCCGCGGCACGAAGAGGAGATGGCGGTGTCGATGTTCGTGCGGGCATCCGTACTGCGGCCAAGGCGTTCCAAGAGGATCCCCTCTGGTCGCCGCTCATCTCCAACTGGAACCGGGTCGAATCCGCGCTGCCAAACTTCCTGGACGAACTTCGCGAGGCCGTGCGGTTGGACAACGATTAGCCTGCATTTTTCACACACTCAGCGGTTTTTTCAGCCGTCCAAGAGCGCACAGGCGGGGTGGAATCGTGAGTGTGCGGGAAATGCGGGCTACAAGCAAAACC
>JACQWL010000529.1 GCA_016209255.1 Verrucomicrobiota bacterium
CCGGCGGACACGCCCGCGGGTTCCGCCGGGGTTGGTGGGTTTGCCGTGGCCGGCGGCTGGCCCGGCGGTTTCCAGGTGAAGCGATCGAAAAATCCCATGTGCCCTGTGAAAGCTGCCGCCCCGGAAAAAGGCGACGCGAAATCTCGGAGGGATTTTGTAGCCCTGCGCGCAAGCGCGGGGACCGAACCTCGGCACGCCATCCACTTGTCCCGCCGCTCACGCAGCGGGCTACATCAAGCATGGCGGAATCCGTGCGGGAGCTGGGAGCGGCGGGAAGACCCACGCTTTCGCTGCGCTCAAGCGCAGCCATGGGGCAAAACCGCCCGGCGGTTTTGCCCGCGCACTTCGATCTGGCGTGCGGCTGGCGCCGGAGCTACGCCATCCGTGATCGCGGGGTCCGTCAATCCGCCCGCGGCCACGCCAACCCGCTTTCCGATGAAATCCTCGCCTTCCCACCTCCAGGTGCACCTCGATTCCGCGAACCGGTCCTGCCAGATTTCCCGGCGCTCCTTTCTCCACCGGTGCTCCCTCGCCGCGGCCGCGACGGGTCTGCCGTGGTGGTTTCTCGAGCGGGAGCTCGCGGCGGCGGAGGCGCCGCAGTCCAAGCCCACGCCCAACGATCGCCCCGGAGTCGCACTCATCGGCTGCGGCGGCATGGGCACGGGCGATGCCGTCAACGCCAGCAATCACGGCGAGATCCTGGCGGTGTGCGATGTGGATGAAAGCCATCGGGCGAAGGTCGCGCAGAAATTCACGGTCGAGGGCAAGGCGCCCGCCCAGTATTCCGATTTTCGCCGCGTGCTGGAGCGGAAGGATGTCCAGATCGTGCTCAACGCCACGCCGGACCACTGGCACACCCTCGTCAACATCGGCGCGGCGAAGGCGGGAAAGGATGTGTATTCGGAAAAGCCGCTCACCCTGACGATCGACGAGGGCCGGCGTGTCATCCGGGCGGTGCGCGAGCACAAGATCGTGCTGCAAACGGGCACCCAGCAGCGCAGCTCGCCGCGCTTCCGCCTGGCCTGCGAACTCGTGCGCAACCAGCGGCTCGGCCGGCTCAAGCAGGCGACCGTGTGGCTGCCGGCGGGCTTGCGCGGCGGCCCGTTCGCGACCGCGCCGGTGCCGGCGGCGTTGGACTGGGATTTCTGGCAGGGACAGACCCGGAAAGTGGATTACGTCCCCGAGCGGTGCCACCGCACGTTCCGCTTCTGGTACGAATACTCCGGCGGGACCATGACCGACTGGGGCGCGCACCACAACGACATCGCCTACTGGGCCATCGGCCTGCTCGCGCCCGAACGGGTTCAGGCGAAACGACTCAGCGAACCCATCACCGGCGGCTATAACGCCTGCAGCGACTACGAGGTCGACTACACCTACGCCAACGGCATCGCACTCGAGATCCGCACCACGCCGGACGACAGCATCTTCGGCGCGGTCGTGAAGAAGGACGGCCAGCGCAACGGCATCAGGTTCGAGGGCACCGACGGCTGGATTTGGGTCAACCGCGCCATGATCGAGGCCAGCGACAAGGATCTGCTCACCGCGCCCCTGCCGGACACGGCGGTGCGCCTCTACAAGAGCGACAACCACATGGGCAATTTCTTCGACTGTGTGCGTTCGCGCGCGCTGCCGATCTGCGACGTCGAGATCGGCCACCGCTCCGCCAGCATGTGCCACCTCGGCGCGATCGCCCTGCGCACCGGCCATGCGCTGCGCTGGAATCCCGAAAAGGAGCGCTTTGTGGGCGACCACGCGGCCGAGGCGAACGCCTATCAGGCCCGCGAAATGCGCAAGCCCTACGACTACGGTTTTGTGACATAGGGTTTTGCCGTGGCGGCAAAACCCATCAATCGCTGCCGCCGACATCCTGCATCCGGCCGGAGAGGTAGGTGTCGTAGGCGGCGAGGTCGAGCAGGCCGTTGCCGCTGAGATTGAAAACGATGACGCGCTTGCGGCCTTCCTCGCGGCATTGGATCGCTTCGTCGATGACGGCCGCGATCGCATGGGCCGACTCGGGCGCGGGCACGATGCCTTCGGAACGGGCAAACATGACCGCAGACTCGAAAACTTTCAGCTGCGGGTACGCCACGGCTTCGATCAACCCGAGTTTCTTGCAGTGGCTGACCATCGGCGCCATCCCGTGATAGCGCAGGCCGCCGGCGTGGATGCTCGGCGGCATGAACAGGTGGCCGAGCGTGTACATCATCATGAGCGGCGTCGTCTCCGCCGTGTCGCCAAAATCGTAGCGCAGTTCGCCCTTCGTGAGCGACGGGCAAGAGGTCGGTTCGACGGCGACGATGCGGTATTTTTTCCCCTCCCGGATTTTCCGTTGCACGAACGGAAACACGAGGCCGGCGAAATTGCTGCCGCCGCCGGCGCAACCGAGAATCACGTCGGGTTCCTCGCCCGCCATTTCCATCTGCCGGATCGTCTCCTGGCCGATGACAGATTGATGGAGGCAGACATGGTTCAGCACGCTGCCGAGGGAGTATTTCGTGCCGGGATGTTTGACCGTGTCCTCGATGGCTTCGCTGATGGCGATGCCGAGGCTGCCGGCGCTGTCGGGATTGGCCGCGAGCACCTTGCGGCCGAACTCGGTCTGGTTGCTGGGGCTCGCATGCACGGTGGCGCCGTAGGTCTGCATCAGCAGCTTGCGATACGGTTTTTGGTCGAAGCTGACCTTCACCATGTAGACGTTGCACTCGAGGCCGAACACGCTGCACGCAAACGCCAGCGACGAGCCCCACTGCCCGGCGCCGGTTTCGGACGCCAGCCGCTTCGTGCCGGCGACCTTGTTGTAGTAGGCCTGGGGAATCGCGGTGTTGGGCTTGTGGCTGCCCGCGGGGCTGACGCCCTCGTATTTGTAATAAACGTGGGCGGGCGTCTGCAGCGCCTTTTCCAGTCGCACGGCGCGCAGCAGCGGGGTGGGGCGGTAGAGCGCGTAGACGTCGCGCACCTCCTGCGGGATTTCGATCATCCGCTCCGCGCTCATTTCCTGGCCGACCAGATTCTCCGGAAACAGCGCCAGCATGAGATCCGGCGTGACGGGTTCCCGCGTGCCGGGATGCAGCGGCGGCGGCAGGGGCTCGGGGAAATCCGCGAGCAAGTTATACCAGTGCGTCGGCATCTCTCCGGCGCGAAGCAGGAATTGGATTTGTTGGCTCATGAGGGTGTACGGGCAAGAACGCGAGGCAGGGGGATTAACACCTGCCCGGCGGGTCGTCACGATTTGAATTTCGGCAGGTGGTGAACCGCTAATTTTCGCTAATCCGCGCGAATTCAATCAAGGAAGGCACTTTTTCACGATGGTCATCCGATTCACCGATAAGGTGAATCGTCGAACCGATCTGAGTTCTGATTGAATCTCTTCATCAGCGACCATTAGCGAAGATTAGCGGTTCCTTCTTCCGGTTTTTTTGCTTCACTCCCCGGGCCGGATGTCTTCCACCCACGGGATGCCAAGGGCGCCGGGGCGCAGCGTCACCGACATGCGGCCGCCTTTGGCTGCGCCGGCGTAGATTCCGGATGACACCTCGATGACCGCCGGAATGCGGTCCGCTTCCGCGGGCGTCAGCTTCAAATGCACATGGTAATGGGTCCGCTTTCGGCCGCGGCGACCGCGGGTGACGGTGGTGTATTTATCCTGCACGGCCGGCTGCAGCACCTCGGGCGCGGAACGATCGAGCGCGATATTGACGTCGGAAACCACCACGATGGACGACAGCGGCACGCCGAATGTCGTCGCGATGACGCGATTCTTGTGCCGCGCCTGGGAATACACCCACGTGATGTCGCCGCTCGACTCGCGTTTCTCAATCGCCGTTCGCCGCCAGAGGAACTTCACGATCCCCACAATCGCGGCGGTCAGCAAACGCAGGATGACCCACATGGCGGCGCCAGAATGGCGGAGATGCACGGGGTGGTCACGTTCAAATCTGCGCCGGCGCCGCGTGGAAGTTAGACCCGGATTCTGCGCTGGCCCGAAAGTTCTGTAGCCCTGCGCGAGAGCGCAGGGACCCCCGAATGCGAGAATGGATGCACGCACAACGCCGGTTTCTCCGCGCGCTCGGCGTGAGAGATTGTCCTGGATTGGGCTTCGCGGCGGCGCTTGCACCATCCGCGATCTGCTTCACGTTGCCGGCGTGACGTTGTCGCGCCGTGTTTTTTCTGGCCTTGCCGTCCTCGTCGCCGCGTTGTCGCCGTTGGTTGCGGGCGCCGAACCGGTCGTCGTGCAGGCGATGCTGCTGGCACGCGAGGCCGACCGGGCCGCCGAGGCGAAGCAGCTGCCGGTCTGGCTCGAAAAAAGCGAAGCCGCCGTGGCGTTGCGGCCGGATATCCCCCGGTTCCTCGTCGCGCTTGCCGCCGCGCAGGTGGCGAACGATCGCCCGGAGGATGCGGTCGCCACGCTCGAGAAACTGGCCGCGCTCGGCCTGCACGCCGCGGTCGACCAGGCGGAGGAGTTCGCCGCCCTGCGCGGGCGGCCGGAGTTCAGTGCCGTGGCCAAAAAACTCGCCGCCAACCTGCGCCCGTCCGGCCCGGGCGAGATCGCATTTTCGCTGCGCGACATGACCGGCCTGATCGAAGGCATCGCCTGGCGCGCGAAGACGGGGGAGTTTTTCTTCGGCGATGTGCAGGCCCGCGCGGTGTGGGTGCGGGGCCGGGACGAGAAAGTCCGGCGCTTCACCACCGCGGACGACGCGATTCTCGGCGTCTTCGGCCTCGCGGTGGATGAAGCCAACGGCGCGTTGTGGGCGGCAACGTCCGCGGTGCCGGCAATGGAGGGATACGCCCCCGACATGGAAGGCATGGCCGGCGTGGCCGAGTTCGACCTTGCCAGCGGCGCCCTGCGCCGCGTGGTGCTGGCGCCGAAGGGAAACCTGCCCCACGTGATCGGCGATCTCGCGCTGGCGCCGGACGGAGGCATTTTTCTGCCGGACAGCGGTGCGCCGATCATCTGGCGGCTTGCGTCGGGCGCGGCGACGCTGGAGCGGTTCGTCGAAAGCGAGGAGTTCATCTCGCTGCAGGGCGTCGCGGTCACGCGGGACGGCGGCGCGCTCGTGGTCGCCGACCGGATCAACGGGCTGTTGCGGGTCGACCTGAGCGCGCGTTCGGCACAGCTGCTGCCATCACCGCCGGACACCACGCTGATTGGGATCGACGGTCTCGCGCTGGCGGCGAACGGTGACCTGCTCGCCCTGCAAAACACCACGATGCCCAAACGCGTGCTGCGCGTCGGACTGGATGATGGCGCGGTGGCGGTCACCCGCGTGAGCGTGCTCGACTCCGGCCATCTCAACCTGGCGGCGCCGTCGCTGGGGTGCGTGGCGACCGGCGGGGATTTTTTCTTCATCGCAAATCCCGGCTGGAGCCGGTTCGAAGGTGGCGGCGGCCGTCCGTCCGCCCCGCGGCCGGTGGCGATTTTCAAGACGAAGCCGTGAACCCAGATTCGGCAGTTCGTCACCGCGGGCCCATCGCGGCGCAGCCGCAACCGGAGGAAATGCCGCAGACGTTTTGAACGCGGGCCAGACTCGACGGCCGGCGATCGATGACCCACAGTGATCGCGAACCCCTTCCCTCATGCCCCTGTCAACCCGTCGCAACTTCCTGAAATCCGTCTCGGTCGCGAGCGCCGCCGCGCTGGCGCTTCGCACCGCGCCGCCCGCCGCCGCCGCCGCTGCATCCGTGCCGCGACGCAAGGGCGCCAGCGTCGTCGGGCTGCGCCTGCCGAAGCTCGAGGTCGTGCGCTGGGGCGTGATCGGTCTCGGCGCGCGCGGGTTGCCGACCTTGCGCGAAGTGCTGTTGATCGAAGGCTGCGAAGTCCGCGCGCTGTGCGACAACCACGCGCCCTCGCTTGGCGCCGCTCTTGCGACCGTGGCCAAGGCCGGCCGGCCGGCGCCGGCGGCGTTTGGCGACGGCCCCGAGGCATACCAGCAGATGCTCGCGCGCCCCGATCTCGACGCGGTTTTTATTTGCACGCCGTGGCGCGACCATGTGCCGATGGCCGTGGCGGCAATGCGCGCGGGCAAGCACGCGTTCATCGAGGTGCCCGCCGCGGTGACGCTCGAGGAATGCTGGCAGCTCGTCGATGTCGCGGAGGAGACCCAGCGGCACTGCATGATGCTGGAGAACGTCTGCTACGGCCGCGAGGAGCTCATGGTGCTGCGGATGTGCCGCGCGGGCGTATTCGGCGAACTGTTGCATGGCGAGGCATCCTACCTGCACGACCTGCGTTCGCAGATGAAGGAGATCGATCATGGCACCGGCAGCTGGCGGACGCGCGAGCACGAGCTGCGCAACGGCAACATCTATCCGACACACGGGCTCGGCCCGGTGGCCCAATACCTGAACATCAACCGCGGCGACCGTTTCTCGCGGCTGGTGTCGTTCAGCAGCCCCGTCGCTCGGCATGCCGGACTACGCGGAGAAGAATTTCCCGGCCGGGCACGCGCGCCGGACCGCCCGCTACATCTGCGGCGACATGAACACGGCCATCGTCAAGACCGCGCGGGGCCGCACCGTCGTCGTGCAGCACGACACGATGAACCCGCGGCCGTATTCGCGCCACAATCTCATCCAGGGCACGCGCGGGCTTTTTTCGGGCTTTCCGGATCGCGTTTACGTCGAAGGCCGGAGCCCGCGGGAGCACGAGTGGGAGACCGATCTCAGAAAATGGCAGGCGGAGTTCGAGCATCCGTTGTGGAAAAAAGTCGCCGCGATTACGGCGAAGCTGGGGAGGGAAGGCACGCGCGGCCACGGCGGAATGGATTTTGTGATGCGCTGGCGGATCGTGCAGTGCCTGCGCGAGGGCCTGCCGCTCGACCAGGATGTCTACGATGCCGCCGCCTGGAGCGCGATCGCGCCGCTGAGCGAGCGCTCGGTGGCGCAGGACGGCGCGCCGGTCGAGGTGCCGGACTTCACCCGCGGCGCCTGGGAAAAAACCGCGCCGCTGGGGATCGTGAGCTGAGGCGCGCAGGGATCGCAATTCGCGGGATAGACCCGAATGGCGCTTAGGTTACGCCGCTTCTCAAGGTGGAAGCGGCGTCTCGCCGCTTAGCCAGAGGCGGGACGCCACTGCCACTCTGCATGACTTACGCGCCATTCGGATTAACCCGCTCCCACAGCGAGGCGCCGTTTCCCGGGAGGAGAGGTGGGGCGAGCAAGCTCGCTGGCCGACGAAGATCTAACCTGACGCCCCGCCTGACGACTGGATCGGTCTGACTATTCGATTACAGGGCGCATCTCGGTCATTCAAGGAGGGGCGCTTTTCCAAGCGCCCTTCGGGGTCCAGACGGCGGTTGGAAAACCGCCGCTTCTTGCCTTCGCGTTCGGCCACGAAGATCGCGAATCGTCGGAGCTGTGCCGATCGGATCGTGGGCGCATCTCCCGGTTATCGATGATGCGGAACGGCGCTGACAGCGCAGCGCCCTCGACAAGATTCAAGATTGGAGGGCGGCGCGCTGTCGCCGCCGGCGCCTGCTCAAGGCCAGCCCCGGGGACCGTCAGGCTTTCGAGATCAGCGGCGACGGCTACAGCGTGCATTGGGCAACGCTCGACGAAGACCTAAGCGCCCAAGGCATCGCCGCCGGCATCCCGTCGGTGGAGTATCGGGTGCTGGCTCATGTTTAAGCCATAGCGATGCAATGGAATGTAGGGCTGCCGCTTGCTTGCCGCGCCGTAGGCTTGGCGAAGGCGGGCCGGAAGGCCGCCGTACGAGCGAAAACGGCCCGACCCAGCCTTCGCCAGAGGCTACGGCGGGCAGGCCGAGCGCCGGCCCTACACGCACCGGGTGCTCGCCCGGTCTCAGTCCTGATGCGATTCCGACTGCATGGCTGAGGCCGCCGTCCGCTCCGTTCTCGAAAAGCGCAAACATTCGGTTTGCGGCGGCGATTGCGACGCATGGTTGTTGTTACGTTATTGAGCGCCAGAGTTCGCGAGCGGCCAAGGGAAAAGGGATCGGCCTGACCCGGCCGGCTCGTTTCTGCGTATCATGCGGCGTACGGGAATCGCGAATCGCGGCCCGGGACAGACTCAAACGCAGAGGACGCTGACGAAGCGGAAGACTCGTGTGATCCCGACAAAGGCGGGCAAGCCTCTGTGCCCAAACCGTGTCGCTTTCCTTGAACCTGTTGAACTGCTGCGCGCATAACCTTAAGATCGAAAAAGACTTGGTGCGGGTGTTTATTTCGATTAAGTCAAGCCCAGGTTGGAGGAGTAACAATCTCAACTAAACAAAGGAACCGCTATGCCGTATACCGCTCAAATCAGTCGCGACAATCCGACGTGTTTCCTCTTCCTGCTAGACCAATCAGGCTCGATGGCTGACGCGCTCGCCGGTGAAGCCGGAAAACGCAAAGCCGACAAGGTCGCCGACGTAGTCAACAAGTTCCTGCAAAATCTCGTCATCAAATGCGGCAGGCCCGAGGGAATTCGAAATTACTTCCATGTTGGCGTTCTCGGCTACGGTGCCAGCGTCGGCCCCGCCTTTGGCGGAACAATTGGCGGCCGGGAACTTGTGCCAATTAGTGAAGTCGGCGAAAACCCTGCCCGCATTGAAGAGAGATCGAAGAAATCAGACGATGGCGCGGGCGGTCTTGTCGAACAGAAGATCAAGTTTCCGATATGGTTTGACCCGGTAGCCAACGGCGGAACGCCGATGTGCCAGGTTCTGAGCCAAGCCCAGAAATTAATTTCCGATTGGACTGCGAAAAACCCGATGTGTTTTCCGCCTATCGTAATTAACGTGACTGATGGTGAATCCACCGATGGCGATCCAACCTCCGCGGCCGACGCCATCAAGACGCTGTCAACTGCGGACGGCAACGTCCTCCTCTTCAACGCGCACATTTCGTCAAACATCAACGCGTCATCAATTCTCTTCGCCGATTCGGAGGCGAGCCTGCCGGACGACTTCGCTCGGCTCCTTTTCCGCATGTCGAGCAACCTCACAGACGCAATGATCGCCGGTGCCCGACAAGAAGGTATCGCCGTTTCTTCCGCCTCACAGGGCTTCGTGTTCAACGCCAACCTTGAGGCGTTGATCAATTTCATCGACATCGGCACGCGCCCGGGAAATTTGCGCTAGCTCGGCATGAAACTCCGTGCCGGAGTGTCGTGGCTCCCGAAGCGGGGTAACAGCGCCGAGGAATACGAAGACGCGTTTTATCCCAAGACATTCGACCCGCCGCTCGTGCTGCCGTTTTCTTGTGCGATTGCGGATGGAGCAGCTGCAACCTCCTTTTCTGGTCTTTGGGCCAACCTGCTTACCGAGCGATTTTGCAGGGCTGGCGATCTCAAAGCCTTTGATCAATTGCTCCCGGAACTTCGCGAAAAATGGGACGGTGAAACCCGGAGCAAGCCTTTCCCTTGGTATATTGAGCAACAATTGGAGCAAGGGGCGTTTGCCACACTCCTCGGCGTCCAAATAATCAAGGTTGAAGTTCCCGCCGTGTTCCGTTGGCAAGCCATCGCTGTCGGTGATAGCTGCCTTTTCCACGTAAAGGGCTTCGATTTGGCGGCCGCGTTCCCGCCGTTCAAAGCCGAAGATCTGAAAGCGAGGCCAATGTTACTCTCCAGTCGGCCGATGCCTGATTCAGCCACAGAACTTTACCGATTCGCGGACGGTAATTTCGAACCTGGCGACCGCCTCTACCTCGTCTCTGACGCCGTAGCCGGCTGGATTCTCCAGGGCGTTGAGAACGACACGAAGCCCTTCGTCCAGCTCGATCAAGTCGTTCGCAACCCAGATTTCTTCCTAGCGCTCATCGAGCGGCTACTAAACCAACGCGAACTAAAAAACGACGACTTTACATTGCTCTGGGTTGAAGCCCTGAGCGGCGACGTCTAACCGCCATGCCGTGGCCTCAACCACAAGAATACAACGAGGCAATCCAACATCCGAAAACGTGTTTTTCCGATCCGGATCTCAAACGGGGCACAGTAAGGAGAAACAAGATGGACATCCCCGTCGCAATCTCTGGCGGATTTGCGAGCGTCTATGAGGTCACGACACCGGCCGGGAAATGGGCCATCCGCTGTTTCATCCGCGAAGTGTCCGACAGCCAGAAACGGTACGCGGAAATCAGCAAAGCTCTCAATATCCTGCGATTGCCTTACACAGCCCCCTTTGAATATCAGCAAGCTGGAATTCGGGTGGCCGGTCGCGGCTATCCGATCGTGAAAATGCAATGGTTGAGTGGAGAATTGCTCGGCGACTATGTTGCCGCCAATATCTTTAACCAACAACTGATGACCAGCCTCGCGAAGAAATGGGGAACAATGGTCAGTGAGGTGGACCCCATCGATTGGACAGCTGGGACGTGAAAATAAGTTATGGTTTAGAGG
>JACQWL010000525.1 GCA_016209255.1 Verrucomicrobiota bacterium
GCGGCCAGTGACGCCGAGTCCCCGCGCAAGACATCCAACCACCTGATCGTTTCCGACGACCAGGGCCTGACGTGGAGCTACTCCAGTGCGGTGGCGGTGGACGCCAGGACGACGTTCAACGAGGCCTCGGTCTACGAAACCCCGAAGGGCGACCTCGTGGCCTTTCTGCGCACGGCCAATTTCAACGACCATGCGTGCATCGCGCGCTCCACGGATGGCGGGAAAAGTTTCCGGCCGTGGGAGGACATGGGCTTCCAGGGTCATCCGCTGCATGCGCTGCGCTTGGCCGACAACCGCGTGCTGCTCACCTACGGTTACCGGCATGCGCCGCTGGGCGTCCGCGCGCGCGTGCTCAATCCCGAATGCACCGATTTCGCGACGGCGCCGGAGATCGTGCTGCGCGACGATGGCGGCACGACGGACCTGGGTTATTCGTGGTCGACGCGGCTCGACGGGAAGCGCGTGCTGGTGACCTATTATTTCAATATCGGCACCGGCCCCCGGCACATCGCCGGCACGATTCTGGAGATCGAGTAGGGCGGGACGGCCGTTTGCGCGTTGCCACGCCGCGCCCGGCCATCTAGCGGTGACTTCGCCGTGGGGCGACATTTGCCATAGGGGATGGCGTCGTTCACCTGATACCCCGGACACACCGTTATCACCGCCAACGTATTCATGAAAACCATCCGCTTGTCCCGCGCGGCGTTTCTGCCGCTCGCCGCTTTTGCCTTCGCCGCGTGCTCGCGCCCGGCGCCCGAGCCCAAGGTCGCCGCCGCCCCGCCCACGCCTGCCGCCGCGTCCGTCGCGCCGCCCGCCGCCGCGCCCGCGGCCCGGACCGCCGCGTTCAAGTTCGCGAATCAGACGCTGACCGTGCCCGACGGCTTCACCGTCGAACTGGTCGCCGGCCCGCCGCTGGTGGACCGACCCATCTCGGTCGCGTTCGACGAGCAGGGGCGCCTTTACGCCACCGATTCCTCCGGGCTGAGCGACAAATCCGACAAACAGTTCGAGTTGAAGCCGCATCGGGTCGTGCGCCTCGAGGACACCGATGGTGACGGGCGGTTCGACAAGTCCGCCGTGTTTGCCGAGCACATGATGTTTCCGCAGGGTGCGCTGTTTTACGAGGGCTCGCTGTACGTCGCCGCGCCACCGCACATCTGGAAACTCACCGACACCGACGGCGACGGGGTGTCCGACGAGCGGGTGGCGTGGTACGATGGCAAGACCCTCACCGGCTGCGCGAACGATCTCCACGGGCCCTACCTCGGCCCCGAGGGCTGGTTCTACTGGACAAAGGGCGCGTTTGCCGAGCAGCGCCACACGCTGCCGAACGGCAAGTCTTTCGTCACGCGCGCGTCCCACATCTTCCGCTCGCGTCCGGATGGCACCGGGCTGGAGCCGGTGCTGACGGGCGGCATGGATAATCCGGTGGGCGTCACCTTCACAGCCACCGGCGAGCGATTCCTGAGCGGCACGTTTTTCCAGATTCCCGCGGCCGGAAAACGCGACGGCCTCATCCACGCGATCTACGGTGGCGTCTACGGCAAGGAAAACGCCGCGCTGGCCGGTCACCCGCGCACGGGCGATCTCATGCCGATCGTGACCCACATGGGCGCGGCCGCGCCCTGCGGGTCGATGACGTATCGCTCGCGCGGATTCGGCGGCGACTATCAGGACAACCAGTTCGTCTGCTACTTCAACCTGCGCAAGATCGTCCGGCACGAACTCGTGGCCGATGGCGCGACCTTCAAGACCAGGGACACCGACTTCGTCACGTCGGACAGCCTGGATTTTCGTCCGACCGACGTGCTGGAGGACGCCGACGGCAGCGTGCTCGTGGTGGACACGGGCGGCTGGTACAAGATCTGCTGCCCGACGTCGCAGCTCGCCAAGCCCGACGTGCTCGGCGGCATTTACCGCATCCGGAAGACGGGCGCGACCAGGGTCGAGGATCCGCGGGGCAAAAAATTACCGTGGGGCACGCTTCCGCCCACCGATTTGGCGGCGTTGTTGGCGGACGAACGGCCTGAGGTCGTGCAGCGCGCGATTTATTTGCTCGGCCAGCGGGGCGCGGCGGGTGTCACGGCACTCATGCAAAAAGGCCTGAATTCCCCATCGGTTGCCGCACGGCGCAACGCCGTCTGGACGCTGGCGCGGATCGACGACGCGGCCGCGCGCGCGGGGGTACGCCGGGCATTGAACGACGGCGACACGTCGGTCGTGCAGACCGCGCTGCAGGTGGTGAGCTTGTGGCGCGATCAGCACCCGAACGATCGGCTGACGAGCCTCCTCGCCGCGGGAAACCCAGCGCTCGTTCGCGCCGCCGCGGAGGCCGTTGGCCGCATCGGCGGGGCATGGGCGATCGACGGTCTCCTGGCGGCCGCCGGCCGGCTCGGTGAAACGAAGTTTACGGCCACAGGTTCGCCGGAGAATCCAGCGGACCGCGCGCTGGAGCACGCGTTGATCTACGCCTTGATCGAGATTGGCCAGCGGGACCCCGTGCTGGCGCACGTGAAGTCCGCCGGCAATCCGCGCTTGGTGCGCGTCGCCCTGGTCGCCCTCGACCAGATGGAGGGTGGCAAACTGGCGCCCGACGACGTCCTCCCGTGGCTGAGTTCGACCGTGCCCATTTTGAAACAGACCGCTGCGTGGACCGTGGGGCATCACCCGGAGTGGGGCGGTGCGCTGGCGAGCTTTTATCGGGCACGGCTTACGGCGAAATCGCAGAGTGACGTGGAACGCGGCGAATTGCAGGGCCAGCTGACTCAACTCGCGAAGGCAACGGCCATCCAGGAGTTGCTCGCCACGACCGTCAGTGACGCGGGCGCGGACCGGGACGCGCGCCTCCTCGCCCTGCGCGCAATGGCGGCATCCGGTTTGAAGGAAACGCCGGCGGGCTGGTTTCCCGCCCTCGTCGCGCTGCTTTCCGGCGACGATGCGGCGCTCATCCGCCAGGCCGTCGCCACGGCCCGCGATCTGCCGATGCCGAAGACGGTGCCGGCCGCGCTTTCCGCCGCGCTGGTGAAGGTGGGCCGCAATGCCGGCGTGCCTGCCGACGTGCGATTGGACGCGCTCGCGGCGGCGCCGGGCGGATTGTCGGCCGTCGAGCCGGATCTGTTCGATTTCCTTTGCGGCCACCTCGACGGCAAAGAGCCGATGCTGGTCCGCGGCGCCGCCGCGAGCGTACTGGCGAGGGCGCCGCTCGCGCCGCCGCAACAACTCGCGCTGACCGCCACGATGAAAACCGTCGGACCGCTCGAAGCCCCGAAGCTGCTGCCCGCTTTCGAGAAAGCCCCGGGCGAGGCGCTCGGCCTGGCCCTGATCGCGTCGCTGAAGGGATCCGCCGGCCTGGCCGGGTTGCGCGTGAGTTTGCTCAAGCCGCTGTTCGCGAAGTATCCCGCGTCGGTGCAACAGCAGGGCGAGGGTTTGTTCGCGCTGCTCGACGCCGACGCGGCCCGGCAGACGGCGCGGGTGGAGGAATTGCTGGCCGCCACCAAGGACGGCGACATCCGGCGCGGCCAGGTCGTTTTCCACAGCGACAAGGCGGCGTGCTCGCTGTGTCACACCATCGGCTATCGCGGCGGCCGCCTTGGCCCGGACCTGACGAATATCGGACGGATCCGTACCGAGCGCGATTTGCTCGAGGGCCTCGTGTTTCCCAGCGCGAGTTTTGTTCGCGGCTACGAGCCGTTCACGATCAAGACCAAGCGCGGCGAAGATCTCACCGGCCTCATTCGCAAGGACACGGCGGAGGAAGTGGTGCTGGCGACGGGCCCGGAGACGGAGCAGCGCGTGGCGCGGGCCGACATCCAGGAAGTGCAGCCGGGCGCGGTGTCGCAGATGCCGCCGGGGCTGGACGCCGTGCTGACGAAACAGGAGCTGGCCGATTTGCTGGCGTTTCTCAAGTCGAGGTCATGAACAAGCCGTGGCGTCTTAGCGGTAACAAGTCAGTCGACCTCCACTTTGACAATGAACCGACCAGCGGCCAGCACTACGGCGGGATGGTCACGCGGGAACACCATGCCGCTGAGATTTTTTTCCGCCGGATCGAGCTCCACCCGCTGAAAAGAGCGCTCGGGGCCTGATGCGCCACCACGTGCATCCATGGCTGAAATCATTATCGCATGAAGCCCCCGTCATGAAGTTAGCCGGAACAATGCAGTCGAGGTGTAGGGGCGTCGCTTGCCGACGCCCGCCATAC
>JACQWL010000526.1 GCA_016209255.1 Verrucomicrobiota bacterium
ACTGGAAGGAAACTGGATATTCATGGGGTTGGGCCGGGGAGCGGTTTAACGCGTGGGTTATCAAAAACCCGGCAAGCATATCGGAACGCCCCCCGCCGTCCATCCGTGAAACCACCTGAACGGCGGGGCATATTTCTCTTCTAATTCCAGCGAGGACTCCTAAACTTCCAGCAGAATCGCGAACCCCAAGCTTCTCTTGCCGACAGCCGAAAACTCCATGATGTGTCGCCATGCTCCACGGGCACCCGTTCCGGCTTCCCGCGAAATTGCCCACCCGCTTTTTTGGTGGAAACGGTCATGATTTCGATCCCGCATCCGCCTACGAGAGGCGAACTCGAGCGAGGGCGATTTGAGCTGCACAGCGCGC
This sequence comes from Verrucomicrobiota bacterium, assembly GCA_016209255.1. Taxonomy (GTDB): domain Bacteria; phylum Verrucomicrobiota; class Verrucomicrobiia; order Opitutales; family Opitutaceae; genus ER46. Next base: position 368 of record JACQWL010000526.1, read on the forward strand.
TGGATGGCGAGAGCGTGTGGCAGGCCAGCGTGAGGTTGCTCGATCTCGCCCTGCCGTATCATTCCTGCAGCTTGCTCGTTGGGATCGAGAATTACCGGGCGGCTGAATCCCGGCACCACGTGGTGGCGGGCGATTACTTCAACTTTGGCTCGGCCGCTCTGGTAAGCGTTTCCGGACCGTTCCTCCGAGCGCACCCCCGGATCAAGCAGTACACGTATAGTGAAGTCATCGAGACGGATCCTGAGGCACCGCTCCGGCGCCTGGAGAAGGAGGTGACCTTGAGTGCGTGGGATCAATTCGTGCACCTGGTTTTCTGGAGACGGAATGAACCGGACGGGCTGTTCAGTGTGCGGCGAACGGCGGTTCAAGGTGATTTCTCGGCCGCGGAAAACGACTTTTTGCGCCAGTTCCGCACGGATCTGGGCGCAGCCCTGCAGCGGCTGAGAAAGCTGCAGCGCGAACGCAGCCAGCAGGCCGCCGTCCAGCAGTTCGTCACCCACCTTCCCGTGCCGGTGCTTTTTCTGGACGGGCGCGGCAAGCTGAACTTTGCCACCCGGGAAGCTTACGAGCAGTGCGCCGTTTGGAACCACGGGCCGGTGCAAACCCGCGCACTCAATCCGCGCAGTTGTTTCCGTCTGCCGCCAGAAGTGGTCGCTGGCTGTGAGCAGCTGCTCGAACGAGCCGACGGTGGCCCGGCCCGCACCGGCGAAACCCGCGTGATCCACCCGAGTATTCCCGGGCTCACCGCGACGATTAGCCTGCGGGCTCCGCTCAAGGGACCTTGGTCGTGCTTTACGTTCGTGGTGACCTTCTGCAGTGCTCCGGTGGCGGACGACTCGAGCGGGCAGGGTCGACCCGCGGCCTTGCGGCTGTTGAATCTCCTGACCGTGAGTGAGCGTCAGGTGGCGTTGTTGGTGGCGGGCGGTGAGCGAAATCACGACGTGGCGCGCAGGCTTGGAAAGTCGCTCCGCACGGTGGAATTCCAGCTCAATGCTATCTATCGAAAACTCGGCATTCGCGGCCGCACTCAACTCACCCGCCTGCTGGCGTGAGGCCGAGCCGTGTCGATGCGGTCGGCCGCGAATGGCCTCTTGGTTTTGAAAACCGAATGGTGATGCGGTAGGATGTTTGGATTCACCGCTCTTGGGCGTATTTCGCTTCTTGGATGGTCCGCGCTGTCCTGTAGGGCCACCGCTTGCGGTGGGCCGCTTCTACGTGCACACCTCCTTCATCGCTCCACCAATCCGGCCCTGCGCAAGCGCAGGCCCTACGCGGCCGCCGCAGCGTGTTCAGCAATAGGAAAATGCGCCCACCACCACGCCATGCGCCAGGTTGACTTCGCCGCATTCCTCCGATCCGAGCCTTGCCAGATCTGATGGCGTGGATTCATTTTCCCTCCGCATCCCAGCCACCCCCGAACCCCTATGAAAACACCACGCCGCATTCTCCGCACTTCATCTTGGGTCGCCCTGGTTCTTCTCGCCATCACTGCCCCCGGCGTCGCCGCGGCGGCCGACCGTGCGACCGGGAGCATCTCCGGACGCATCCAAAACGTGGTTTCAGGGCAGTACCTGAACAACGTGCGGGTGTCCGTCAAAGGCACGGACCTGGTGGCGTTCACCGATCAATCCGGCAGCTACCGGCTGGCGGGGATACCCGGCGGGCCGGTCGTGCTCGAGGTGTTTTACACGGGGCTCGATCCGCAGCAGATCCCGCTCACCGTCCCGCCCGGCCAGGACGTCGAGCGCGATGTCGGCCTCACCAGTGTCGCCCGTTACGGCGACGACGGCACCGTGAAGCTCGATTCATTCGTGGTGTCGACGTCGCGCGAAACCGATGGCGAGGCGATTGCCATCAACGAGCAGCGGTTTGCGGCGAACATCAAGAACGTCGTGGCCGCCGAGACCCTCGGCGACGTGATGGACGGCAACGTGGGCGAGTTCCTCAAGTTCCTGCCCGGCATCACCGCGGAGTACGACACGGAATCCGGCGGCTCGGTCGCCTCGGTTTCGGTGCGCGGTTTTCCCACCAGCATGGCCGTGCTGTCGGCCGATGGTCTGCAGATGGCGAACACGGGAAACCCGCAGGGTTCTTCCCGGGTGTTTCAATTCAAGGAGGTTTCGATCAACAACATCTCGCGGCTGGAGGTGACGAAGGTTCCGACGCCGGCCACGCCGGCGGACTCACTGGCGGGGTCGATCGACATGGTCAGTAAGAGCGCGTTCGAACGGAAGAGCGCCCAGCTGCGCTACAGCGTGAGCCTCGCCGGCATTCACGAACACCTGAGCCTGCAAAAAGTGCCGCATACGTCGGACCGCAAGGTTTACAAGGTCCTGCCGAGTTTCAGCTTCGATTACACCCTGCCGCTCACGAAGACATTTGGGCTCGTCCTCACGGGGCAGAGCGGGAACCGGTGGGTCGAGCAGCAGCGGGTGCCGCGGGGCTACAACGCCGCGGGCACGAACACCGGCGCGTCGATCAGCCGGCCGTTCCTCCAGTCGTTCCAGCTGACGAGCGTGCCGCGCGCCAATGCGCGCAATTCAGTCGGCGTGAAGGCGGACTGGCGCGCCACGCCCAGCGGCGTGCTCTCCCTGAATCTCGAGCGGAGCCGCTTCGTTTCGGATCGCTCGCAGGCGTCGATCGGCCTGACGACCGGCACCAACGCCACGCCGACGCCGGCGACCGGCACGCCGATGACCTTCGGGGAAAATTTCACCAATGGCGCCACCGGCCGGGGCGGCGTGACGCTGATGGGCACGGGCGCCTCTGTAATCCAGAAACTCGATACAAAGGCGGCCAACCTGCGCTACCGCTTCGACAACGGCACCTGGCGTGTCGTCGCCGGGTTCGGCAAGTCGAACTCCGAGGGCGGCTATCAGGACACCCGGGACGGCCGGTTCCGCACCCTCGGCATCGCCATGCTGAATCCGGTGCGGGTCACGTTCGCCGACATCAACGACGTGCGGCCCCAGACGATCCGCGTGTTCGACAACGCCAACCGCGAGGTGGATATTTACGACTCCAACAACTACCGGCTGAACACCGCCCAGTCCACGCCGCGCCCCATCATCGACAGCCTGACCAACGGCAAGCTCGATATCCGGCGGAGCCTCGGTTTCCTTTCCTTCCCGGCCGCGGTCCAGGTGGGCGGCTTGCATCGCGCCCAGACCCGCGACGTCCGCCGCGAGAGCATCAACTGGACGTACAACGGGCTCGACGGCAATGCCGCGACGCCGGAATCGCCGGCGCCCTACCGTGTGACCACGTATGTCAACCAGCGGGAGAATTTCGGATTTCGAAACATGCCCTGGGTCTCGCTCTACAAAGCCTGGGACGCGTTCAAGGCGAACCCTTCGCTTTTCTCGAAAACGCCGGCCCAGGTCGTGGCGGAGGAACAGTTCCGGATTAACAACTCCGAGCGCCTGAAAGAGGCCGTTTCGGCGCTCTACGCCCAAGCCGAGCTGGGGCTGTTTCGGAACCGGCTGAAGGTGCTGACCGGCGTCCGCTACGAAAAGACGACCGCGGACGGCGAAGGCGTGCGCTACGATCCCAACGCCGTGTGGTTGCGTAGTGCCGACGGCAGCTTTGCCCACACCGCGGCAGCCGCGCGTATCCGCCGGCCCGAGGCGGGTGCCGCCGGCTCGCTCGAGGAGCTTCGGCTGACGCGCCAGGATCGCGGCGACCGCGCCAGTCGTTCCTACGACGGATATTACCCCAGCGCGCACCTGACGTATCACCTGAAGGAAAACCTCCTCCTGCGCGCCGCCTACGCGAAAACCTACGGCCGGCCCGACTTTGCCAACATCATCCCGAATGCGACGATCGACGAAACCGATTTCAACGACAACGTCCCGGACCCGTCGCTGGTGCCGGGCCGGATTACGATTCGCAACACCGGGCTGCGGCCCTGGTCGGCCGACAACTACGACCTGTCGATCGAGTATTACACGGACCAGGGCGGGCTGTTCAGCGCCGGTTTGTTCCGCAAGGACATCAAGAATTTTTTCGGCGACACCGTGAAACTCGCGACGGTGCAGGATCTGCAAGCGCTCGAACTCGATCCGCGCTACGTCGGCTGGCAATTGTCCACGACCTACAATTTGCCCGGCCGGGCCCGCGTAACCGGATTTGAATTCAACGTCCGGCATTCGCTGCGTTCGCTGGGCGCATGGGGCCGGTACTTCCAGGGATTCGTCAACGGCACCAAGCTCGAGCTCGACGGCGATCGGGACGCGGAGTTCAGCGGATTCATTCCCGAAAGCGCCAACTGGGGCTTCAACTTCAGCCGGCGGCCCTTCGCCGCCATGGCCAAGTGGAATTACCGCGGCGAGCAACAACGCGGCAGACAGCCCGGCCTCGGGCCTGATGCGTATGAATATGTGAAGGCGCGGGTGACTTTGGACGTGAACATCGACTATCAGCTCCGGCCAAACCTGTTCCTCTATTTCAACGGCCAGAACGTCTTCAACGTGCCCGAAACCCTGCTCCGCTACGGCTCGCAAACGCCGGCCTATGCGCGGCGCTATCAAGTCATGACGCATGGCGTGCAACTCACGCTCGGCGTCAAGGGAACGTTCTGATCGGAACGCCGCACTAAGCCGTGTCCATGCAGTAGAACGCCGTTCACCCGGTGAACCGTGCAAAGTGATTGGTGTGTGTAGGGGCGTCGCATGCCGACGCCCGTTTCCACGTCGTGCGGCGGGCGTCGGCAAGCGACGTCCCTACATCTCAACTGAATCGTTACGGCGAAGGCGCAGGTGCGGACCAAGGTCCGGCGCTGCCCGTCGGGTTGTTCGAAACATATTCGTGTCAGGCTGCTCCTTGATGCATGTCTCTGCCCTCCGACTGTCCGCGCCACGCGCCCGTTGCCGGCTGGATTGCGGCGTCGCACGATTCATCATTCCCGCCACAACCATGCGTGCCTTATCGTGTTTCTTTGTCCTCGGCGTTTTTCCGCTCCCGGTCTTGCCGGCCGGCGTTACACCGACCTTTCCCGTCACGATCCAAGTCGACGCGGCGCAGACCCACGGCGAACTCAAGCCCATCTACCGTTTCTTCGGCGCCGACGAACCGAACTACGCCTACATGAAGGACGGGCGGAAGCTGCTGCGCGCGTCGGCGGGCCCGACACGGCCGGCGACGGCGGCAAGTTCGTGGAGGACTTCCTCGAGCACTGCCTCCGCGGGAAAAATCACGCCACCGGGCAAACCGGCACGCCGCTCGACTTCATCGCGTTTCACGCCAAGGGCAGCACGCCCGTTTTCCTCGATGGCCACGTGCGCATGGGCATCGGTGGACAACTGAAAACCATCGACGCGGGCTTCGCGCGCGTGGCGCGTTATCCGGAGCTGAAGGGGAAGCCGGTCATCATCGGCGAGTCCGACCCCGACGGCTGCGCGGCCTGCCAGGGCCCGCACCTCGGCTACCGCAACAGCACGATGTACTCGAGCTACACCGCGGCCTCCTTCGCGCGGAAGCACCTGCTGGCCGGGAAACACGGCGTCAACTTCGAGGGCGCCACGACGTGGGCTTTCGAGTTCGAGGACCAGCCGTACTTCGCTGGCTTTCGCGCCATGGCGAGCAACGGACTCACCCTGCCCGTTTTCAACGTCCATCGCATGATGGCGAGAATGACCGGCCAACGGGTCGAGACGCGCAGCTCCGCCGATGTCGGCGTGGACGAGATCATCAAGTCGGGCGTCCGCGCCGGACCGGACGTCGCCGCGCTCGCCAGCCTCGATGCGGCGAAGCGGCAACTCGCGGTCTTGATCTGGCATTACCACGATGACGACGTGGCTGGCGCCGACGCTGCGGTCGCGCTCTCGCTCGCCGGGTTGCCGTCGGAAGCGGCGCAGCCGCGCGTGACCCACTATCGCGTCGACGAGCGGCATAGCAACGCCTACGCCCTGTGGAAGACCCTTGGTTCGCCCGTGGCACCGTCGCGCGCGCAATATGCGCAGCTCGAGGCGGCCAGCCGGCTGGCGTTGCTCAACAATGCGGCGACCGCGACAACCCTCGCCAATGGCGGGCACACGTTGACGTTCACTCTGCCGCGCCAGGCCGTGTCGCTGGTGTTGCTGAACTGGTAGGGTGGGTGGCAAACCGGCCGCTGCGAAGCCGTATCCATTCAATCGAGCCACGGTCCACGAATGAACGGTCGAAAACCAATTGGAGTAGGGCTGGCGCTTGCTTGCCGCGCCGTAGGCTTGGCGAAGGCGGGTCGCCATGCCGCATCCTTCAGTCGAAAATCGGCGCGCCGGCCCGCCTTCGCAAGGCTACGGCGCGGCAAGCGAGCGGCGGCCCTACACTCTGCTGCATCGTTTACGGCTTATCCCTCCCGCGCAGCATTGACGCGCGCGCGAAATCCGCCGACGCTGCCTTTACCCACCCGATGCTCCGCATCATCCGGCATCCTTTTCGGTGCGACGGTAACGACCGCCGCTGAAGGTTGCTGAGACTCCTCCGGAATCCCCACGTCAATCCCCACGATGAAAATAAACCCCACGCCCCACGTCTTTCAGATATACGTTCCCCGCCGCCAGTTTCTCCGCCAGCTCGCCTGGGGATCGGCAATGTTCGCCGTGCCCGGACTTTTCGCGGAACAGCTCACGCTCACGCCGCGCCAGACGGAGGGACCGTTCTACCCCGACAAGCTCCCGCTCGATACCGACAACGACCTCGTGATCGTCAACGACTCGGTCACGCCCGCGGTCGGCGAAATCACCTGGCTCGGCGGCCGGCTCCGCACCGCCGCCGGCAGCCCGATCCGCAACGCCACGATCGAAATCTGGCAGTGCGACAGCACGGGGGTCTACCTCCACACGGGCACCAGCGGCGACGCAACGAAGCGCGACCGGCACTTCCAGTGTTTTGGCCGCTTCGTCACTGGTTCGACCGGCGAGTATGTCTTTCGCACCATCAAGCCGGTGCCGTACACGGGCCGCACCCCGCACATCCACCTCGCGGTGAAAATCAAGGGGAAGAAGGAACTGGTCTCGCAGTGCTACGTCAAGGGGCACCCCGGCAACGAAAAGGACAACATCTGGCGCAGCATCAAGGATCCCCGGCAACGCGAGTCGGTGACGATCGACTTCGCGCCGCTTCCCGGATCCAAGACCGGGGAACTCTCCGCCCGCTGGGATCTCGCAATGGGGCTGACGCCGGAACTGGCTTGAGGCCCGGGGTGCGACGCGAAGTGAGCATCGCCGTCATCGCCGGGCGACGGCTTCCCGGCAACGAACCGTCAAACGAGCGGGGTTTTTCCGGGAATGGCGACGGGATCGACGGGGAGCTCGCCCAGCGCGTATTTCGGCCGCGTGAGATCGAGCTTTGACGCCGTCATGGCCCAGTCCCACTTCAGCGCCCGGCCGGTGTACGCGCTCATCCGGCCCAGGATCACCGTCATCGTGCTCTCGGCGAGCCGGCGGCACTCGTTGATCGGTTTGCCGTCGCGGATGCTCCGGATGAGGTTCGCATACTGCGCCACCTCGCCGCTGTGCACCGCGCCGTCGAACGTGTAGACCTTCCGGCCCCGCGGGTCCGTGATAAAGCCCATCGAGCGATCGGTGACCGTCGCTCCTTTCGTGCACACCACGCGCTCGCCGACCCGCGGGGTCGAGCCCTCGATTTGGGAGCACATGCTCATCACGCGGCTGCCGTTGGGATACTCGTATTCAACTGTGAAGTGGTCGTAGATATGGCCGAACTCGGGGCCGGTGCGCGCCTGCCGGCCACCGACGCCGAGGCAGGAAACCGGGTGCGCGCCCATGGCCCAGTTGATGACGTCCATGTTGTGCAGGTGCTGCTCGACGATGTGGTCGCCCGAGAGCCAGGTGAAATAAGGCCAGCACCGGATCTGCCATTCCATATCCGACCAGCCGGGCTTGCGCTCCTCCCAGTGCCATTTCGAGCTGCCCCAGTTCCAGTAAGCCTGCCCGCCCACGATCTCACCGAGGTCGCCGTCGTGCACGCGTCGCATCAATTCCTGGTAGTGCGGCTGCCATCGCTGCTGCGTCCCGACCACGATCGAGAGCCGTGTTTGATCCGCCAGGTCGGCCGACGCCATCAGCGAGTGGATGCCCACGGGATCGACCGCGCCGGGCTTTTCCATGAAGATATGCTTCCCCGCCTCGACGGCCGCCCGGACCATCGGCGGCCGAAAGCCCGGCGGCGTCAGGAGCAGGACGATGTCCACTTCCCGCATCGCCATGACTTTCTTGTAGGCGTCGAACCCGAGGAAACAGGTCTCCGGCGTCACCTTCACCCGGCCGGCAAACTGTTTCTTCAGTTCGGCCAGCGCACGATCGAGCCGGTCCTGGAACATGTCCGCCAGCGCCACGATTTCGACCGCCGGGTCGGCCTTGAGGCAGTCGATGGCATCCTTCGTTCCCCGCGCGCCGCAGCCAATCATGGCGACACGGATCCGGTCGGAGCCGGCGGCAAACGCGCCCCGGGGCATCAACAGGGTGCCAGCCGAAACGGCTGCCCCGGCGCGCAGGAACTCCCGGCGTGAGAGGTGGATTTCTTTCATGGTGCGATTTCTCCCGGTTGGAACTTCAGGCGGTCGAGTGTGGCCAGCGTTTGCATTTCTCCCGCGAAGCAGACGGGCTCTGCGATGCAGGGGCATGACGGTCATCGGCCGTGTATAGGGCCGGAACCACCCCAGCCGTAGGCGCGTCCGCGGTTTGAGTCAACCCATCGCCTCACCGCCCTTTTTCGCTTCTCGGCGCGAACCGGGGGCGGACCGGCAACCGTTCCGACCGCCTCCGGTTATTCCCGCTCAGATCGAATCGCACTACGCCGTATCCATGC
>JACQWL010000537.1 GCA_016209255.1 Verrucomicrobiota bacterium
AACAGGCCCAGGTACAGATGCAGGTCTCGGACGATGCCATGAAGAATGCGGTTCACCGGCCGGGTTTATGCGCGACCCAACCCGTTGCCCGCAATCCCGATCGCACCGGCGGCGGCGGCGCATTCGAAAGCGCCATCCGAACATTGCCAGCGTGTCCCGATTCCCGGGCATCGCCGGATGCGCGTCGTCCGCGATGTTTGATGGTGCAAAGCCCGGCCGGTTTTTGGACGATAAGTTGATGCAACGATTCGCTCACTTCACGCGGCCGGGGCCCGGCGCGGCGGCGCTGGTCGCGGTCGTGGCGATGCTCGTGGGTTGCGGGCGGCCCGAGCGGCGCACCGCGGGTCCGGCCGGCGGCGCCGGCGGATCGGAGGCGCCGGCACCGTTTCGGCCCGAGCCGATCGGCGCGGCGATCGGCCAGTCACCGTGGATCGCGCACGTCACCACCGTGGATCTCGATCGCGACGGCCGGCTCGACATCCTCGCCTGCGAGGCGCAGGAGAACCAGGTGCTGTGGCTCCGCCAGACGCCCGGCGGCGGCTTCGAGGAGAAAACGGTCGCGACCAGGATGAAAGCGCCGGTCCACGTCGAGGCCGTGGATTACGACGGCGACGGCGACCTCGATTTGCTGGTGGCGGGCATGGGCGTGGTTTTTCCGAGCAACGACCGGATCGGCACCGTGTTCGTGCTGGAGAACGACGGCCGACAGAACTTCACGCCGCATATCGTGCTGGAAAACACCGCGCGCGTGACCGATGTGCGCGCGGCGGATTTCAACGGCGACGGCAAACCCGACCTCGTGCTCGCCCAGTTCGGCTACGATCAGGGCGAGGTGTGCTGGATGGAGCGCACCGGGCCGTGGGAGTTTCGCCGGCACGTGGTGCTGGAGTTGTCGGGCGCGATCAACGTGTGCGTCGCCGACTTCAACGGCGACGGCCGGCCCGACTTCGCCGCGCTCATCTCGCAGCAGTGGGAGGAGATTTACTGCTTTGAAAACACCGGCGGCGGTTTCGCGCGCAAACGGATCTGGGGCTCGACCAACGAGGACTACGGCAGCAGCGGCCTCTCCGTGTGCGATCTCAACCGCGACGGCCGGCCCGACCTCCTCTACACCAACGGCGACGGTTTTGGCCCCGCGGTCACGCCCGGGCCGCGGCCGTGGCACGGCGTGCAGTGGCTCGAGAATCTCGGCGGCGGCAATTTTCGTTTCCGCCGGATTTGCGATCTGCCCGGCGCCTACAGCCCGGTGGGCGTCGATCTCGACGGCGACGGCGCGACGGACGTGATCGCGGTCGCCGCCTACGCGGGCCGCAACCTGCCGGGAAACGTCTCGCCCTCGCTGGTGTGGTTTCGCAACGACGGGCGCCAGGGCTTCGAGCCGCGAGTCATCGCGTCGGCGCCCAAGGATCTGATCACGCTGGCCGCGGGCGATTTCGACGGCAGCGGCCGGGTTGCGCTTGTGACCGGCGGCTTCTACGTCGCCGCGCCCTACGTTTCCATGGGGCGAATCACGCGATGGCGCCGATGAACGCGAGGCCGAAATCCCGGCGCATCGTCCGCGGCGTGTCGGCGACGCTTGCCGCCGCGTTGCTCGGCGGCGGGCTGTGGTGGTGGCTGCAGGAGGCGCCAGGCCGCGCGATGGTCGCGGCGGCGCGGCCGCCGGCGCCCAACCTCGGCGCGTGGGCGCCGGAGCTGCAGCGGCGGTTTGCCGCGGCCGCGGGCGGATCGGTCGGCGCTTTGGGCGAGTTGAGCCGCTTGTACCACGCCAACGGTTTTTTGCGCGAGGCCACGCGTTGCTACGAAGGACTCGAAAAACTGGAGCCCGCCGAGCCGCGCTGGCTGCACCGGCACGCGACCATCCTGGCGGGCTACGGCGAGGCAGAGCCGGCCCTTGCCCGCTGGCAGCGCGTGGTCGCGCTCGCCCCCGACTACCTGCCGGCCCGGTTGCGGCGCGGCGATCTCCTGCTCAAGAGCAACCGCCGCGACGAGGCGGCGGCGGCGTACGCGCAGGTGTTGCAGCGCAACGCCCGCGAACCCTACGCGCTGCTGGGGCTCGCCCGGCTCGCCTTCGAGGAGGGCCGCTGGGAGGAGTCGCGCACCCGGCTCGAGCAGGTGGTCGAGCTGACGAACTACGCGCTCGGCTACGATTTGATCGTTACCGTCTACGAACATTTCGGCCAGCATGAGCAGGCGGTGGCGATCCGCCGCCGGGCGAAGGCCTCCGGCGCTTACCGCGATCCGGCCGATCCGTGGATGGACGAGCTGATCGAAGTGTGCTTCGACCCCTACCGGCTGTCGCTGACCGCCGGGGTGATGGCACGGACGGGCGACCCGGCGGGCGCGATGCGGCTGCTGGAGCGCGCCATCGCGCTGGCCCCGGAGAAAGTCGAGGCGCGGTTTCAGCTCGCGGGGGTCCACGCGGCGCGCGGTGACGCGCCCAACGCGATGGCGCAGCTGGAGCGATGCACGACGCTCGCGCCGGATTTTCCCGACGCCTGGGCGCACTGGAGCGCCTTGCTCGCGCAGACGGGAGACCGCGCGGGAGCGGAGCGCACGCTCGCGGCCGGGTTGAAAAACTGCCCGCAGTCTCCCGGCCTGCATCTCATGCGCGCGCGGCAGTTGCGGCAGACCGGGCGCGCGGCCGAGGCGATTGGGGCTTACCGGACGGCGATTCGCCACCGGGCAAACGAGGCCGAGGCCTATGTGGAGCTGGCCACCCTGTTGATCGGGCTCGACCGCACGGCCGAGGCGCTCGCGTTGGTGCAGCAGGCGCTCGACGTGGAACCGGGCGAGCCGGTGGCGCTCGGGATCATGGCGTTCAGCGCGATTTCCGCCGGCGACGAAGCGGGGGCGCGCCGGTGGTTGCAGCAGGTGTTCAACCAGCCGCGAGTGCCGCGCGAGCAGCTCGAGCAGCTGCTCGCCGCCTACCGCGGACAGTTCGGCCACCCGTTTCGCTGAAGCTAACGATCCAGTTGAACATATTCTTCCCTCGTAACGACGAAAACTGAAAGGTGGACGGCGACCTCCGGGCGCCGTCGGGGCCGCGTTCGCTGGAAAAACGCGCCCGGATGCGCCGGAGGCCGCACAGGGGCTTGTCCGCCTTTGGCGGATCGCGTTCCACCTCGAGCCAACTGAATCGTTTTGGCTTAGACCGGCCGGCGGGGGCGGTTGCGGCGCGAAAGAAAAACGCCCCCGGCGGGCGGCCGGGGGCGTGGCGGGTTCCGCGCCGGCGAAACCGGAATCAGAACTTGAACGTGTTCGACACCGTCCAGGTTTCGACCGGCGCAATCCGGTAGCCGGCCGGTGTGCCGTCGGGCTGGGTGGTGATCGGGATGAGGCTGTCGTGCTGGGCGACGTTGCGCACGTTCAACTGGATGCGCCAGTCGATGCCGCGCCACACCTGTTTGCGTCCGTAGCCGACCCAGAGGTCGATGTTCGCCTCGGTCGGGCCGCGGTAGGGATTGGCGATGTCGAAACTCACGTCGCTCGCGGTGGCGCCGGGCACCGGCCGGTAGCCGATGACGATCGTATCCTGCCAGCGGAGACCGCCGCCGACATTGACGCCCCTCAGGACGCCTTCGGTGAAGTCGTAGTTGCTGATGGCGTTGACCCGCCATTCGCGCAACTCGGGCACGTTGGTGCCTTCCTGCAGGCGGCGGGACGTGAATTCGGAGCCCACGTTGGTGTTCCACTGGAAGAGCGACGTTTCGTTGCCCGCGCCGCCCCACCAGATGCGCAGGTCGCCCGCGGGGGTCGTCTTGAGCGCCTTCTCATACTTCGAGATGAAGTCGGCCAGCGCGACGCCACCGATGTTCTTGCGGCTCGCGTCGGTCTTGCTGGCGTTGAGCGTGAAACGCCAGTTGCTCGTGGCTTGCGCGGTGAACTCGATTTCGTAGCCCTTCGACAGGCTGTCTTCGGTGAGCTGGAAGCCGGTCGGCGTGCTGGCGGTGAGATCCCTGACCTGGGCCTCGGGCGCCACATTCGGATCATAACGGAGGCCCCAGGCCTTGTAGAAGCGCGGGTCGATCTGCTTCTGCCAGGCGCGCCAGGCGGCGATGGCGGCCTGTTCGCGCGCATCGGCCTGGGCCTGGGTCTCGCCCGGGCCCGGGCTGTACGTATATCGGCCGGTGCTGCCCTGGCCTTGTGTATCCATGGTCTGACCACCCAGATTGAACTGGAAGATGTTGGCCCAGTTCCCCGCCCAGGCCTGCGACGTGCCGAGAAACCACCCGCCGCTCAGCCCGCTGCTGCTGGCGTTCCGGGCCGCGGTCTCGTACTTGTTCAGCCGCACGGAGAAACGGCCGTCCCGCGTCTCGAGGAGGATGCCCTTGTCCACCGTGTTGCCCTGGGGCGCCGCAATCGGATCGCCATAGGCATCGACCCGATTCGCGGCCGGCTGGAAGTTCACCGACTTGCTGTAGAACAGGCTCACCTGCACCGGCCACTCTTTGCCGACAAGCTTGGTCAGGTGGCTGACCACGCTCCAGCTCTTGGAGGTGATCGCGAGGCGGTTTTGCGGGAGGTCCGGCAAACGGAACGTCGGTCCGAGATCGACCTGGCCGAAGCCGGGGCTGCCGTTGGAGTCGCGCGTGAAGGCCCAGGCCTTGGCGACGTCGCGGCGAATGCCATACGTGCCGACGAAGGCGTTGTCCCAGAAATGCCCCTGCCAGACGGCGACGCGCGAAAACACGCGCGATTTCGTCAGCCGGGCCGAGGTCGTGAGCGCGTCGCGGTTGCCCGCTTCGGAGTCGGTGGCAGTGAAGGCCACATTGCGCCAGCCGACGTAATTCGCCGGGTTTTCCGACTGGGTGGACATGGAACCGGAGAAATCGTTGAACCACGGATCGGCGGGGTTCACGCCGGGCCGGTTCGCCCAGGTGGAGTCGAACGCGCGCACCGCGGTGCTCGATCCGAGCGTAACGACGTCGGTCGGCCGCGGAATGGCGGCGCCGGAGACCGAGGTGCGGGTCAGCAGGGAAGGCCCAAGATAGACGACCGGGCTGATTGCCAGCAGATTGTCGGTGAACTTGATCGAAGGCGAGGCGCCGATGAAGGTTCGGTACGCCGGATCGAGGATGGCGTAGCGCTGCCAGCTCCGATTGTTGGTCTTCCGGCGATCCTGGCTGTAGAGGCCGGTGACGGTGTGCTTTCCGGCGAGGCGGGTGAGCCAGTTGCCCCGGTTTGCCCGCGCGAAATCGTGCGTGAAGAAGACCGTGCCGCGGCCGGATTCGCGGTTGCCGAGGTAGGAGTTGTTTCCGAACTGCCAGCTGTCGCTGAGAAACGGACGGCCCAGGTTGGGATTCGCCGTGCCGTCCCGGAACGGCTCGCCGTTCCGGCCGACGAGCGTGCCGTCGGTGTAGATGTTGTTGAAGTCGATCTGGATCGCCTGGCGGTCGCCGCTCAGCAGGCTCAGCTGCCCATTCTTGTAGAATTCGTTGTTGTAGGTGACCTCGAAGCCGGCCTTGTCCCGAAAGAACGTCTGCGCGAGGCTCACATTGTAGGTGCGGAAATTCTGCCACTCGTTCTTGTTCGGACCGTCGATCAGGTTTTCGTAGAAACCGAAGACCGAGGAGTCGGTGAGATTGTTGTCCTTGTAGACGCCGAACTCGGCAAAGGGCAGGCGGGCATTGCGGGCGAAAAGCGCGTTGCCGGCGATGCCGCCCTGCCGGTGGAAGGGATAGCCGCCGATGCTGCCGTCGATGCTGCCGGTGGCGCCGAGGCCGCGGGTGGTGCGGATCTCGGAGAGGAACAACGACGGCGTCGCCGAGCCGCCGGGATAGTAGGCGAGCGGTCCGCCAAAACTCTGGGCGAAACTTCCCACCATGGGGTTGAATGCGGGGTTGGGCTGGCCGGCATTGGGTCCGCTGTTGATGCTCGGGCGTTGCTGGCCCGAATTCGGGCGGCCCGACCAGTCATCCTGCAGTTGGAAGGGCGAAAACGTTTCGCGGTTGAGATTGTTGAACGTCCGCGGACGGCCGTCGGTGTAGCGGCCCTGGTAGGTGCCGGTGCGAAACCAAGGCGTGATCCGGTCGACCGGCGGGAGCGAGCGCGGGCGGTTGCTGCTGATCGCCCCGAACTCGATGTTCGCCTTGAGGATCGTGCGCGCCGAACCCTTTTTCAGGAACGCGGGCTCCCAGCGCGTGGCCGCGTAGAGGCGCCGGTCCAGATCGAAGGCCGGTTTCTGCTGGAATTTTTCGGCGTCGTAGAGGCCGAGAAGGCGGAACGCGAGCTGGTTCTTGAGCAACACCCGGTTCACGTCCAGCGCCGTGCGGGACGTGCCGAAACTGCCGAAGCGGACGTCGACTTCGTTGGCGTTCTTGAAGAGGGCCTGCTTCATGCTGGTGTTGATGATGCCGGCCGGGCTGCCCTGGCCGAACAGGATGGAATTGGGGCCGCGCTGCAAATCGACGCGATCGACCGCATAGCCGTCCCAGGGAATATCCGTCAGAAAATACTCGCGCGTGTTGTCGGCCGAGGTCAGCCCCCGGACGCGCGTGTTCTGGTTGGGGTTGGTGAAACGGCCCGATTCGCTGAGCTGAGCCGAATCGCCGACGCCCGCGAAATTGCCCTGGATGTTCCCGACCTCGGTGCCGATCGTGTACTGAAGCAGCGTCTCGTTATTCGTGGCGCCGATGTCCTTCAAGAACTGGCCGGTGATGACGGAGACGGCATTGCCGATGTCGCGCAGGTCGGTGTTCAGACGGTTGCCGGCCAGCGTCGTCGCCGCGCCGTACCCCTTGTCCGTCTCGCCCGAGACCTCGAAGGGGGAGAGGGTGACGACTTGATCGCCGTCCGCAGTGGTCGTTGTGATTCCAGTCGCTCCCCTGGTCGCGGAAGCAGAAGTTGTCGGGGCCGGGGCCTGCTGGGCCCGGGTGGAGTTCGCCGCCAGGGCGAACGAAGCAAGCAATGCGGTCGCAGCTACTCTGTGCAGTCTGATCTTCATGGTCGTGGCAAACTGACGGGTTGGGGATGGGTTAGTGAAGCGATTCCGGACGCTGGCCGTGCCGACACCACGTGAGGTCCGCCTGAATTCTGGCTGTGAGCGTAACCCCAAGGATGTAAAGTCGGATGCAATACGAACGTTCCAGTAACGGGTCACGGTGGGTGTGGATGGGGGGCGGTCACGGTGCGCTGAGGCGGGTAAACGCCGGACGCCTCTCATCATACCGGGTCCCGCGCACCGGGCTACTACCCGATCGAGCTATATGGGCTACCGGCCTTCGACGCGCAGCAGCCCCTGTTCGAAACCGCGGGCAACGGCCTCGGCCCGATCGGCCGACTCCAGCTTGTGCAGAATTGCCTTCACGTGCGCCTTGACGGTGTGCTCGCTGATGGAGAGCGTCAGGGCGATGTCCCGGTTGGACAGGCCGCGGCGCATGCCGTCGAGCACTTCACCCTCGCGATTCGAGAGGTGTTTGCGTTTTGCCAATTGCAGCAGTCTCCGCCTGGTCGCCTCCGGAATGTAGCTCCCACCGGCGTGGACCTGGTGAATCGCCCGCACCAATTCCTCGCGCGACACGCTCTTCTGCAAATAGCCGCGGGCACCGGCATCGATCGCCCGCTGGATGTCGTCGTCCAATTCCGACGTGGTCAGCATCAACACTCTGGCCCCGGGCGAGGCGGCGAGGAGGGCGCGCAGCGCCTCCAGCCCTCCCAGGCCGGGCATGCGCACATCCATCAGCACGACATCGGGACGCTCCGCCTGGTATTTTTCGAGGGCTTGTGTGCCGTCTTCCGCCTCGGCAACCACGGTGAGATCCTCGTCGAGGCTCAGGACGGCGGCCAGACCCATCCGCACCACGGAGTGATCGTCGACCAGGAGAACCCGGATGCTGTTCGGAGGGGCCATGGGGAACACACTATGCCCGCAGGGCCGCGACGATGCAATCGCCCGAAAGGGCGATACCACGGTACTTGCCTCGCCCCGCGCAACCTGCGATGAGGCGGTGTGCTCCGATCCAGGATCGTCATCGCCACCGTCTGCCTGCTCGGTGCGCCCTGCCTGCGGGCGCAAGAAGCCCGGCCGCAGATCCTGACCAAGTGTGCCGATGTGCGGGGCTTGACTCCAGATCAGGCGGCGCGGGGCATCCCGGTGCGCGTGAAAGGCGTCGTGACATTGGTTCCCGCCGACGCGCCGGGAAGTTTCACCGTCGACGATGGCACCGGAATCTGGGTCGGCCCGCCGCAATCGACCCCAACCGGGGAAGTGGCCGCCGATCTCAAGGTAG
The DNA here is from genome assembly GCA_016209255.1 of Verrucomicrobiota bacterium. Classification (GTDB taxonomy): domain Bacteria; phylum Verrucomicrobiota; class Verrucomicrobiia; order Opitutales; family Opitutaceae; genus ER46. The sequence continues at coordinate 8,229 of JACQWL010000537.1, forward strand.
GCGACGTCGTCGAGATCGGGGGCCGCAGTCACGAGGGACATTTTGCCCCCACGATTTCCGCCCACGAAGTCCGCATTCTTGGGCGTGCACCCCTGCCGGTCGCCCGGACGATCGCGCAACTTGGCCTGGAGTCCGGGATGCAGGACAGCCAGCGGGTGAGCATTTCGGGGGTGGTTCATGCGGCGGAAAACGTGCGAAGGGGGGGGCGCGCCGCGCTCAGCCTGCTGATTTCGACTCCAACCGGGCATTGCAACTTCCTGCTCTACGATCAAGGCGTGGCGCCCGCGACCAGTCTCGTCGACTCCGAGGTCTCCCTCACGGGAGTTTTTCTGGCGTATTTCAATTCGCGCCGGGAATTCCTCGGCGTGCGGATATTTTCGAACGATCCGGCCGACCTGCGGATTCTGCGCGCCCCGGAAGCCGATGCTTTCGCCGCCCCGGAAGTCGCGCTGGGCGAGGCCATGGGCTTCTCCTCGCGCGGGATGGACGTTCACCGCCGGCGCGTGCGGGGTACAGTGACGCTGAGCAAACCCGGCCACTATTTTTACGTCCAGGACAAGCAGCACGCCCTTCGGATCAACACCCGCCAGCCCGATCCGCTGCAGCCCGGCGACGTGGTGGAGGCAACCGGCTTTTTCCAGCTGAACCATCACCGCTCCGAGATGCACGAAGCCATTTTTCGCCGGATCGGTCGCACCGTCGCCCCGGAGCCCGAGGTCATCACGCGCGAGCATGCGTTTGTCCGCGAACCGCGCGCGATGTACTCGCTCCCTCAGGACTACGACGACACCCTCGTGGCTCTGCGTGGGCGATTGGTCAGCGTCGAGCACAAGCAGGGCGAGCCGTTGCGGCTGAATCTCGAATGCGACGGCGTGCTCGTCCCGGCCGAGTTCACCGACGCCCAGGATGCCGGCTTCGTCGCCGCGCTGCGCCTCGACAGCGAACTGCTCGTCAGCGGGATTTGCGCGCTCACTTTTTCCCAGTCGCGGCCGGTGGTCGACTGGCCCACCCCGGTGGCCCTGCGGCTGCTGCTGCGCGGACCGGCCGACGTACGGGTGATGCAGGCCGCTTCGTGGTGGACGCCGGAGCGCCTCTCGGCCGCCCTGGGCCTCACGGCCGTGGTGTTGCTGATTGCCTTCGCCTGGGTGGCGCTGCTCCGCCGGCAGGTGGTCCGGCGCAGCGCGCAACTCGCCGAGGAAATGCGGGCGCGCCGCGACGCCGTTGTGGAGTTTGAGTCGACCCTCCGGGAACGAAACCGGCTGGCCGCCGACCTGCACGATACGACGGAACAGACGCTCACGGGCCTGGCGCTCCAACTGGAGGCCACCGAGGCGCTGCGCGGGCGCGCCCCCGAACGCAGCCTGCAACATCTGGCGCTCGCCCGCCAACTGCTCGACCGCAGCCGGGAGGACTTGCGCCGCAGCATCTGGAACCTCCGGGCGAGCCCGCTCGAGAAGAACACTCTCACGGAGGCGTTGCGCGAGGTCGCGGCGGATCGCAGCTCCGGCACCACGACGCGCATCGTCGTCGAGTGTGACGGCACCCAGACGGCGCTGCCGGATTTTGTGGCGGGTAATCTGCTGCTCCTGGCGCAGGAAGGCATCACGAACGCACTCAAACACGCCAGGCCCGCCCAGATCGATCTAATCCTCAGATTCGTCGGGCGCGCCGTCACCCTGATCATTCGCGACGACGGTGCCGGATTCGACCCGGCCACAGTCGACGGCCCGAAGGACGGCCATTTCGGTTTGCAGGGAATGCGGGAACGGATCAAACGCCTCGGCGGCCAGCTTGAAATCAAGAGCGTACGAGACACGGGAACGACGATCACAGCGACCGTGCCGCAAGTGGACGAGTGTCGCGCAGGGGAGCATTAGCCCGGATTTCCCACTCTCAGCCCTTGAGCCACTGCCCCTGGCGATCGACGATGATGTCTTTGGGCCACGCCGCGGTGGTCCAGTCCGGATGGACGCTGCGCAGTCGCGGGAAGCTGGCCGGATCCATCACGTCCTGATAAATGTCGTAGCGGCTCGTGAGGACCCCGAGGGCGTTCATCGCCGCGATGCCGGCCGCCTCCTGACGGTTGCTCCCGAGAACGCGCCGGATGCCGGCCGACTGCAGTTCCTTCCCGATCGCGACGGCGTCTTTGTCCCAGCACCAGATATTCACCGCGCCAAGCAGACAGTCGACGTTCGGATTGAGCCGTCGCTTTTCCTCGAGCGATTTGAAGAGACCGTTCTGTTTTGCGTAGGCGCGATAGCGCTTCGCCATGGCGACGTGCCCGCCCTGATCGAGGAAAACATAGCGCAC
>JACQWL010000528.1 GCA_016209255.1 Verrucomicrobiota bacterium
ACCGGGCCGCGCTCCGGGGAGGTGGGCTGAATGGCGGCACGACGGCCCAGGAAAAGCAAAACACTCTGCAAAAACGCTCGCGAAATTCTGCCGTTGTCATTGCCACTTCGCGTTTGTCGACGACATCATGACCGAACCACTCCAGGCTTCACGCCGCCTGGGTTGACCTGGCATCTCCCTTCCGCATCCCGCAACATCTTCCGCATGTGCACGCGCCCGCCAGGCCATCGCTGCAAAACGAGACCATTTAATGCAAACCGAATCCTTTGGCAACGCGATCGACCAGCGCCCTGCCGCGCTTCGTTCCCTTGGCCGGCAGGTTGTTTCGTTCACAGCGGTCTCACTGTGGATGGGCCTGCATGCGCCGGTGGCCGGCGTGGCCGCCGCCCAACCGGGAGCTTCCCTGAAACCCGCGACTCGATCCGCGGTGGTGACGGCCACCACGGCGGAGATCACCATCGATGGCGTTCTCGATGAACCAATCTGGAGTTCGGCGCCAAAGATTGGCGACTTGATTCAGCGACAACCGCGGACCGGGCAGGCCCCAACCGAAAAAACGGAAGTCACCCTCCTTTACGATGCAAACAACCTATACGTCGGCGTGGTGGCGTACGATTCCGAACCGCAGAAGGTCATCGGTACCCAGATGGCGCGGGATGCCGTCCTCTCCTCCGACGATCGCATCGAAATCCTCCTCGATACGTTTCGCGACCAGCGCAACGCGTTTTACTTCGCGACCAATCCATCGGGCGCAATGGTGGACGGCCTGGCATTTACGAACGAACAGCTAAACGTCAACTGGGACGCCATCTGGCAGGTGCGCACCCGCCGCACCGGCCAGGGATGGGTCGCGGAATTCGCGATTCCCTTCAAGAGCCTGAGTTTTCCTGCCGGCCAATCCGAGTGGGGATTCAACCTCTCCCGCCACGTGTACCGGAAACTCGAGGACAATCGCTGGTCGGGCGCCAGCCTGCAGACGCAGTTCCTACAGGTCTCCGAGGCGGGCGAAATCACGCGTCTCGTCGGGCTCAGGCAGGGCATCGGCCTCGATGTGCGGCCGTTTGTCGCGGGCAACTGGCTGCATACCGGCGCCACGGGAACGAATGCCCTCAAAGGGAAGGCGGGCCTGGACATTTTCTACAACATCACCCCCAGCCTGAAGCTGACCGGCACACTCAACACGGATTTCGGCGAAACCGAGGTCGACCAGCGCCAGATCAACCTCTCGCGTTATTCCCTGTTTTTGCCGGAAAAGAGGTCCTTCTTTCTCGAGGATGCGGGGGTGTTTAATTTCGCCAGCACCGGTCCGGGCACGCCGGGCGGTATTCCCTCCGCGGGAGCCGACATTTTTCCGTTTTTCAGCCGCCAGATCGGCCTGCTCTCCGGCCAGGAGGTGCCCCTCGACGCGGGGGTCAAATTGACCGGCAAGGCCGGCCGGACCGATCTTGGCCTGCTGGGCGTCGGCACGCGTGGCACGTCGTTCGTCGAAGGAAAGACTTTCCTGGTCGGACGCATCCGGCAGAACTTTTTCGAGCAATCGTATGTGGGGGCCATTTTCACCGATGGGCATCCCGCCCGCGGGATGTCGGGCCGGACCTACGGCGTCGACATGCGCCTGGCGACCTCCCGCTTCCTGGGCGGTTCGCGCAATCTCGTCGTCGATGCCTACGGCTTGGGAAGCGCGAACCGGGGTGCCACCGACGAGGACTGGTCGTATGGGGTCGCCGCACGATATCCGAACGACGCGTACGACGCCCAGATTGCGCTGCGCGAAATTCCCAAGGGCTTCCAGCCCGGGCTCGGTTTCGTTCAACGGGAAAACGTTCGTATGCTCCGGGTGGCCGGCAGCTACAATCCGCGTCCGAACTTCCTGAAGATCCAGCAGATGTTTCACGACGTATTCTACACGCGTTTCGAGCGGCTTGATACCGGACGGCTCGAGAGCTGGGACGTGTATGTCACCCCGCTCGACTGGCACTTTCAGTCGGGCGATTCCATCCATGCGATTCTCGACGCCAATTTCATCTACGAGCGGCTGTTCGAGCCGTTCGTGATCTCCCCGGGCGTGGTGCTGGCGCCGGGAGAATACCGATTCACGCGCTTCAAGAGCGTTTTTGCCACCGCCGCCAAGCGACGCGTCTCAGGAAGCGTCAATGTCACGTGGGGCGACTATTGGTCAGGGACGGCCGACCAAATTTCGACGTCGGTGACGTACAAGCTGCCGCCCTGGTTCACGTTCAGCTTTAATGCCAACCAGACCTTTGCCCGCCTGCCGGAAGGCCGGTTCACCGCCCGCATCCTGACCTCGACGGCGAACTGCGCCGTGTCACCGTTCCTTTCGTTCTCGAATCTGATTCAATACGACAATCGGTCGCGAAGCCTTGGCTGGCAGAGCCGGGTTCGCTGGACACTGCAGTCCGGCCGGGACTTGTTTTTCGTCTTCAGCCAGGGCTGGATGCAGGATCCGGGCGGCGGGCCCAGGTTCACGCCGCAGGACCGCAAGGGATCGACGAAGTTTCAGTATACGTTTCGCTTCTAATCGCGCGCGCGCAACCCGGCGAAATCCCGCCTTGCTTGCGCGCCGGCATTTGCCATTTGCCAAGCCCCCCGTCGGGGCTATGGTCTCGACCCTTTCATGCTCTCGTTTCTTCTCAAACGCTTTTCCGGCCGGCACTACAAGAAATTCCTGGAGAAAGTCCGGCCGACGGTCGTGCGCATCAACGAGCTGGAGCAGCAATACCAATCGCTCAGCGACGAGCAGCTCCGCGCCAAGACCGCCGAATTCCGCGCCCGCGTGGCCGCCGCCGCCGACCAACGCGCCGCGCTGGACGAGCTTCTGCCCGAGGCCTTCGCCACGGTCAAGAACGCCGCCCGCCGCCTGTTCGGCCGCAGCATCATCGTCTGCGAGCACGAGCTGACGTGGGACATGATTCATTTCGACGTCCAGCTTATCGGCGGCATCGCCCTCCACCAGGGCAAGATTTCCGAAATGGCGACCGGCGAGGGCAAGACCCTCGTCGCCACGCTGCCCCTCTACCTGAACTCGCTGACGGGCCGGAACGCCCAGCTCGTCACGGTCAACGACTACCTCGCCCGCCGCGACTCCGAGTGGATGGGGCACCTCTACAGTTTTCTCGGCGTGAGCGTCGGTTGCATCCAGCAGCAGATGCCGCCGGATTTCCGGCGCGAGATGTATGGCTGCGACATCACCTACGGCACCGCGAGCGAGTTCGGCTTTGACTACCTGCGCGACAACGGCATGGCCACCCGCAAGGAGGACCAGGTGCAGCGAGACTACTGGTACTGCATCGTCGACGAAGTCGACTCGATCCTCGTCGACGAGGCGCGCACGCCGCTGATCATCTCCGGTCCCGCGCCGATCGAACGCGAGCAGCCGTTCACCCGGCTCAAGCCCCCGATCGAGCGGCTCGTGAACGATCAGGCCCGGCTCTGCAACCGGATCGTTTCCGAGGCGAAGGAACTCCTCGAGCAGCCCAACGCCACCGACGAAGATCAGGTGCAGGCCGCGCGCAAGATGCTGCAGGTCAAAATGGGCAACCCGAAGAACAAACAGCTGCTCCGGCTCATGGAGAATGGGGACTGGCGCAAGCTGCTCGACAAGACCGAGACCGAGCTCAACTCGGATCTCAACAAGGAGGAACTTTACCAGCTCAAGGAGGATCTGCTCTACGTCATCGACGAGCGCCAGCACCAGGCCGACCTCACCGAAATCGGCCGCAACCACCTCCGGCCGGACAATCCCGACGCGTTCGTGCTCCCCGATCTGGCGACCGAGTTCAGCGATTTCGACCGGGACCACGCGTTCACGCCCGAGCAGCGCGAGGAGAAAAAACTCGCGGCGCAGGAGCGGTACGCGAACGTCTCGGAGGAGATCCATGCCATCTCCCAGCTCCTGCGCGCCTACTCGCTCTACGAGCGCGACGTCGAATACGTCGTCACCCCCGACGCCAAGGTCCTCATCGTCGACGAAAACACCGGCCGCGTGATGCCCGGCCGCCGCTGGTCCGACGGCCTGCACCAGGCGGTGGAAGCCAAGGAGAACGTGAGCATCGAGCGCGAGACGCGCACCTACGCGACGATCACGATCCAGAACTACTTCCGCATGTACGAGAAGCTCGCGGGCATGACGGGCACGGCGGAAACGGAAGCGACGGAGTTCAACGACATCTACCGGCTCTCGGTGCAGGTCATCCCGACCAACCAGCCCTGCATCCGCGCCGATCGGAACGACTCGATTTTCAAGACGCGCCGCGATAAGTATGCATCGGTGGTGAAGCAGATCGAGGAGGCGAACAAGCGCGGGCAGCCCGTGCTCGTCGGCACCGTGAGCGTCGAGTCGTCCGAAGTGCTTTCGCGCATGCTCAAGCGCACCGGCGTGATTCACACCGTCCTCAACGCCAAGTTCCACCAGCAGGAATCCGAAATCGTCGCGCGGGCGGGCCAGCGCGGCAGCGTCACCATCGCGACCAACATGGCCGGCCGCGGCACCGACATCAAACTCGGGGAAGGCGTGCGCGAGCTCGGCGGCCTCTTTGTCATCGGCACCGAGCGCCACGATTCGCGCCGCATCGACCGCCAGCTCCGCGGCCGCTGTGCGCGCCAGGGCGATCCCGGCCTGACGAAATTCTTTCTCTCGCTCGAGGACGATCTGATGCGGCTCTTTCTCCAGGGCAATCTGGCCTCGCGCCTGATGGAGGGCTCGATGCAGGCGGGGGAGGAACTCGAGCACCCGTGGCTGAACCGCTCGATCGAGAGCGCGCAAAAAAAAGTCGAGCAACAGAACTATTCGATCCGCAAGCGCCTGCTCCAGTACGACGACGTGCTCAACCAGCAGCGCGAGGTCATCTATGGCATCCGCAACGCGGCGATTCACGCCGAGCGGCCGAAGGACATCATCTTTGAGCAGATCGAGGAGGAGTTGCTCACGCGGCTCGAGGTGGCCGGCTTTGGCGAAAAAACGGGCGCGACGCAGACCGCCGTCGAGAGCCTGGTCGGCTGGCTCAACGCCCATTTCCCGATCAGCGTCCACGTGGACGTGCTCACGGGCGACGACCCGGTGCCGCTCGCCGCGATGCTGCTCGGGCGCATCAAGGAGGCTTACGCGGTGAAGGAGTCGGTCGAGATGCCCGAGGCGCTCGGTTCGCTCGAACGTTATGTCGTGATCAACGCCATCGACCACCACTGGCAGGAGCATCTCACGGAGATGGAGGATCTGCGCCGCAGCATCGGGCTCCGGAGCTACGGCCAGAAGGACCCGCTCGTCGAGTACAAGGGCGAGGCCTACAAGTATTTCGAGGAGCTGATGAACAACGTGCGGCTGCAGATATGCACGGGCTTGTTCCGCAGCGCGTCGAACCTCGAGAGCTTCGAGAACATGCTCGCGCTGCTCAGCCGCAACGCACAGGCCGTCGGGCCGGGCGACACGGCGGTGGCGGCGGCGCCAGCGACGAGCGCCACGGCCACGAACAGCCGCCCCGCCCCGCCGCCCGAGCAGGAAATCGTGCTGCCGAAAGTCACTATCCGCCGCGAGATGCCGAAGGTCGGCCGCAACGAGCCGTGCCCCTGCGGCAGCGGCAAGAAATTCAAGCACTGCCACGGGAGGTGAGCGCCATCCAACCCGTATTATCGGCGTTGTCAGTTGGTGTGGAATGCCTGCAAGCTCGCGGGCAGCTTCTCTATGCCCCGTATTTTCGACAACATTGCCGAGCATCTTCTGCCTCATCTGAAGACCACGCTCGGTTTGTCGCATCGGGCAGATTTTTGTGTCGGCTATTTCAACCTTCGCGGTTGGCGCGAACTTGATCCACTCCTCGAACCCTGGCCGGGTGGTGACGGGCAGGAGTGCAGGCTCATCGTCGGAATGCAGAAACTGCCGTCGGACGAGCTGCGAGAAGCCAAGCGCATGGGCGATCCCGCACGGATCGACAATCAGACAATTCTGCGGCTAAAGAAAAAACTGGCAGCAGACTTTCGCGACCAACTCGCCTTTGGCTTACCCACCGATGATGAAGAGGCCGGCTTACGCCGGCTCGCGGCTCAGCTCCGCGCAGGGAAGGTCGCGGTAAAGCTTTTTCTCCGCCATTCTCTCCACGCCAAGCTCTACCTCTGTTTTCGAAATGACCCGAATAATCCCATCACCGGCTTTGTAGGTAGCAGTAACCTCACTTTTTCCGGCCTAGCATATCAGGGTGAGCTTAATGTTGACGTGCTTGAGCACGACGCGTCTCAAAAGCTCGCCCGTTGGTTCGAGGATCGCTGGCGCGACCAGTGGTGCATCGACATCACGACCGATTTGATCGCTGCCATCGAGGAAAGTTGGGCACGCGAGCAACCCATACCGCCTTTCCACATTTATCTCAAGATTGCCTGGCACCTCTCGCGCGAGGCACGGCACGGGCTTTCCAGCTTCGAGGTTCCCCACGAGTTTCAATCCATCTTGCTCCCATTCCAAAAGGCCGCGGTTCAGATCGCGGCCCACCACCTCAACAACGAGAAACGGCGCGGCGTGCTCTTGGGCGATGTGGTCGGCTTCGGCAAGACTCTCATCGCGACGGCGCTCGCGCGTCTCTGGGAGGATGAAACCGGCACCAGCACGCTTATCCTCTGCCCCAAGAACCTCGTGCCGATGTGGGAGGACATGGTGCGTCACTATGGCCTGCGCGGCGAGGTGCTCTCATTCACCCGCAGCATTCGCGAGCTGGCCAACATTCCAGCTCGCTTCCGACTCGTGGTCGTGGATGAAAGCCACAATCTCCGGAACGCAGAGGGCAAGATTTACCGCGGCATCCTTGAATTCATTCGCGTTAGCGACGCGCGCGTCATCCTGATTTCGGCCACGCCCTACAACAAGACCTACCTCGATCTCTCCAACCAGCTTCGGCTTTTCGTGCCATCTGAACGCGATCTTGGCGTCCGACCGGAAGCTTACCTTCGCCGCATCGGCGAACTGGAGTTTGAGCGGCAGCGAAAATTCCTGACCTTTTCTGACGGCCGCCGGGTGTATTTTCCAGTACGCGAGCCCCGCACACTCAAGTTTGCCATCAACGACGCCGACCCAGCCGACCAGTATGCGGCGCTTTATTCCGACGCGGTCGTCGCGGTCATCAATGCTCTCAACCTGCCGCGATACGGCCTAAAAGGTTATCTTGAGCCCAGACCCGCCACACGTCCCACCCCTGAAGAGGAGCGCGTCATCGCCGATTTGTCCAAGGCCGGCAAACGACTCATGGGCTTTTGCCGCGTCGGTCTCTTCAAGCGACTCGAAAGCAGCGGATGGGCGTTTTTCCAGTCCCTACATCGGCATATCCTGCGTAATCACATTTTCCTGCACGCCATCGAGCATGGTTTGCCGCTGCCCATTGGCGGCCAGGGCGCGGAGTTCCTTGACTCTCGCCTTTTCGACGAGGAGGTCGACGCAGCCACGGGCAGCTCCGCCGATCCGACCGCATTGGCGTGGCGTTTCAGTCCGGTGAGTAACAATCGCCGCGGTGTGGTGGCG
>JACQWL010000551.1 GCA_016209255.1 Verrucomicrobiota bacterium
CATGTCCATTGTCGGCCAAGCGTGAAAACCTACCAGAGTGTGAAAAATGCGGGTTAGCCCGTTCGCCATTCATCTCGCGCCCTGGGCCGGCGAGCGGTCGCTCACAAGCGTGTCGTTGCGCTTAAATTGGAAACCAAGCATTCATCTCGCGCCCTGGGCCGGCGAGCGGTCGCTCGGCGCGTCCGCGGGGAAATGACGCCCCTCGCGTTTGAGGACATCGCCGCCCGGCTGGCGGCGTGGAGATTTCCGGCGGGCATCGATGGGGTGGTGGGGATTGCGGTTGGCGGCGTGGTGCCGGCGGCGCTCGTGGCGCAGCGGCTCGGCGTCGGGCTGAAAGTGATCGCGCTCAACTATCGCGACGACGCGAACGAGCCACGGCACGCGGAGCCGACGCTGCTCTCGGCCGTGCCGGACCTCGGCGCGTGGCGACGGGTGTTGCTGGTCGACGATGTTTACGTGAGTGGCAAGAGCTGGCACGCGGCGCGGGCGCTGCTGCCGGTCGAGGTCGAGGTGCTCCCCTTTGTGCTGAAGGGGAAAGTCGACTTCGCAATGATCCGTGACATTGACGGCTGCGTGCAGTGGCCGTGGAGGGTTTGCTGAATCTTGCCGGCGCGACGGGGCAGTTCGTGGGGCACCCGGCCGCAACCAGCGCGATGTTGGTATCGATGGCGCGTCGGTGCCGCCACCTTGGGCCAGCGTTTTCATTCGCGTCCAATCGTGGTTCAACTGAATTGTTACGGCTTGGAGGCGCGCAAGCGTGGCTCCCCGCGTTTCGCTGCCTCGTGCTGCGGGCTTGACGGTGCGGTGGAGACGGCGAAGCTATCGGCCTGCGCCTCGCGGGCGTAGTTTAGTGGTAAAACTCCTGCCTTCCAAGCAGGTCTCGTCGGTTCGATTCCGTCCGCCCGCTCCATAGGTAAGAAAGGCCAGGGCAGCAAAAGTGCAGCAGAATTGGCCCCTCGGAACGAAAATCGGGTGGGCTATCGGGGCCATCGCTGGCTCTTCGTCGGTGAAATCCGTAAGGGGCCAGCGTGAATGCGTGCTATCTGAACCAGTCGTCCGCTGGTTTGCTGAGGAATTCTTCCAGCGCGATGCCTTGCGCCCCGACGAGCAGAGATTTCTTCGGTGAAAAGTGCTTCGCGAAAGCCGCCATGCCCGGCAATGACTCGCGCCGCCGCCCGCTTTTCACTTCAATCGCCACAAGCTCCGTGCCGCGTTGAAGGACGAAATCGACTTCGTGGTTTCGTTCGCGCCAATAGGTGACTTCGAGCGCGGTTCCCGCACTGGTGTTCACCAAATGCGCGCCAACGCATGATTCGACGTAACGCCCCCATTCGTCGCCGTTGCCGCGCACCTCTTCAAAGGCTTTCCCACCCTGCGCCGACATGAGTGCGGTGTTGAGCACTTGGAGCTTGGGACTGGAGCCCCGCTGGCGCACCTGCCCATGCGCATACTTCATGAGCCCCATCACCATGCCCGCCCCTTCCAGCAGTTCCAGGTAGTGAGCCAAGGTGACGGTGTTGCCAGCGTCTTGGAGCTGCCCGAGCATTTTCTGGTAGGACAGAATCTGCCCGGAGTAGGCGCAGCCAAGTTGGAATAGTCGGCGAAGCAGCGCGGGTTTGTCCACCCGGGTCATCAACAGGATGTCGCGGGAAATGGTCGTTTCGATCAATGCATCGACGATGTAGCTGCGCCAGCGGGCCGGTTCGCCGATCAAAGGCGCCGCGCCTGGATAGCTGCCGAAATAAACGTATTGCTCAACCGTCCAACCGAACGCTTCGCGCATTTCTGAAAACGACCAGTGCGGAACCGGAATGACCGCGAAACGCCCGGCCAGACTCTCCGTCAACCCGCGTTCAATGAGCAGCGGAGCCGATCCCAGCACCATGACTTTGAGCTGAACGCCGTCATGGGAGTCTTCGTCCCAAAGCCGTTTCACGGTTTCCGACCAGCCGAAAACCTTTTGGATTTCATCCAGCACCAAGAACGCTCCGGTCGTCTGGCCACGGGCGCGCAATCGGCCCGTATCCCATTGCTGTTCGAGCCAGATGCGGTCGCGTAGCGTAGGCTCATCGGCCGATGCATAATGGGAGATCAATCCCGTTTCCGCCATGACCTGCCGGGCCAGTGTCGTCTTGCCTACCTGGCGCGGTCCGGCCAATACCTGAAGAAAGCGACGGGGCTCTGTCATTCGCTTCCTGATGGTCTGAAATAGGTTATCCCGTTTCAGTTATTTTACTCAGGACTATGAGTATAATTACTCATTAGTAAAGGATCGAAAAGATCCGGCTAAGAGCGCAGGTGAGGTCAAAATCCGGGTTGGAGTTATCGGGCCGCCTCGTCAACGGCCTACACCACGATCGTCACATCCAACGGCAATGCGGTTGCCAGCGCCGCGGCCGGGGCCGATCGCACGTTCGAATTCGAGAAACTCGCGATCAACGACGCCGCCCAGATTGAGTTCAACAAGACGCTGCTGCCCGACATGCCGGCGGAAGGCATCGGGGGAACCATCAACATCGTGACGAAGAGCGCCTTTCAGCGCTCGCGGCCGCGGTTCAATTATCGGACATACCTCAATGTTAACAGTACGCGCACGGAGTTGCGCAAGACCTACGGCATTGAACGCAACCCGACCTTCAAAATAAAGCCGGGGTTCGATTTCACGTACATCAAACCCGTCAGCAAATCCTTCGGTTTCACGATTGGCGGCGCGATCTCGAGCAAGTTCAATCCGCATAATTCATCCACCAACACGTGGGTGCTGAATCCGACCGCCGGAACCGGAATCGAGAACCCGTTCCTGCAGGGATTCACCATGCAGGACACCCCCAAGTTCACCGACCGCTATTCCGGACGGGTTGGCATCGACTGGCGTTTCGCGCCGAATGACGTGCTCACGCTGGGGTATTCCCAGCAGTATTACGATGCGGCCTGGATTGGCCGCCGGTGGCAAGGGGACACTGCCGGCAACCCAACCGCGTTTTCGTCCGAGTTTACCCAGGGCCGCCCCAATGCCGGCGTGGTGCAATTCACCGGTAACGCGGGCCACAAGTACGGCACCACGTGGACACCCGAGTTCAAATATACCCACAATGGTTCGGAGTGGAAATCCGAGGTGCGGGGCGCCTACTCCCATGCGAGCTACCATTACCGCTGCCTCGAGCGGGGCCATTTTCAAAACATCGTCCTCACCCTGGGCTCATTCAACGCCGCCGGCGACGTGGTCGCACCCACCGTGCGAATGGACCAAACCCACGACTTGGTCCCGCGGCTGACCGCCGTCCTGGCCAGCGGGGAGACGCCAGATCCCCGGGATGTCAATAATTTCGTCATTGGGCGCGGGACCGAGTTCTTTCGGGAAGGATTTGACGTGAAGAAAAGCCTCTTCGCCCACACCCGGCGGGTAATCACAGTCGGCGTGCCCGTCGTCGTCAAAGTGGGCGGCGATGTTCGGCAAGCCGTCTGCGATGTGCGCGGAAGCGATCCGGTCTATACGTATGTCGGCGCCGATGGCCGGGCCGGCACGCGAGACGATGCGGTTTCGGCGGCCGGCATGGACTTGGTGGACGGATACTCGGTGGTGGCCCCTCCCTTCGGCCAGCCGAAGTTCAAATGGCCGTCGCAGTACAAGCTGTACGATTTGTATCTGGCGCGTCCGAACTGGTGGAGCCGCGACCTCGCGGGCGAGCATAGCATGATGGTCACCAATTCCAAGTTCCTGGTCGAGACGATTACGTCGGGATTCGTTCGCCTGGACGCATCCTTCTTTCACAACCGGGTCACCGTCGTCGGCGGTGGGCGTTTTCAAAACTACCGGTCGCGGGCGGATGCCGGGGAAGTGGACACCCTGGGCCTGTACGTCCGGGACGAGGATGGAAACTTGATCACCAATCCCGCCACCGGACAGCCGATCCGGGCCACCGGTACCGCCCTGGCCATCACGGAAAAGACGAATATCGAGCGCGCCGTTACGACCAAGGGCATCGTGAACGGGATATATCCGAGCTTCAATGCCGTCTATCGCATGACGGAAAACATCCAGGTGCGGGCGGGGTATGCCAGCTCGATCAGCTATCCGAATCTCAACCAACTCGCGGCCGTGACCACGGTATCGGATATCACCGCGAGCCCCCGCCGGTTGACGGCCAATTCCCCGTTGCAACCCTGGCTGGGCAGGAACTACGACCTCGATCTGGAATACTACACGGCGACGGGCGGCTCGTTCACGCTCGCCTATTTTCGCAAGGACATCAGCAATTTCGTCAACTCGGTCAGGCATCTCGCCGGCACGTCCGGAGCTCGCGCCGCGCTGGAAAAATACGGTTACGGCGAGCTTCTCCCCCTTAATTTCGAGGTGGTCGAGCAGTACAATGGTGGCGGCGCGACCACCGAGGGCTGGGAGTTCGGACTGCATCAAGACCTCAACAGCTTTCTGCCCTCGTGGGCGTCTGACGGTCTTCGGCAACACCTCCTATACCGCGGCGCCCAAGGGAATCAGTGCCGGTAACATTTCCCTGGCCTCCCAGCGCCTGATGAACTGGGGCGTAACCATCCGGCGCGATCGACTCGGTGCCAGCTTGAGATGGAATCACAAGCCGGAGCAAAAGGAGGTCGTTCCCATCAACACCCGTCGCATCAGTTATACCTATCTCGATGTCGACTTCAGCTTTCGCCTCACGCCCCGAATGACGCTCTTTGGCAATGCCGCGAACATCACAGAGTCGCCGGCGGGGTCGTACGTTTATACGGCGAACACGCCCGATTACGCCCGCCGCCGGCAGTACAATCTGTACGGCGTGCAATGCACCTTCGGATTGAAGGGGCAATTCTAACGGAAAGATGCGCGCCCTTCCAAGCCAGGCAGATGCCCGGTGTTCACTCCGAGGCGTGGAACCCGCGCCGGGGGAAACCGAATGATGCTCCCAGCAGGGATGACTCCAGTGGCCGCGATGCCAGCGCGAGCCTCCGTCCATTTTCTTTTTGCCGGCGCGGCAACCGTCGTCCTCAACGCCTTCGCGCAAACGCCGCCGCCCGCTGTGATTCAAGTGCCGGCAGGATTCGAGGTCGTCCGCGTGGCCGTTCCGCCACGCGTGGGCTTCCCGATGCTGGGTGGATTTGATCAGCGGGGACGTCTGTTCGTCGCCAAAAACGCGGGCCTGACGCTTTCGCGGGACGCCCTCGAGGCCCAGACACCCAGTCGCATTCGCGTACTGGAAGACATCGACGGGGACGGCGTTTTCGATCGCTCGGCGGTATTTGCCGACCGGCTGACGTTTCCGCAGGGCGTGCAGTGGCACGACGGCGCGCTCTATGTCGCATCCCCGCCTTCCGTCTGGCGGCTGGCGGACGCCGACGGCAGTCTCCTGGTCATCGATACGGGAGAGTGGTACCGGCGATGTCCCACCTCGGGCTTCCAGCAGGCCGAAGCTCCCGGTGGCATTCATCGTGTCCGGCGCGCGCTTGGCGACACCGACATTCGGATTCGCCAGGCGGCATGCCAGAGCGTCTTCACCACAGCGGAACGCGACGCGTTCGATCAGCTCATGCCGCTGCTGCGAGACGAGTCCCTCGCGGTCAGACGCGAAGCCGCGCGCGCCCTGGGCCGGCTGCGGAATCCGGCGGCGATCCCAGCGCTGGCCGATGCCGCCGCCGCCACGAAACACGATCCCGTCCTCACGCATGCATTGATCTATGCTTTGATCGAGATCGACCATCCAGCCGAGACGCGAAAACTCCTGGCCCATCTGCATCCGCGCACGCGTCGCGCCGGATTGATTGTCCTCGATCAGATTCTGCCCGAGAACGTTCCAGCCAGGTCGACCTTCGAGGCTTTGCGTTCGCCCGATGCCGGGCTGCAGTCGGCGGCCTGCTCGATTGCCGTCAAGCGTCCTGCGTGGGGCGGCGAGGCGCGCGATCCCGCGCGACCGACTGCCTTCCGCGTCGCCGCACTTCAAGCCGCGGCGGGCGGCGACCACGGGTTGGACGAAGACTCCTTTCAGATGCTGATGGAGCCCTACGTGACCGGGGGATCGCTTGAAGCGCGGTTGCAAGCCGCGTCGGTTCTGGCCAGCGCGAAGTTGAACCGCGCCCGCATTCGAAAACGCGGTGCCGCTGATGGCGGAAATATTAAACCAGGCGGCGGCGAAAGACAGCCGCGTGACCGCGCTGGAGAAGATCGTGGCGAGAGGCGATCCGACCCGCGGTCGCACGGCGTTCGTCTCCGGCGCTGGGGCCTGCATCAGCTGTCATCGCGTCGGCAGCACCGGCGGGATGATGGGGCCGGATCTTTCCCCGATCGGGAGGATTCGCAGCGCTCGCGACTTGATCGAGGCGATTGCCTTTCCCAGCGCCACCATCGCCCCGGGGATATGAGTCGTTCAGCATTCAAATCGACGGCCGGGAAACGATCGTGGGCACCATTCCGCGGGAAACCACCGATCAGATCGTGGTCGCCACCGGCGACGGTCGCGAGCTGGCCCTCGCCCGTCCTTCGATCACCCGGCTCGAACCCGTCGGAACATCTCTCATGCCGATGGGCCTGGATCGGGCGCTCGACCCGGGAACCCTGGCGGACCTTGTCGCCTTCCTGCAACGCCTCCAGTAATCCGGCGGTGCCAGCCAGATGAACTCCGAAGTCAATACCCTCAGATTTGCGGCCCGACTCGCGCTAGTCCTGGCCGGGTTCCAGCCCAGCGGTTTTGCGGCCGGTTTTCCGAAGCCCTACAACACGGAGCCGAACCATGCCGGGCCGATGCCGGCCACTGCCGCCGCGGCGAGGATGACCCTGCCACCGGGGTTCAAGGCCACGGTTTTCGCGGCCGAGCCGGAGGTGCAGAATCCCATTGCGATGGCGTGGGACGGGCGGGGCCGGTTATGGATCGCGGAGAACTACACCTACGCCGAAGGGGGACGAAGGTTCGATCTCGGATTGCGGGACCGCATACTCATCTTCGAGGACAAGCAAGGTGACGGCCGCTTTTCCTCGCGGAAGATTTTCACCGACGAATTGCAGATGCTGACCAGCCTCGAAGTCGGCCGTGGCGGGGTCTGGGTCACGTGTCCGCCGAACGTGTTCTTCATCCCCGATCGCAACGGCGACGACGTCCCGGACGGTGCGCCGGAGGTGGTGCTGGATGGATTCGCCGTGCCGAAATCGAATTACCACACGTTCGTCAACGGACTGCGCTTCGGCCCGGATGGCTGGCTGTATGGCCGCGTGGGCTCCGCCGCGGTGGGCGAGATCGGCGCGCCGGGCACGCCGCCGGCACAGCGGGTGCCGGCCCGGGGCGGAATGTGGCGCTATCATCCGGAGCGAAAGTTGTTCGAGATGCTCACCGCCGGGACGACGAATCCGTGGGGGCATGACTGGGACGAACACGGGGAACTCTTCCACATCAACACGCTGAACGGACATCTCTGGCACGCGTTCGCCGGGGCGCACTTCATGCGCTTCTCGACGCCGGACCCGAATCCACGCGTTTATGCGCTCATCGACACGCACGCGGACCATTGGCATTTCGACACGGGCAAGCGCTGGCAGGACTCGCGGGCAGGCGCCGCCAACGCCTTCGGGGGCGGTCACTCCCATATCGGGGCGATGATCTACCTCGGTGACAACTGGCCGTCGGAATATCGCGGCCACCTATTGACGCTAAATCAGCACGGCCGGCGCGCAAATCGGGAGATTCTCGAACGCCGCGGCGCCGGCTACGCCGGTCGTCACGGGCGGGATTTTCTCGTGTCCGCCGATCCGTGGTTCGTCGGGCTCGATCTGCGTTACGGGCCGGATGGCGCCGTGTTTGTGCTGGACTGGAGCGACGCCGGCGAGTGCCACGAGTACAGCGGGATTCACCGCACCAGCGGGCGCATCTTCAAGATCGCCGCCGGCGAGCCGCGGCGTGTCGATGTGGGGGACCTGGGCAAGCTCGACTCCACGGAGTTGGTGAAACTTCATCTTCATGCCAACGAGTGGTTCGTCCGCCAGGCCCGGCTTGAACTGATCGCCCGGGCGAGCGCCGGGCGGAATCTGGCGGCGGCCCGGGAACAACTCCGCGTCATCTTCGGCCGCCGCCCCGAGATCACGAGCAAACTCCGCGCGATGTGGAGCCTGCATGCGATCGGCGGCCTGGACGACGTCTTGCTTCGCGCGCAACTGCGCCATCCGGACGAGCACGTGCGCACGTGGGCGGTGCGCCTGTTGAGCGATGCGTGGCCGCTGGACACTGTGATGAGCGTGCGCCCGAAATGGCGGCCCGATTTCGCGGCGGCCGAAAAAACCGCGCCTCGCTGGCAGGGCGAACTTCTGCGGCTCGCTCGCGAAGACAATTCCGCCCTCGTGCGCCTCGCGCTCGCCTCCACGCTTCAGCGTCTGCCCACCGGTCAGCGCCCGGCGCTCGCTGCGGCCCTGGTCGCACACCGGGAAGACGCCGGCGATCACAACCTGCCGCTGCTGATCTGGTGCGGGCTGATCCCCGTGGGCGATGAGAACCTGGCGGACCTCGTAAACGTCGCGAGGCAGTGCGAACTGCCGCGAACCAGGGAATTCATCGCCCGTCGGCTCGCGGAGGACATCCAGGCCGGTCCCGGCCCGCTCAACGATCTGCTCATCGCCACGGCCGCCCACGCGTCGCCGAACTTTGCCGCCGACATCCTTGCTGGCGTTTCCGCGACCTTCGCCGGCTGGCGCAAGGCGCCCAAGCCCGCGGCGTGGGATGCCCTCGCCCAGGAATTATCCGCCCGGCCCGACGCCGCCCTGCGCGACGGCGTTCGGAAACTCAGCGTACTCTTCGGCGACGGCCGGGCGCTCGACGAGGTGCGGACCGTGGCGCTGGATCCGCAAGCCGGGTTGAAGCAACGACAGGCCGCCCTGCAGACGCTCATCGACAGCCATGCGCCCGACGTGCGGACGATTTGCGAGCAACTGCTCGAGGTGGCGTTTCTCAATCCGGTGGCCGCTTGCGGCCTCGCCGCCTTTGACGATCCGGCGGTCGGCGACCTTTTGGTCAAAGCCTACCGCCGGTTTTATCACCTGGAGCGCCCGCAGCTTCTCGCCACGCTTGTCTCCCGCGTCAGCTTTGCCCGGGCGTTGCTCGAAGCCGTCGGTGCGGGTCGTATTGACCGCACCGATTTGACGCCATTCCTTGTCCGGCAGATTCGAAGTTTCGACGACCCGGCGCTCAGCCGGAAGCTGGGGGAAGTGTGGGGCGAAATGCGCGAATCGCCCGCCGAAACGCAGCGACTGATCGCGCGGTTCAAACAGCAACTCACCCCGGCGGTTCTGGCGCGGGCCGACAAGAGCAACGGCCGGGCCGTTTTCGGCCAGGCGTGCATCGCCTGTCATCGGCTGTATGGGGAGGGCGGCGACTTCGGACCGGATCTGTCCGGCTCCGGCCGCGCCAATCTCGATTACCTGCTCGAGAATGTCGCCGACCCAAACGCGGTCGTCACCGCGGATTTCCGCCGTACGTCGATTGAGCTCAAAGACGGCCGGATCCTCAGTGGCTTGGTGATGGCCAAGAACGACCGCGTACTCACGCTTAAGACGATGACCGAAAAACAAGTCATCGAACGAAGCGAAATCGCCCGGCTGCAGGAAACACCGGCGTCGCTCATGCCGGAGGGCCTGCTACAGACGCTCAACGATGCCCAGGTGCGCGATCTCTTTGCCTACCTGATGCACCCGAGCCAGGTGCCGCATTCGATTGAGGCGCGGTGAATGCCGGCCCGCGAGCACCCCATTCCTATTCAACTCCCAACAATTCCCTCCATGCCTACCCTGAGATCACAGCGTCACGCCGCGAGTCTAATTGCCCCGCTCGCGGCACTCACGATCCTCGGGGCCGCCGCCTCCGGCCAGTCCTCGCGTGAGAGTATTCCGGAGCGAAACCTCCCTGCGTTCTGGAAGAGCCGCCTCGAGGATGTGGAGAATGCCGTCCACGGCGTGAAGAAAGGGGCGATGAGCGTCCTGGCCCGCACCCCCGGCGGGCGAAACGTCTATCTCGTGGCGTACGGTGACCGCGAGGACCGGCGGGGAAGTGCGAACTACAATTCGGCCGCCGGCGGCCGCGACCCGGCGTCGTACGCCCGGAAGGATGGCACACAGAAACCGGTCATCTTCCTGCTGGGCCCGGTGCATGGCCAGGAGGTCGAGGGCGTGAGCGGACTGGTGAACCTGATCCAAGTCGCGGAAACCGGCCGGGATTTTCGCGATCGGCCCTGGCCCGAACTGGCGGCGAATCTGGCGCGCTGCCGGGTTTTGATCGTCCCTTGCGGCAGCCCGGATGCGCGGGCCCGATGCCCCTATGACTCGTGGGTCGGTGAAGAATCGTCCACTCACCAGCGCGTGGGCATGGGGACCAAGCCGGACGGATCGAATCACACCTGGCCGATGACCAAGCGGATTCATCCGATGCGCGGTCCGGATGCGGCCACCCTCGGCGCCTATTGGAATGACAGCGCGATCAACCTCATGCACGACGAGTGGTTTGATCCGATGACGCCCGAAACCGGGGCCTTCTTTCGCCTGGCGCGCGAGGAGGCGCCGGACTTCATCGCCTCGCTCCATTCCCACTCTGTTCCTCCATCGATCGAACCTACCGCGTACGTTCCTTGGACGGTCAAGCAAACCATCGAAGCACTCGGCAATCGGGTGCAGAAACGTTATGCCGAGGCCGGACTGCCCTACTGCCCGGGCGGACCCAAGCCGGTCGAGGACGGGATAAAATTTCCGCCGCCCTTTTTCAACCTGGCCAGCGCGCTCCACCACGCCTGCGGCGGAGTGGCGTTCGTGCATGAGACTCCTTGCGGCGTGCGCACACCTCCCTATCCGAAGGTTTCGCACGAGCAGTTGCTGGACATCCAGATGCTGCTCTACGACGAACTGCTTCGCTTCGCGGTGGAGAACCCGGTGAATTGGAAGAAGTGACCAGCGTGGCGCGGGCAGGATTGCGTTGCCCGTCTGCGATTGGAGATAACCTCAGGACCATGAAAATCCGTTTTGAAATCTGGCTATGGGCGTTCTTCTTGAGCCTCGAATTTTGCGCTTCGAGCTTCGGCGCGAGCCCGACGACGCGCCCCAACTTCATCCTCGCGATGGCTGACGACCAGGGCTGGGGCGACATGGCCTACAACGGCCATCCCGTCGTGAAAACGCCGGTTTTCGACGAGATGGCGCGCACGGGCCTGCGCTTCGACCGCTTCTATGCCGGCGCTCCGGTATGCTCGCCCACGCGCGCGAGGGTGATGACCGGCCGCACGCCGAATCGCATGGGGGCATTCTCCTGGGGCTACTCGTTGCGCCCGCAGGAAATCACGGTCGCCGAGGCGCTCAAATCTGCCGGATACGCTACCGGCCATTTCGGCAAATGGCATCTCGGCTCCGTGCGCGCGGACAGTCCCGTCTCGCCGGGCAACAGCGGCTTCGACGAATGGTTATCCAGCCCAAACTTTTTCGAGGTGGATCCTTGGATGTCCGACCACGGCCGGGCAGTGAAGACTGCCGGTGAGGGCTCGGAGGTCATCGTGCAGCGGGCGCTCGAATTCATCCGCCGGGCGAAGGCGGGCGGCAAGCCGTTCCTCGCCGTCGTGTGGTTTGGATCGCCGCACGCGCCCCACGTCGGCACGGAACGCGACCTCGCGCTTTACGCCGGCCAGCCGAAGCCAACGCAGCATTTCCTCGCCGAGCTCACGGCGATGGACCGCGCGATGGGACAGCTTCGCGCCGGCCTGCGGGAACTGGGCGTCGCCGACAACACGTTGCTCTGGTACAACAGCGACAACGGCGCGATCGCCGAAGGCCGCCACCGGCGGCCTGCGGGCCAGGAAGGGTTCCATTTACGAAGGCGGCCTGCGCGTGCCCGGGCTCATGAAGTGGCCCGCCCGCATCCGGCAGTCGCGCGTCGTGGATTTGCCGGCCTGCACGATGGACATCTATCCGACCTTGGTCGAACTCGCCGGGGCGAAGGTCGCCCGTCAGCCCGTCCTCGACGGCATGAGCCTCGGGCCGCTGCTCGAGGGCAGGATGACGGCGCGGTCCAAACCCATTGGTTTTTGGGATCACATCACCGGCGGCCTGGGCGTCGCGAGCAGCGGCCTGCTGCAAAAGCTCGCCGAGGAACAAGCGGCGGGAAAAGTCCGGCCGGCAAACGAAGTCGAACCGATCCCCGCCGCCCAGCTCCGCACCGACTATTCCGACACGGCCTTTGGCAAGCACGCCGCGTGGCTGGACCACGATTGGAAGCTCCATCGCATCGACTGACCTTGATGAACCCGTGCCGGTAGAGCAAATTGGCGCCCGTGTAGGGTGTCACGGTGACGCGCCCGCTGCGCCCGTGGAGGCCGATATCCGTCGTTTCGGAACAGGTCATCCTCCACGTCCACACGCCGGGCGTGGGAAACGCCGCGCGCACCTTGAACGTACGCCCGCCGTCCCAGAATCCGTAGCCGGTGAAGCTCCGGCCGTCCGGTCCGGCGAACGTCACGCGCAGCGTCACGTCGCGGTAGGGATTCGCGTAATCGCGGTCGCTGGTGAGCGATTGCTCCCAGCTCACCCAAGCGGTCGCGGCTTCAACGCCAGGGTCTAATTCTGGCTGGCGGGTTGCGATCGCGGCATTCGCGGTGGCAGCGAGGTTCAGCACGGCCGAACAAAGCAGGGACAACCCGCATTTTCCCCACGGCGGATTCGCCGCTGCCCGCCTGAGGCGGGCACGCCGAGGGAAAGGGAGAATCTCGATCATGGATTTACCCTGTGAATTGGAGGCCGACATTGCTGCGGACGCGGTCCCAATCTTACAGGTCGAACGTCGCGCTCAAGATAAACTGGCGCGGATCTATGATGCGAAAGAGGTTGGGCGAGCCGTCGGGTGAGGCACGGAGGGTTTGGCGGCGGCCGCCCTCCTGAATATTGCGCACATATTGAGCTTCATCGTCCAGTACTTGGCCGGATTGTAGTTAACCCACGCCGTTTTCCGTCACAGCTTCAACGACATCGTCAGACTGTAGCTGATGGGTTGTTTCAGCCCGTAACCGTTGGGGATCGTCTCGCGGGCGGGCGAGGTGTAATCGCCGTGGCGCGGTCGCACGGCGGTGGCCTGACCGAAAATCGGTCCGCGATCATTGAGCAGGTTGTTAATCACCAGGTTGGCGCGAATCTCGCGCCGATCCTTGAGCCGCCACGAATAACCCAGCGTGCCCGTCACCAGGTAAAAATCATCGGGCGTATACACCGGAGTGTATTCATCCACCCTCGGGTCGTCGATAGCCTGCGCCGGATTCGCGGGATTGACGATCGTGTCGGAGCCGCGAAAACCGGCGATTTGCCTGCCGCGATAGCGCACGCCGCCGCCGATGCGCAAGCGCCTCAGCCATCCGTCCTGGATCGTGTAATCGGCATAGAAATTGATGATCGGCTGATCCTGGACCGGGCGTTTGTTCTCCACGATGTTCGCATCGAAGAGTTCGTTGAAAAAACCCGGTCCGTCGCCGCCGGTGTCGGCGTTGATTTCTTTCGTGCGATAGTGGATGAAGTTCAGGTTCAGCCGCCGCTCGAAGAGCTCCATCCGCCACGCGTAGTCGTAGCCGGTCGCCACGGTGGGCGGGAAAAGGCTGGAATCGATTCGCGGTTGGGGTGCGGGTCGGTTGAACGTCTCGGCAAAATTGAACGAGGGATTGATCCAGCGGCCAAGATGCAGGACCGAGCCGATCGATTTGGTCCACTGGCCGCCCCGCTGGGTCGGACCGTTGAAATCGTCCTTGAACCGGTCGTTCGCATACTGCGGGTCGCGGTCGAACGTGGTGGCGTTGCGCGAACGGATGGCGGCCTCCTGCACCGGGCCGGTGGCCCGGCCCTGGGCATCCTTGGGCGCGAACGTGAGGGTGTCGTAGTCGGCGGGCGCATCGGGGCGCAGGATCCGATACTGGCCGCTCCAATCCCGCGGGTAATCGCCAAGCGAAATCTGCTGGCGGCCGCAAAACTGCTGTCGCGTTCCGCGTTTACCTCGAACGGTGTGAGCACGACGACCAATTCGGGCGGCGGTTTGACGGGCGCAGGGATGGACGGGGTGGCCGGGTTGATTTCCGCGGCTTGCCCGGCCTGCGTCAGAGCGAGCGCGAGGGCCAGCGAGCCGGCCAGCGGAGCGATTGTAGGCTTGGCGGTTTTCATGAGTGAACAGGTAAACTTCTTTAAGCGTCCGAAATGACGCCGGTCCGCGATGCGGGCCATACTAACGAGCCCCCTCACCAAAAAAAGTTTTTGGGACCGGTCGGAAGAAACAGGGTTGCCGCGATCCGTGGTGGGCCGGGCGCTCGCGTGCCAAGTCGAAGCGGCACGAAAACGGACAATCGCCGTGTGCGCCAACCTCGAGTTTCCGATTGTGGCGCCGCAGGAAACGGTCAGAGGCTGCGTTTCGTCGGGATTGGCGCCTCGCGAACAAGAGCGGTGCGCCAGACGACAATGCCAGGCGCGGGGGTGATTATCATTCCGACTTTATGGCTGCCGTCCGTCGCACCGCCGGTTCGATCAGCAATTCCGCCCACGCCAGGCGCAGACGTTCCAACTCCCGCTCCTGTTCCGGACTGAATGCGCCGGCGCGTTGGGCATACGTGTCCATCCAGGTGATCAGCCGGTCGAGGCTGGCCTGGTCGAGCGTTACACCGCCGTGACCGGCGGGATCGGTGAGCTTGCGCAAGACGGCGCTGCGCCCGGCGGGATTCTGGCCTTCCGTCGAAACACCGTCCCGGTAGGCGGACAACACGAGATCCTTCAAACTCGGCTGGCCGGAATGGGTGAGCGATTGATAAGCATGTTCCGGGGTGAGATCAAACTTCGCGCCCTCCACGTCGTCGCTCTTCGGGTTGTGGCAACCGACGCACTGCGCGTCGAGCACCGGTTGGACGAGCTGGTCGAAGCGCATGGTCCATGAACCTTCGGGGCCGACGGTGATCTTGGAAGGCTCGCGCAAGGACGCGAGCAGCGGCGCGGAGGGTGGCGGCGTATCCTGGCGCGAGTCATGGCAGCCGGTGCAACTCATCGTCTGGCCGGGTTGGACGTGCGTCGCGCTCCGCATCGTCTGCACGGCCATGCCGCGCGCATCGAGCGCCTGGAAGAGCACGGCCACGCCGGACGGTACGCGGAAGTAGGCCGAGCCGTCCGCCTCCACCGGCACCGTGCCGAGCACGGCTTTGCCGGGATCGTCATGTGTGAGGCCCATCACCGGCTGGTTCATCCAGGGCTGCGTCTTGGCCGGGATGGCGACGATGCGCAGCGCCTTCACGTCGCCGCGTTGCACAGTCTTCAAGCCGCGCGACACGTCGGCCAAGAGAAAGCGTCCTTCCTGCGGGCCGTCCCATTTCACCTGGCTGGCAATCACGGGTGGACGCGGCTGCGGTTTGAGCGGGATGGGAGACACCGATGAAATCTCCGGGTCGCGGTAGAGCAGTTCGCGTCCGCTGTCGGCGCTGAAAAGATAGAGGCCCATGCCGTTTTTCGGGCGCTGCCGGCCCTGGCGGATGTCGTCCTCGACACCCCACGCAACGAGATGCGTCCGCTCGGACAGCGGCCACGGATTTGCGTAGTACGCGCGCGGCCAACCTTCGATTTCGGGGAACGGCGTCTCCGGCGTCAGGCGCGTGATGGGCGCTTCGCCTTCGGTGCCGGCCGTCGGGTTGAGCAACACGAGGCTGCCCATGGTTTGCGAGTGGTGGCCCGAGGCGGTGAAGATGATTTTGTTCGAACCGGGAATCGCCCGCGGCTCGAACGTGCAGTGTGGCGCCTTGGTGTAGTTGCCATATACGAGCCGGGCGTTGACGCCGTCGGGATTGATGGACCAGAGGCTCATGTAAGGCATGTTGTCGCGATCCACGTAATCCCAGCGCGAATAAAGGATCGTGCCGTCGTGCGCGACGCTCGGCTCCCATTCGAACATCTCGAAGGGGGAAATCGGCGTGAGGTCGCCGCCGTCGGCGTTCATCGTGTGCAGCGTGTAAACCGCCACGGGCCGGCTCGCGTCACCGCCGCAGCGCACATAGCAATCCGGCCGGTCGTGGGTCGCCAGCGTGGCGGCGGCACTGGATTTGCCGACTTGGATGGCTTGCCCGCGCCGCGTGGAGAGGAAGACGATCCGCCCGTCGGGCAGATGGCGCGCGTCGAAGTCGTCGTACTTGCCGTGGGTGAGCTGGCGCACGCCGGAGCCGTCGAGGTTCATTTCAAAAACGTGGTAGAAGGCGTCCTCCGGCACGTTGGCCTTGTTCAACTTGTCCTTCTCCTTCGCCAGTTCCGGATAATGCCTGCACCAGGCGAACAAAATCTTCGTCCCGTCAAACGACAACGCGGGGCGCAGAAAGCTCCCCGGCGCGGTGAAAGCGGCGTCGGTCAGGCACTCGGTCGTCGGCGTGTTGCTCTTCAGTCCGCGCAAGACGTAGAGGCCGCCGCCCGGCCGGGACCACCAGCCGTAATACTGGTCGGACATGTGGCTGAAACTGCCGGGCACGCGCTTGGTGAACAGAAGCGCGTCGAAGTCGAGCAGTGGACTGGCGAGGGCCAGTTGGCGTTGCCGCGCGCGGGCTGCCAGGTAATGGGGCTGCGCCGAAACATGGGCGGGGAGTTCGGCGAGTTCTTGTTTGAGGCGGGCAAGTTGAGCCCTGGCGGGCGCAACGCCGTCGTCACGCAGACCGCCGGGTTGGAAACCGGCGTTCGGTTCCGCTGCCCCCAGCATCCGCTCGCAGTTGGCCAGAGTTCGGCGCGTTTCCGCCGCCCAATCCACCGGGCGGTCGTAGCGTGCATGGGGCGCCGACCACCGGCTGAGGCTGCTCTGGTCGGCCGGCTTGTGCAGCGCGAGATTTCCACCTTGCTGGCCGATGACCTCCACTTCGTCGAGATGGAGAATGGCGGTGCCGGCAAGCTGGACGCGAACGAAGCGCGCCGCGGCGTTGGCCAGCTTCACCACGAGCGGCGACCGATCCGGCATCCGGTAGCCGTAAAAAACCCGGCCCGGGTGGCGATAAGCTTCGCGCCACTCGTGGCCGTCGTCCGACAAGAGCAGAATGAAATTCGCCGCCCGCGCGGCCACGGCATCGTTGTCCGCGCGGTTCCACAAACGCACCTGGGCGAGCGGACGGACTTGACCGAGGTCCACCTGCCACCACGGATCTGTTTCCCGGGCGGTGTGGAAACCCCACTTGCCGTTCGTCACGCCGTCGCAGCCGCCCGCCGCGTCGTCGCGGGTGGAGAGATTCGGAGCAGGCTGCGCCTCGGTGTTAAGTTGCGCTTCGTGCAACCAATCTTTTTCGAGCAGTTGCTGCCACGCCGGCCCGTCATTCGCCGGCGCGGCGGCAAGAATTCCAAAGCTCACCAGCAAGCAGGCGAGCACCGTCGGAGGCACCGGGGATGTTCTCATCGTGGTCGCAGTTGATATTTCGGATAAAGCGAGAATTTCGAGGCCGCGGGTCACCGGCTGGCCGGCGGCCGCCGCGCCGCCCGGCCCGCGTCGCGGGGGCGCGCTCATGTTCCCGCGATGAGGGTGGTCTTGCCGGGCACGGCGAGCGGATACTGGCCGTCGCCGCCCGGTTTCACGGGCGGATCGAGGTCGAAGCCGATCTCGCCGTCGGGCGGAAACGCGAAGTCGGCGGCGATTGCCTTTTTCCAGCCGAGTTGCTTTCCGGTATAACACACGATCTGGCCGAGCACGGCGACCATCGTGCTGTTCGCCATGTAGTCCCCGGAATTCAGCGGCTTTCCCTCGCGAATGCCGGCGAAGAACTCGCGCTGCTCGCGCTTGTAGGGATTCGGCGGCTTGCCGGAAAAATCCCAGTTCTGTTCGCCGCGGATCAGGTAGTTGAGGAGCGACGCCCGGCCCTTTGTGCCGAACACATGATCGGAGATGCCGCCGAAACACGCCTTCTGCGTCCGGCAAAACGCATACAGCCGCGTGCCCTGCGCATACTCGTAGACGACGGAGTGATGGTCGAACATGTCGCCGTAGGCCGGACCAAACGACGCCGACCGCCCGCCCAGGCCGTGCGCCTTCATCGGCGGCTCCTCGTGCATGACCCACGACGCCTTGTCGAGGCTGTGGACGAGCGACTGCGTCACGTCGTCGCCCGAGAGCCACGAGAAGTGATACCAGTTGCGGAATTGGAACTCTACCTCGCTCCAGCCCGGCTGCCGCTCGACGACCCCATACGGCGGGCGCAGGAAATTCACCTCCATCGCCACCACGTCGCCGATCGCCCCGTCGTGGATGCGCTGGACGGTCTCGCGCACGCCGAGGTCGAAGCGGTTGTGGAGGCCGGACACGACACTCAGCCCCTTCGTCCGCGCGAGATCGCATGCCGCCTGCGTGGCGCGCACGCCCACCGGATCGATGCCGTGCGGCTTTTCGACAAACACATGTTTCCCGGCGTCGACGGCGGCGCGGAGGTATTGCGGATGAAAGCGCGACGCACACGCGACCAAGACGACATCGCTCGCCGCAATCACCTGCCGATACGCGTCGACGCCCACGAACCGGTGATCCGGGGCGACCGTGGTGCGGTCCGGGCAATGGGCCTTGATCCGGTCATGCGAGGCCGCGATCCGGTCGGCGAACACATCCGCCATCGCCACCAAGTGCGCGCCTGGATCCGCGTCGAGGGCATCGATGGCCGCCCCGGTTCCCCGATTGCCGCAGCCGATCAGGCCGACGCGAATGCGGTCGGTGCCGCCCGCGTGGGCGCCGCGGCTGAGATCAAGCGTGGCAAGGCCGGCGGTGAGCCCGGCGGAGAGTTTTAGGAAATCGCGGCGCGACGTGCTCGAAGGGGGGACGGGGGGCGTGGAGGTCAGCATGGTGGGTCGTCGTTGATGCGAGCCGATGCACGCCTCGGGGCGATCCGGGAGGGGGAAGCTGCGCCGATGGAGTGTGGGCGATGCTACTCGGGCGCCCGCGGCCGTGCTCCGCATATCTTGTCGGGGAATGCGTGACAATTGCCGCGGCGAACCGCGCCGCGGGCCGTGGCGCATCAATCCGATCGGGAAAGAAACGATGATCCTTGCGCTGACGCGCACATCCGGATCTTGATCTGGGTCTCGTCCGGCAAGGAACCGGAAGCGACGGGCGGCCCAACCTCCCGCCGGTTTTCAGGACCGACGATTTTCGAAAAAGCGCCTGGGCGGGCGTCGCCTGGCTCGATGACGGTGTCGGCGCCGTGCTGCGCAAGCTCGACGACTTGGGACTGGCCGAGAAGACCCTGGTGATTCTGGCCAGCGATAATGCCAGGACCGGCAAAATGACCTGCAACCGCGGACTGGCGTCTTGCTTGGTCCGCTGGACCGGCAAGATACCGTCCGGCGCGAGGTGCGACCAGCTGACGTCGAACATCGATATTGTCCCGACCATTCTCGATGCGTCCCGCGTCCAGCCGCCCACGGGAACGAGGATCGACGGCCGAAGCTGGTTGCCGGCGCGAAATACGCGGACGTGCTGAAAGACATGCAGCGCCGCCTCCGCGAGTACTCCCGGGATCTCCCTCACCCCTTCGGCGAGTTCAAGAGACCCTGAAAATCCAGCTTCCGATCAGTATTGCCGGCCAGTAATTCAGTTTCCTGCCAGTTGGAGGTTGCCAATCTGTCGGCGCGGCTTCCCGGCTTAACCATCGAATGAGAAAACCGTCAGCGAAACTGCTCACAGTCGTTCTTGCGGCGGCGACCGCTTTTGCAGCCGCGCCGGCGGGCGATTTGCCGGCGTCGGGTCCCTATGATCGGCAGGCGGCGGAGCACGCCGCGAAACTGGGAGATGCCTCAGCGCACGTCCGGCTTCGCGCCGCGGAAGCGTTGGGTTTCTTGCGGGCTTATCGCGCCGCTCGCGGAAACGCTGGCCGCCGCAAAGGCCGAGGCCGACTACGGCTGGAGCCAGACGTGGAAGGACGAGGAGTTTGCCGACCCGTGCCCGCGCTGGCGCGAGGCGCTGTTGCGGGCGCTGGGTTTGCTGAAAGCGACGCCGCACGTCGGTTTGATTGCCAAGGTCCTCGACGACGAAGGATCGGTGCTCGAGGTGCGCCACGCGGCGGCAGAAGCGCTGGCCGACATCGGCAACCCCGAGGCGCTCGCCGTCCTGCAGCGCGCGGCGATGACGCATCCGTTCGGCACCGTGCGGCAGGTGGCGCGCGATGCGTTGCTGGCGCGGAGCATCGAGCCGGCGATGGGCGACCACGTGACGGCGGTGAGCGGCACCACCCTGCCGCCGCAGGTCGAGGCGGCCGGCATCCCGTGCATTTTCGGTCCAAACTTCAACGCGCTGCTGTTTATCAAGGGCAACAACGACCTGCCCAACACGCCGCAGACCGTCGAGCAAGCCGACCGTTGGCGCCAGACGTACGTGGTCACCGACGAAGGCCCCTCCTACCGGCCCGGCGACAATCTTTACGTGCTCAGTCCGCCACGACCGGACGCGACGGTCACGCCCCTGACGCGCTTCACCGACGGCTGGGTCGGCGAGCCAGAGTTGTCTTGGGACGCCAAACAGGTGATTTTCACTCGGCGGGAAAAGGACAGCCTCTGGTGGCACATTTGGCGGATGAACCTTGACGGCACGGGCCTCCAGCAACTCACGCACGGGCCGTATCACCACGTTGGACCAGCGTTCCTGCCCGACGGGCGCATCGTGTTCAGCCGGCTGGAAGTCTTTTACTCGCGCAACAAGACCGAGCTGACCCTGCACGCGGCGTTCCCCGACGGCACACACAACGTGGTGCTCTACGGCCCGGAGCGGCGAAGGTTTTGGCGCGAACTGGACCACGGCCCGAACGCTCCCGACGACGGCCAGGAAGCACCGCTGACCCACCGCGTGCTGCGCGTCACCCAGCCGCAGCCGATGCCCGACGGCCGAATCGTCGTCTCGACGCAAGGCGGGCTGACGCTCATTGGCCCGCGCCGCGACACCGAGCAGCTCATCTCGCCCGACTTCAAGACGCGCGCCTACACCACGCCGGTGCCATTGAGCGACGGAACGTTGCTGTGCGCGACAACGCTGAAGACGCCCGACCGCACGAAGGTGGACCTCGGCCTTTATCGGCTCGATCCGCGCACCGGCAAACTGGACCTCATCTACAACGACCCTGCCACCGCCGATTACGAGCCGCGCCCGATCATGCCGCGCCGTCCGCCGCCGACGCTTCCGAGCACGGTGAAGCCGGACGCTTTCAGCGGCCGGTTCCTCTGCGCGAGCGTTTTTAATTCGCAGGAAAAGGAAGTAGCTGAACGCGGACGGCTGGTGCGGCTGGTCGAAGGTGTGCCGGTGGTGGGCCGACATGAAACGCACACCGGCAGCGAGCCGGTCTGGAAGAACCATGGCGGCACTTTCGCCCGCGTGCTCGGCACCGCGCCGCTCGCTCCCGACGGCTCGTTTTTTGTCGAACTGCCCGCCGACCGGCTCGTACACCTCCAAGTTCTCGACAGTGACCGGCGCGTGATCAACAACCAGTTGACGTGGATCTACGCGCGGCCCGGCGAGACCAAGTCGTGCGTTGGCTGCCACGTAGACCCGCATGCCACGGCGCGCGGCGGTCCGCCGCTCGCGCTCCGCGGCGGCCCGCTGTCGTTCCTGCCGAAGGGTGGCGAGTTCTCCTATCGCGCCAAGGCGTGGTTCAAGGGCAGCCTGCCGCCCGAGATCGAGGAACGCACGCGCACCGTCCACGCCGTGAACCTTTTGGCGAGATGAGACTGCAAACCTCGCGTCCGGTGGCCCAGCCTGCCGCGCCAATCCGGGCGCGCACCCTGCGTTATCTGTTCTCGTGCCGCGACGGTGTTTCCCTATTTCCTGGCGTGAAACGCGGAATTCGGAGCAACCATGAAATTTCACCATATCATTTACGACCTCTAGCCTCGATTTCCACGGGGCGGAATCGACCTAACGGTGTGGCCGGATCGGACGGGTCGTTTCACTCGGGAAAGTCAGAATCGGAAGTTAGATGAATGGTGCATGGGGG
>JACQWL010000552.1 GCA_016209255.1 Verrucomicrobiota bacterium
CGAAGTCGGCTCGTGGCATGGCCCGACGGTTGCGAGTCCAATTTCCCGGCGCGAGGTACCACGTGATCAATCGGGGCAATTTCCAGCATCCCGTTTTCGCGTCGGCCGGAGCGACACGGGCCTTCGAAAAGGCGTTGGAGGAGGCGTGTCAAAGATACCGGTGGCGGGTGCACGCCTATGTTGTCCTCTCCAACCATTTTCACGTGGCGTTGGAAACACCGGAACCGAATCTCGTCGACGGGATGCACTGGCTGCCAGAAAGTATCAACAATAAGCAACGTGACCCCGTTGACCGACCCCATGGTTGAAACTATGGAGTTCCCTGCGGCTAATGTGCCTGGTGCGCCCAAGGGGCGCATACGCTCAGGAGTGACTCACAAACGGTTCTGCCATCATTATGTCCGGCAGGCATAATGTTTGACGAGCATCAAGCTTGCGGGCAGCCTTCCCCGCTGTGCACATGGACTTTGTCAACCGGGTCGCGGAGCTGCGTGAACTGGACGCGGCGGCCAGATACGGCGGGCTGCTGGTGGTGTTTGGCCGGCGGCGCGTGGGCAAAACGCGTCTGTTACGGCAGTGGCTGCAAGGTCGCGGCGGACTTTACAGCCAAGCCATCGAGGCCCAACGCGATTTGCAGATTCAACCGGTGTTCCAGGATTTGCTCCCACAGCTCGAAACGCAGCTGGTCCCCAAGACGTGGCCGGAGCTGCTCGAAATCCTCGCGCTGCAAAAGCGGCGCTGGGTGGTGTGCCTGGATGAGTTTCCCTACCTGACGGCGGTGGACACGTCGCTGCCGAGCCAGCTGCAAAAATGGCTGGACCATTCCTTGCCGCGCGGCTGCCTGCTGATTCTCGCCGGCTCCAGCACGCGGATGATGAACGATCTGTTCCTGCACCGCGCCGCGCCGCTTTACGGCCGCGCCCGAAAACTCCTGCACGTTCGACCGATGGACTACACGGCGTTCTGCGCCGCCTGCGGACAAAAGCCGGGCGACCTCGCATCGTTCGAGAAATTCGCCTGCGTCGGCGGCATCCCGAAGTATTGGGAGTTCGTCGAAGCCGGACAGGATGTGGTGACGCTGGTGGAGTCGCTCTACTTCGATTTCGCCCCCTACATGGAACAGGAGCCGCAGCGGATTCTGCGCGACGAGGGTGTCATCGGGTTGAACGCCGTGGCCGTCCTCGAAGCGCTGGGCCGGGGCGCGGAGCGGCCTTCGGAAATCGCGTCCCGCCTGGGCACGGCGCAGACGAACCTTTCGCGCGTGCTCCAGCAGTTGCTCGACGCGTCCGTCCTGGCGCGGGAACTGCCCTTCGGCGAAAGCGTGCGCTCGACCAAGAAGACCCTCTACCGCATCCAGGATCCGACGATGCGCTTTTGGTTCCGCGTGTTTTCGCCGCACCAGAGCCGGTGGGGGACTTACCCGGTGGCGGAGAAGCTCAAGCTCATTCATGACCATGCCGCCACGGTCTTTGAAGATTTCTGCCGGGCGCGTTTTCCCGGCGCGCAGCGGTATTGGGAAAGCGAGGTCGAACTGGACCTGGTCGCGCCCGACCCCGACGACCGCCAGCAACTGCTCGTGGCCGAGGTCAAATGGCGTCGCCTGACCGTCGCGGAGCGGCAGCACGTGCTCCGTCAGCTCGAAGGCAAGTGGGCGCGCTGTTCCCTGCGCGCACACCACCCGAAGTTCCGCCTCGACGTGCTGGATGCCAGCGTGCTGGGAGCCTGACTGCCGGCGCGACGCTCTGTTACTCCTAAGGAAACTGGATCTTCAAGGGGCGGGAGGAAAACCAAGGCAGCCCCCGTAGTCTCCCAAGGGTAAAGCAGGCCGCATTACCGCCCTGCGGCGCAAACGGCGGGACGACGCTGATCCAAGGGCGGAAGTCTGAGAAATCGGCCGGCGACGGCGGGGCGCATGGGGCCAATCGGAGATTGAACGCGACAATCACGATGCGAAGGGGCAAACCTCCGCCCGGTAGCGAAGCGGCTCGTCACGTGGTCGTGGATACGGCAGCCGTGGCCCGCATCGCGGAGGGTCGACGGGGCAGGCCGAGCCCGAGTGGCGCGAGCACGGCGTCGATGTCCGCGGTCGTTTCGACCACGGCGATCCGCCGCAGCAGGGCGTGGCGCCAGAGTTCCTGCAACTCCTCCCAGCCGCCGGTGGGTGCGAGGTGAAACGTGCCGTCGGCGTCGAACACACCGGCGGTGGCTTCGGGAGGCAGGCCGGGGAGTTTCCCGGCGTGATCGTGGAGGACCTGCCAGACGGAGGAGGCGCGGGGGCGCATCGGCGCGTTGTTGGTGTCGACGGAGGGCAAAAGCTCCAAATTCCAAGCGCCAACCTCCATTGAAACTGCAAAAGAGGAAAACTCCAGGCAGGCTACCAGCGGGAAATTTGACGATTGGAGCTTCATTGGAGCTTGGAGGTTGGAGCTTGGATGTTCTCAGCCGGGGGAGACCCAAAAACGAATCGATCAGGCCAACAGGGTTCGACTCACGGCCAACCGGGAGACGCGCCCGACGGTGCGGGCGCACCCTTTCGACTGGTGGAACGTTCGAAACCGGCTAGGTTGCGGCCATCGCATGAAGAATTTTTTCACCTCGATGTTGGGCGCGCTCGCGGCGCTCCTCGTTTTTACCGGCGGCTGCGTGGTCTTGTTCCTCGGCTTTGTCGCGGCGTTCGCCGCGCTGGGTGAAAGCGAAAAGTCAGGCCCGACCTTCGAGCGCGGATCCTATCTGGTCTTCGATTTGTCCTCCAACATCTCGGATGCGCCCGCGCCGGTGGACCTGGGCGGATTTGGCGGCCGGCCGGACTCGCTGCAATTGCGCACGGTGACGCATGCCCTGCGGGCGGCGGCCGTCGACGCCCGCATCGCCGGCGTGTTCATCACCGGGGATTTGACCCCGGCCGCGTTTGGCTCGGGCTACGCGGCCCTGAAGGAGGTCCGCGCCGCGTTGAATGACTTCAAGGCTTCGGGCAAACCGGTCACCGCGTATCTCACCTATGCCACGACGAAGAGTTACTATCTCGCGTCGGCCGCGACCGACGTGGCCATCGATCCGTATGGCGTGATCCTGATGCCGGGGCTGGCGAGCGAGCCGACATTTTTTGCGGGTGCGTTCGAAAAGTATGGCATTAACGTGCAGGTGACGCGCGTCGGAAAATACAAGTCGGCGGTAGAGCC
Source organism: Verrucomicrobiota bacterium (assembly GCA_016209255.1). GTDB lineage: Bacteria > Verrucomicrobiota > Verrucomicrobiia > Opitutales > Opitutaceae > ER46. Next base: position 3,180 of record JACQWL010000552.1, read on the forward strand.
GTTTACCCGGCGCGACATGAGCCCCGAAAACCGCGAGGAGATCCAAAAGCTGCTGGACGACCTCTGGGCGGGAATTCTCGAGGACATCGGACCGAGCCGCGGGCTGACGCCGGCCGAAATCCAGGCGATCGTCGATGCGGAAGGACTCATTCGCCCCGACGCGGCGAAGGCCGGCCGCCTCGTCGACCGGGTGGCGTATCGCGACGAGATTTTCGATGCGCTCAAGGCGAAGACCGGGCGGGCGGGCACGAAGGAGCCGTTCAAACAGGTGGCGCTCGCGGACTATGCGAAAGTGGCGAAGGACATCTCGGGCGCGCCGAAAACCAGGGACCGGGACGGTCCGAAACGATCCGGCAAGGGCCGGATTGCGGTGGTGTATGCGGAGGGCGAGATTATCGATGGCGAGGGGGACCAGGACGAGGTCGGGAGCACGAGATTTTCCCGTGAACTGCGCAAGCTCCGACAGGACGACGAGGTGAAGGCGGTCGTGCTGCGGGTGAACAGTCCGGGCGGCAGTGCGTCGGCCTCCGAGGTGATCCAGCGGGAAATTCGGCTGCTGAAAAAGGTAAAGCCGATCGTCGTTTCGATGGGGACCTACGCGGCGTCGGGCGGCTATTGGATTTCGGCCTATGGCGATCGCATCTTCGCGGAGCCTTCCACGATCACGGGGTCGATTGGCGTCTTTGGCCTTCAGTTCGACGTGCAGAAGCTCGCCAACGATTTCGGCATCACCTTCGACAGCGTGAAGACGGGCAAATTCGCCGATGCCCTGACCATCTCGCGGCCGAAGACCGACGAGGAGCTGGCGGTTTTGCAGCGGATGGTCGATTGGATTTACAGCGAGTTCGTCGGCAAGGTGGCGGACGCGAGAAAACTCTCTCGCGCGGACGTCGAGGAAATTGCCCAGGGCCGCGTGTGGTCGGGAGCGGAGGCAAAAAGAATCGGGCTGGTCGACGAACTGGGCGGCCTCGATGCCGCGATCGCGTATGCGGCCCAAAAGGCGGGACTCGGCCCAAACTACCGGCTGGTGGAGTTTCCGCGGCAGAAAGAGCTGTTCGAGGCGATTTTCGAGTTTATCGAGAAGGCCGCGCCGCGCTTTGCGCATTCGGCCGGATTGAGCGCCAGAATCGCCGAACGCGTCGAAGGCGAACTGCGATTGCTGCGGTCGTTCAACGATCCGCACGGCATCTACGCGCGGCTGCCCATGAACCTGTCGATCCGTTGACTATTTCCATGACGCAAACACACACGTTGACTGAAAATGTGGTGGCGACGATGATCCCGGCGGGGGAGGTCGTCACGCTGCCGGAGGGTACGGAGGTTTATATCACGCAATCGTTCGGCGGCAATGTGACGGTGCGAACGGATCGCGGGCTGTTCCGGATCGCGCGCGAGCACGTCGGTGGCATCGGCGGTTACGTGCCCGGGCCGGAGGCGTCCGCCGGCGCGACCGGGGCGGACGACTTCAGCGAACAGGCGATCTGGGATGCGCTCCGGACGTGTTTCGATCCGGAGATTCCCGTCAACATCGTCGACCTCGGGCTGGTTTATGATCTGGCGATTGAGAAGACACCGGCGGGCGGACACATCGTGGAGGCGAAGATGACGCTCACCGCCCCGGGCTGCGGCATGGGTCCCGCCATCGCGGAGGACGCCCGGCAGAAGATTGCCGCCCTGCCGACGGTCGAATCGGCGCGGGTGCATATCGTCTGGGACCCGCAGTGGACGCCGCAGATGATTTCACCCGCCGGGCGGAAGGTCCTGGGGCTGGAGTGACGCGCGGGGAGCGGCCGAAGCGCTTTTGCAATTACGATTCTGCCGGCGTGGTCTTGGAGTGCAGCGACCTGGCGCCGCTGTGTCGGCGCGACCCGGCGCACCGCGAGCGCGTGGAGGGGCGACAAGCCAGGGCTTGTCGTCCAAGAGCGGCGTCAAGCCGCCGCACTCCAAAATCGAGCCGTCGTTCGCTCCTTCGGATTGCCCGCCACTGGCAGATCGCGGCTGCGCCGCGGTGCGAAATGTCCGGGGCTACGCCGTTACCGTCTCGAGCGAGCAGCCGTCGGCGACGGCGCTGGGGGTTTCGCAATTCGGACGGGCGACGACACCGGCATAGGGCTCCGCAGCGAACTCGCGGGCCGGCTCGCAGAGCAAGTGGCGGTCGCAAATCGCGAAGAGTTCGATCTC
>JACQWL010000534.1 GCA_016209255.1 Verrucomicrobiota bacterium
CCGCCCCGCTCAACCACGGCGAAGGCGTGGTCATGCGTAGCCTCGACAAGCAAAAGACGACGCTGCCGCTGCCGGCGCTCGGTTTCTCGGAGGAGAACCTCGCCAAGTATCGCGATTGCATCCGCCAGCCGTACGGGATGATTTTGCACTGCGGACCGACCGGCTCGGGCAAGTCGATGACGCTCTACTCGGCCCTCAACGAGGTCAACACGCCCGACATCGTCATCCGCACCGCGGAGGACCCGATCGAATACACGCTGCCCGGGTTGAACCAGATGCAGATGCACCGGCAGATCGGCCTGACGTTCGCCGCGGCGTTGCGCGCCTTTCTCCGCCAGGATCCCGACATCATCCTCGTCGGCGAGATCAGCGACAAGGAAACCTCCGGCATCGCCGTCGAGGCCGCGCTCACCGGCCACTTGTTGATTTCGACGCTGCACACCAACGACGCGCCGACGACGATTTCGCGCCTTACTGAAATGGGGGTCGAATCGTTCATGGTTTCTTCCTCGCTGCTGTGTGTGTGCGCCCAGCGGCTGATGCGCCGCGTGTGCAAGCAATGTCGCGTCATCTACACGCCGGAGGGTCGCGAGAAGGAGATCATGGAAAAGGCGATTGGATGGAGCGGGCAGATTTTCAAGGCGCACGCCAAGGGCTGTCCGAAGTGCGGCGGCAGCGGCTACAAGGGCCGCGTGGGCATCCACGAACTGATGGTGAACAACGAGGAGCTCGTCGCCGCCATCAATAAGGAGATGGAGTCCGCCGAACTGAAGAGAATCGCGATGCGCAGCGGCATGAAGACCCTCCACCAGGACAGCGTCCTGAAGGTGAAGGAAGGCCTCACCACGCTGGAGGAGGCGATCGCCAACGTGCCGCCGGACATGTAGGCGGGGCGCAAGCGTGGCCCCGGCGACTGCCCGGTGGAGTGCGTTGACGTTGGCAGGCGGTCCGTCCAAACAGGGGGGCGGGTTGGCCCCAACCCACCTCACCATGAAAGCCTTTCCGCCCACGAAAAAGATCCGCGCGCTCGAAGCCGCGCTCGTCCGCCAGCAGGAAAAACTCGCCGCGCTCAGGCGCCGGCAGCCGCCGGAGCCCGTCGCTGATTACACCCAGCCGTCCGCCGCCGGGCCCGTGAAACTTTCCGCGTTGGTCGCCGATGGCGTCGGCGAGTGGAAGCCGCAGTATCGGTACTAGAACCGCATGAAGATCACCCGCATTTCGATGGTCGTGACCGCAGTCGCGCTGATGTTTGGCGGCGGCTGCGGAGCGAGGCAGCAGGAGATTACCGAGTTGCAGCGGAAGGAGGCGGCTCATCTGGCGAGCGAGGCGGAATTCGCGATGACGTTGCGCGATTACGCCCGCGCGGAATCGGTTCTGACCAAGGTCGTGAAGCTTTGCCCGGATACCGGCGCGTATTGGGTCAGCCTCGGGTCGGCGCGCATGCGGCTTGGCAATCGCGGCCGCGCCAAGGAGGGCTACGAAGGTGCGCTCCGCGCCTACGCGGCCGAGGCCAGGCGGGACAAGACCGACGTCGAGCCCTGGCTCGGACAGGTCACCGTCCTCGCTCTCCTCGGGCGGGTCGACGATGGCCGCGCGTTGCTCGACAAAATTGCGCAGCAGTTCCCCGGGAATCGCACGCTGCGCGCTTTCATCGAACACAAGCAACTTGACCAGATGCTGGGCGATCCGAAATTCAAGGAGATCGCGCTCTAATCTCGCGCGGGCCGCGGTGAAACCGCCTACGGTTCGTTGTACCGTCCGCGGCGTTCGTTCCTGTCGCCTTGGGCGGGTGACGGCGTTGTTCTCGTCTGCGGTGGTGGCGCCGGCGGCTGAGGCGCGGGTGCGGCAGTCGGCGGTGGCGCCGCGTTCGGCTGCGGCGGTGCCACCGCCGGAGCGGGCGTGGAACGCGGATGCGAACGTTCGGGCCTCGGTGCGGGATTCGGTCGGGCTGGCATGAGAGGCGCCACCGTCGGCAGGGGAGGCGCCACTTGCGCGGGCAACGAGTTGACCGTGACGCTCGGGAATGTGCGGGTGCGCCGGTCGGTCGTCTCTTGATGCCGGTCAGGACGTGGCCCGCGGTGCACGGTCGTTCCGTTTTCCGGGGGTCGAGCTGGCGACGCGACAGGCGCGGCCGCGCCTGGCTGCAAACCAAGCCTCGCGCCGCGCGGGCCGGAATGCTGGCGCACGGATTCCGGTGCCACGCCGGGCGCAGCCGGATCGCTCGTGGGCGGAACTGCCGCCGGGGCGACACGCGTTCCGGCGGGCAGGCCACGATTTGCAAACGCGCGTGGCGCCGGACGAGGCGCGTCCGGCAGGGGTGTCGGCTCGGCGACTTGCCCGCGCGAATAGTACGTCGGGGCCACCGCCGGACGCGGCGGTCGCGCCGGCGGCCGCCACGGGCGTGCCACCGCCGGGTTGAAAAAACTCCGCTGAATCGGGACGACCGGCCGGCGCCAGTCGTGCCCGTGCCAGCTGCGATGCCGGTTGCCGACCCAGATCGTCCGCTGCCTCCAGTCACAATCATAGGCGAGCCACGGGCCGACCGAAAACCCGAGGCCAAAGGTCATCAGCGGTTGCGAATAATACGACGGACGGTACCCGAAGACGATCGCCGGCTCATAGCGGGGCACGTAGATGATGTCGGGCTGGGTGGGCACGATGCGAAGCACGTCGGCTTCGGACAGCACCTGCTGTTGCGGAGTGTCGACAAGCGTGCCGGCGGCACGGGCACGCGCGCGCAAGCGCTGGATGGTTTTCATGACCTCGGCCGGCTCCTCGATAAAGGCTTCGCCCACCTGCTTCGTCCACGTGAGATTCTCGTCCATCCACCGCAGGATCTCGGGATAATGGGTCAGCGATTTCACGCTGTCGTCCCACGCCCGGTTTTCCACCTGCGAAAGATCGTTGGGGTTGTCCCTCAGGTAGCGCGCGGCGAGCACGATGTCGGTTGACGCGGTGGCGGCGGGCAGAATGAGCGCGATCAACGCGTCGGGATAGAGGGCGATCGGGCCCAGCAACCGATCGAGCTCCTCCGGCGCGCGATGCACGGCGGCCGGGGGTGCCAGCGTCACCGGCGGCTGTTCCCGGGGAGTCTGGGCCCACAGCGAGGTTCCCGCGGCGAGAAGGAGGCAGAGCACGCAATGAGGGTTTTTCATGGTGGTGGGTGGAGTAGGTTGGTTCGACCCGGTCCGGGCTGGAATGTATCTGCGAGTTAGACGCGCCGCAAGGGGCAGATATTCATTCGCCCCAGGAGTTTGTCGGACTTGGCGTGCAAGTACTGGGAAAACTCGGGAATTTCACCGCGATGCGGCAGATAAAATTTCATCGCCCGCGCCGGGCCGGGCGCTTTGTATCCGGGTCGCGTTTCTCATCTCACTCCGTTTCACGCATCATGTCCGCTCCGCAATCGATCGCATTCATCGGCACTGGCGTCATGGGTCGCAGCATGGCCGGCCACCTCCAGAAAGCCGGCCACGCGCTGCACGTCCACAATCGCACCAGGGAAAAGGCGTCCGCGCTCCTCGAGGCCGGCGCAACCTGGCACGACAGTGCCGGCAGCGCCGCCGCGGCGGCGGAAGTTGTGATTACGATCCTTGGATTTCCGGTGGACGTGGAGTCGAGTTATCTCGGCGCCGGCGGCATTGTCGAACGCGCGCGACCGGGCGCACTTCTGATCGACATGACGACCTCGAGCCCGGTCCTGGCCCGCCGGATCGCGGCCGCGGCGGCCGAACGCGGCCTCGCCGCGCTCGACGCGCCCGTGTCGGGCGGCGACGTCGGCGCCCGCGAGGCGCGCCTGGTGATCATGGTGGGCGGTGACGCGGCGGCGTTTGCGCGGGCGAAGCCGCTGTTCGATTCGATGGGCAAGAACATCGCGCTCCTCGGCGGTCCGGGCGCCGGCCAGCACTGCAAGATGGCCAACCAGATCGCCGTTGCGGTCGGCATGGTCGCGTGGTGCGAAGCGCTCGCCTATGCCAGGAAGGCCGGCCTCGATCCCAGCGCGGTGCATGCGAGCATCAGTGGTGGTGCGGCCGGCAGCTGGGCGATGACGAACCTCGCGCCGCGCGCCTTGGGCGACAATTTCGCCCCGGGATTTTACGTGAAGCACATTTTGAAGGACATGCGGATCGCGCTCGAAAGCGCCGCCGAGCTGAAGCTCGAGCTGCCAGGTCTCGCGGGCGCGAAGAAGCTCTACGACCAGGTCGCGGCACGCGGCTGGGAGGATTGCGGCACGCAGGCGCTGTACCGGCTCTATACGTCGCTCTGACGAGTTGAGAGACTCCAATCCTCGTCACCCACTCGGAAGTTAGGTTCGATTCGGCTTCTTTCTCTCAGCTCTCAGCTCTCAACTTTCCGCTCTCCGCTCCCAACTCTCGACCTTTCCTCATGAAACTCCCGCCTGAATTCCGCCAACGCGTGCTCGCCCGTGAATGGGTTTGCGGCACGTTCCTCAATCTCGGCTCGCCGGTCACGGTCGAAGTCGCCGGCCTCGCCGGGTTCGACTGGGTGCTCATCGATCACGAGCACGGGCCCGGCGGCGAGGACACGCTGTTGCACCAGCTGCACGCGGCCGCGGCGACGCCGGCCTTTCCCATCGTGCGTATCGCGGCCAACGAGACACCGCGGTTCAAGCGCGTGCTCGATGCCGGGGCTTTTGGCGTGATGGTGCCCCTGGTCAGCTCGGCCGCGGAGGCGCGCGCCGCCGTCGCCGCCACCCGGTATCCGCCGCGTGGGATTCGCGGCGTCGCCAAGTTCCACCGGAGCGCCGGTTTTGGCGGGGATTTCGAGGAGTACTACGCGCACGCGCACGAACGGCTGCTCACCGTTATCCAGATCGAGACGCCGGACGCGCTGAAGAACATCGATGAAATCGCGGCGGTCGACGGCGCGGATGTGATGTTCGTCGGGCCGACGGATCTGTCCTACAACATGGGCATTCGCGATCAGCTCGAGAGCCCGCGGTTCGTCGAGGCGCTGCAAAAGGTCAGCGACGCGGCGAAGAAACACGGCAAGGCCGCCGGCATCCTGGTCCACAACAACGCGCTGGTGCCGAAATGCCGGGACCTCGGCTACACCTTCATGGCCCTTGGCTCGGACGGCGGCGCGGTGCGCACGGGGCTGCTCGGGTTCCTGGCGACGCTGCGGGCGAAGTAGATTGGGGAGCGCGAGCGCCCTCGCTCGCCACGCCAATGCTTCAAACCTGTTGATGGGCCCGGTGGTCCCGCTGACCGGCTGACCGTTGGTTTGCGACCGGGGGCGGTCGCGCTCCCATTTTTCATGAAGATCACGGAAATGCACATCACGCCGATCGCGCTCGGCGATCCGCCGCTGCTCAACGCGGCCGGCCTGCATGCGCCGTATTGCCTGCGCACCGTGGTTGAACTGCAGACCGACGCCGGCATCCACGGCCTCGCCGAGGTGCCCGGCAGCGCCGCCGTCGATCGGGCGCTCGCGGCGGTGCGCGACACCGTGATCGGTTCCGATCCGCTCAACTGGCACGGACTGCGCGCGCGACTTGCGGAGCGCTGCGCCGCGGAGACGTCGGTCGCGCGCGGCGACAAGCCGTGGGACGGCCGCACCCGCGTGCAGGTCTACAGTGCGCTCGATGTCGCGTGCCTCGACCTCGCGGGCCGGGCCTTCGGCGTGCCGGTGGCGACGCTGCTGGGCGGCATCGTGCGCGAGCGGGTCCCCTATTCGGCGTACCTATTCTACAAATACGAAGGCGCGGGCGGCGAACTCGCGTTCGGCACCGATCCGCCTGCCACCGGCTGGGCGGCGGCGCGCCAGCGCGCGGCGCTCGATCCCGGAGGGATTGTCGCCCAGGCGCGGGCGATGGTGCAGGAGTTCGGCTTCGAATCGATCAAGCTCAAGGGCGGGGTGTTCGAACCCGCGCAGGAAGTGGCGGCGATGCAGGCCCTGCGGGAGGCGTTCGGCCCCGGCGTGCCGCTGCGGCTGGATCCGAACGCGTTGTGGTCGGTTGAAACGTCGATCCGGTGCGGCCGCGAACTGGAGGGCATCCTCGAATACCTCGAGGATCCGTGCCGCACGCAGGAGGGGATGGCCGCGGTGCGCCGGGCTTTGAAGACCCCGCTGGCGACGAACATGTGCACGACGTCGTTCGACGACCTGCCCGGCAGCGTGCGCCACGGCTCGGAGGACATCATCCTGACGGACCACCACTTTTGGGGCGGCTTGCGCGCGTCGATGGAACTGGCCGCACACTGCCGCACCTTTGGCCGGGGGGTCTCGATGCACTCGAACAATCACGCCGGCATCTCGCTCGCGGCCATGACGCACCTCGGCGCCGCGATGCCGAACCTGAGTTATGCGCTCGACACGCATTATCCCTGGCAACGGGACGAGATCGTCGTCGGCGGCCGGATCAAGATCGAGGGCGGTTGCGTCACGCTGCCAAAAGGCCCGGGGCTCGGCGTCGAACTCGACCGCGCAGCGCTGGCGCAGGCGCACGACACCTACCGGCGCGCCGGCCTGACCGAGCGCAACGACGAGATCGAAATGCAGAAGAAAACCCCCGGCTGGAAGTTTTCCGCGACCCGGTGGTGAAGCCCGGCGCGGGCGAGCCGGGCTGGTTTTGGAACATCGCGTACTCAATTTGTGGAACGTCTTGGAACCCGACCTCGCGGCCACCAATTCTTTTTGTCATTCTGAGCGAAGCGAAGAATCCAGGGTTATATTCAGAACCGGGGACCGGCTCAAAAATCGAACTGGATTCTTCGCCGCGCTCAGAATGACAATCGGGATCATGACTCCCCTTGCTCGACGCCTCGCGGACAAATTCGCCCTCGTGACCGGGGCCGGCTCCGGCATTGGCCGTGCGATCGCCGTGCGACTGGCCGGCGAGGGTGCGCGCGTCACGATCATCGAGTCGCGCGCGGAGGCAGGGGAGGTGACGGCGACGCAGATTCGCGCCGCGGGCGGCGCGGCGCGGGTCATCGCGGCCGATGTGTCGAACACGGAGGCGATGCGCGTCGCGTTCGACCAGCTCGAGCGGCTGGACATTCTGGTGAACAACGCCGGCATCGCGCACGTGGGCGATGTGCTTGCGACCACGCCG
>JACQWL010000065.1 GCA_016209255.1 Verrucomicrobiota bacterium
CTTGCCGTTGTGGACGCTGAACGTGTGGCCGACGAAGTCGGGCGTGATCGTCGAGCGGCGGGACCAGGTCTGGATGGGTTTCTTGGCGCCGGCCTTCACCGCCTTCTCGATCTTCTCGAGCAGGTGGTAGTCGACGAAGAAACCTTTTTTGATGGAACGTGCCATGGTGAAAAGCGGCTTAGGAGGCTTTGCGGTGGGCGGTGTGCGGCTCGATTTTCTCGATCAACGCGACGTCGTAAGTGACAGGCGCGGCGCCTTTCCAGACGAGCAAAGTGGTGCCCGTCGGCGCGAGGCTCGCCCAGTCGCCGTGCGGCACGCGCACGACTTCCCCGCTCGTGAGTTTGAAGCGGAACGGCCGGGCCTCGGAAATGAACTGGCGGAGGGTCTTTGCATCCATGGTGAGCGAGCGCCGGGGTTACTTTTTGCCACGCGGCTTGCGGCCGTTGTGGTGGACGATGATCATGCTGGTGGAGAGCTTGGTGCGCCGGCGCGTCACATAGCCCTTGGCGAGCTGGCCCCAGGGCGACACGAGGTGCTGGCGGCCGCCGCCACCCTTGGACTTGCCCTGGCCGCCGCCGTTGGGGTGATCGACCGGATTCATCGCCACGCCGCGCACGGTCGGGCGGATGCCGAGCCAGCGCCGGCGGCCGGCCTTGCCGAGCGACTGCTGGTTGTGGTCGCTGTTGCCCACTTCACCGATGGTGGCGCGGCACTTGCCATGCAGCAGGCGGAGTTCGCCGGAAGGCATCTTGAGCGTCGCCTGCCCGTTCTCGATCGCGACGAGCTCGAGGCTGGTGCCGGCCGAACGGGCGATCTTCGCGCCGCGGCCGGGCACCAGCTCCACGCAATGGACCAGCGTCGACGGCGGGATGAGCTCGAGCGGGAAATTGTTGCCCACCTTGAAATCGTTCGTCGTCGCCGTGTTCGAGGCGAAGATCGAATCGCCCACGTTCAGGCCCTTCGGTGCGATGATGTAACGCTTCTCGCCGTTCGTATAGGCGACGAGCGCCAGGTTGGCGGTGCGATTCGGATCGTACTCGATCGCCTGCACGTTCGCGGGCACGTCGAGGAGATCGCGCCTGAAATCGATGATGCGGTAGAGCTGCTTGTGCCCGCCGCCGCGATGGCGCGAGGTCACGCGACCGTAGACATTGCGGCCGCCGGTCTTGTGCTTGCTCTCGGTGAGCGCGCGCTGCGGACGCTCCTTCGACAGCTCCTTCTGCTTGTTCAGCGAGGTGAAGCGGCCGGAAGGCGTGAGCGGACGAAATGAATGAATAGCCATGGTGGGATTCCTCCGGATGAGTCGGACGGGCGTTAGACGAGCTCGATTTTGTCGCCGGCCTTGAGGGTGACGATCGCCTTCTTGTAGTCGGAGCCGACACTGGGGCGGCCCTGGCGGCTCTTCTTGTTCTTGCCGCGGTAAACCATCGTGTTCACGCGGCGGACCGTGACCTTGAAGGTCTGTTCCACCGCCTCCGCGATCTGGTGCTTGTTGGCGTGGCCGAAAACCTCGAAGGTGTATTGGCCGAGCGCGGACGAAAGCTTGTTGGACTTCTCCGTCAGGCGGACGAGTTTGAGGATAGTGTCGGCTTGCATCAGTTTTTGCCTCCGTTGACGCGGGCGATGATGGCCTCGAGCGCCTTGGTGCTGACGATGATCTTGGCGTATTGCGCCAGATCGAGGGTGTTGAGCTTCGCGGCCTCCTGGAGCGTGACCCGCTCGAGGTTGCGCGAGGCGCGGGCGGTGTCGGCGGCGAACGGCGCGTCCACCAGGAGCACCTTGCCCTTGGGCGCGATGAGCGAGAGGACGGCGTTCATGGCCTTGGTCTTCGCCGCCGGCGCGACGAACGCCTCGATGACGGCGATCTCGCCGGCGCTGGCGCGGTCGAAGAGGGCGCGGCTGAAGGCCAGGGCCTTCACCTTGCCGTTGATTTTCTTCGAGTAGTCGCGGGGCTTCGGGCCGAACACGACGCCACCGCCGCCCCAGAGGGGGGAGCGGATCGAGCCGGCGCGCGCGCGGCCGGTGCCCTTCTGGCGCCACGGCTTCCGGCCCCCGCCGCGAACCTCGCCCCGCGTCTTCGTCGAGTGGGTGCCCTGGCGGTTGTTCGCGTTGATCGCGACGATGACTTCCTTGACGGCTTGGAGACCCTTGTCGCCTTCAAAGGTCGGCAGGCCGGCGAAATCCTGTTCGCTGCTGGTCTTGCCGTCGGAACTAAAAACGTTGAGTTTCATGGCTGGGTCTCCGGGGTTATTTCTTCGCGGCGGGCGCCGGAGCGGCCACGACCGGGAGGGCGTGCTGGCCCTTGATGGCGGAGCGGACGACGACATCGTCACCGTTGGCGCCCGGGATCGCGCCCTTCACGAGGATGAGATTCTTGTCGGCGATGATCTTCACCACGCGCAGGTTTTGCACGGTGCGCGATTCGCTGCCCATGTGGCCGGGCATGCGCTGGTTCTTCCAGACGCGGCCGGGGGTCTGGCGCATGCCGACGGAGCCGATGCGGCGGTGAAACATCGAGCCGTGCGCGGCCGGGCCGCCCGCGACCCGAAAGCGTTTCACGACCCCCTGGAAGCCCTTGCCCTTGCTGATGCCACTGACATCGACGAGCTGACCCTCGGCAAAGGCGGCGACCGTGACGATGTCGCCCACCTTGAGCGTGGGCGCGGCGGCCAGGCGGACCTCGCCGAGCACGCGCGGCGCGATGTCGAGGCCGGCTTTCTTCGCGTGGCCGAGTTCGCCCGCGGCGGTATTCTTGACCTTCTTGGTCGAGAAACCGAGTTGGACGGCGTTGTAGCCGTCGATTTCGGCGGTCTTGACCTGGACCACACAGCAGGGTCCGGCTTCGACCACGGAGACGGGGATCAGGACGTTTTGCGCGTCGTAGACCTGCGTCATGCCGATTTTTTTGCCTAAAATTTCTGAGATCATTGGGCTAAGCGGTAGGTGGAAAGATTTCCGTTTAACGACCTACATTAGTCGCGGCCTGGCGGTGCCACGGGTGGCACACAGGCAACTGCTAACGGTTGTGGTTAAGAGCGAGTCTTAGACGTTGATGGTGATATCCACGCCGGACGGAAGGTTGAGTTTCTTGAGTTCGTCCACCGTTTGGGCGGTGGGTTCGATGATGTCGATGAGGCGCTTGTGGGTGCGGGTCTCGAACTGCTCCATGGATTTCTTGTCCACGTGCGGGGAACGGTTGACCGAAAGTTTTTCGATGTGCGTCGGCAGCGGAATCGGGCCCGAGACGCGGGCGCCGGAGCGCTTGGCGGTCTCGACGATGTCCTGGGCGGACTGATCGATCACGCGATAGTCGAAACCCTGGAGTTTGATGCGAATTCGTTGGCCTTTCATGGC
>JACQWL010000066.1 GCA_016209255.1 Verrucomicrobiota bacterium
CAGATCCATCCGCAGAAGGACCCGAAGCTTTTCGGCAAGGAAGTCGCCTTCCGGAATCTGCGTATCCAGAGGTTGGATTGATGGGTTTTTGCTCCGCAAAAACCCCAGCGATTTTTCGCCGTGGGCGAAAAATCGCCCTTTCAGCCGCAACATTTCAGTTGGCTGGAGGTCGCCGTCCACCTTTTGGTGTTCGTCGGGTCACTCCAGACCGCAACGATGGAGCCCGGTGTAGGGCCGCCGCTCGCCGGCGGGCCGAACCACGAGCGAAGGCGGCCCGGCGGACTGGAGCGACAAAGGAGCGAAAGGAGCAAGCAGAGCTCGTGTCAGCTCCGCTGGCGCGAACTGTACCGCTCGGATCGTTCAACGGGACGACGATGACAATCTGTCAAGGGTCGACCCGTGACCCCTTTGGCTTGGCTCGCGGTGGGCGATATCCACCAATCAACTTACCCAATCCGTCATTCTGAGCGGAGCGAAGAATCCAGCAGGAAGCACGCATGCGGTCGCGCTGCTGGATTCTTCGCTGGCGCTCAGAATGACAAACCGGAGTTCGTATGGAGCGAAGCGACGATGGCTTTTCCGGTGGAGCCGGGAAAGCCCTACTGCGTTTTCAGATAGGCCACGACATTCGCCACGTCTTGCGCGGAAAGACCGAGCTGCTCCGCACTGAGCATCAGCGAGCGGCCAAGCGGACGGCGGCTCTGGACTTTCGCGGCGGGAATCATCTGCGTCGCCCCGCCGGTCGATTGCACGATGAGCGGATCGCCGTTGCCGAGGACGAGAGCGTGGATGATGGTACCGTCGCGCAGCGTGAGCTCGGTGCCATCGTAGCCGTGGGCTATGTCCGCGGACGGATTCACGATGGCGTTGATCAACACCGCCGTGGTTTGAGTCCGGGCGAAACCCGTGAGCGCGAGCGCATAATCGGTGCCCTTGTCGCCGATGCGATGGCAGAGCAGGCAGGCCTGCGCGGTGATCGCGCCGCGGGCGGCGTCGCCCGGCAACGCGGCGATTTTGGCGGCGGGCGGCAGCTTGCCCGGTCCTGGCGCCGGCACGACGCTCCCGGTGGTCACGACGCTCGCGGGATCGTAGAGGCCGCGGGCCTTCAAGGCGGCATCGATCCCCTGGTCTTTCCACCGGCTGTCCTTGTAGTTGAGAATCCACCACAGCGCGTGGTCCCGGACCCGGCCGGTCGCCTCTTGGGCGAGATCGAGCAGCGCACCCGCGGCTTCGCGGGTGGGGATGAAGCCGAGGGCGGTGACGGCCGCAAGCCGGTCTTTTTCGGGCAGGGTCGTCGCCGCGGCGCGCGCCGCAAACGCGCCCTCCGCGCCCACCGGCGTCAGCCGCCAGATGAGATTCGCATAGGCGGCCGGCCATTGCGGCGGATCCTTCCCGGGAGTGGTGGCGGCGAGGGCGGCATAGATGGCCGCCTCCTTGCCGGTGCAGCCCGTGCCCCAGGCTTCGAGATACGCGCGGTCGGCGCCGTCGTAGCCGCGCGCGACGGTGAGCAGGAGTTCGCGCGCTTGCGCCAGCGGCACGTCGCGCAGCGCCAGCGCGACCTCGCGGCGCACTGCCGGGGACGCGTCGGTGGTGAGGGTGCGCGCGTGCTCGAGCACGCGGTGCCCGACGCGGCGCAGCGCGCGAAATGCGGTGATTCGCATCATCGGGTCCGCGGCGCGCAGTAGTGCCTCGGTGCGCGCGATGCCTTCCGGTCCGAGTTGCGCGAGCAGCCACACGGCGCGCGCGCGGATGAAGGGGTTGGCCTCATCGAGCAGCGCCGCCACCGGCGCGACCGCGGCCGCACCCTGCGCCTTGAGGCGGGTGAACCCGAGCGCGCGCGGGTTGACGGCCGGGCTTTTCAGCGCGGCGATCTGGCCCGCGGTGGTCGCGAGATCGAACTTCGGCGCCACGGACTTGAAGCCCTTCGGCGCGATGCGGTAGATCGCGCCGGCCATCTTGTCGTCGAGGTCCGTGTGGCCGCCGACGCGCGCGTCGAACCAGTCGGCGACGTAAATGGCGCCGTCGGGGCCGATGACGACGTCCGAGGGGCGGAAATAAGTTTTCAGCTCGGTGGTGATCGAGCTCATGCCGCCCTTGAAATCGACCCCGGCGAAATTCTGCTCCTTGTTGGTGGTGAGAAAATCGAAGCGCTCCAGTTTGTAGCCCGCGCCCTCGGCTTTCGGGAAATAGCCGAAGATGGTGTTGCGGGCGGGTTCGCAGCTCAGCAGCATGCCGCGCCATTTTTCACCGAGGCCGTCGCCTTCGTAAAAGGCGATCCCGGTCGGTGAACCGCCGCCGTAGACATCGCCCGCCGGCATCGTGCCGGGATCGTCCTGCCGCCATTCCGCGGTTTGCGTCGTCTGGCCGGGGCGCCGGTCGGCGTTCCACGTGCGCAGCCCGTCGCGCGAGGCGAAACCGGCATTGCCGTATTCCAGCAGGAAGGCCGTGCGGGCGGCGGGTGGATCGTCGTTGTCGCTCTGAAACACATCGCCGAACGAGGTGACCGTCTGCTCGTAGCTGTTGCGGTAATTGAAGCCGATGATTTCCACCTGCGTGCCGTCGGGCTGCATCCGCATCGTGAAGCCGCCGACGTAGACATGGCCGTCGTCGCTCGTTGCGCCCGCAATATCGGGGGGCGACCAGACGTAGGTGGAGGCACTGCCCTTGAACGGGTCGTAGGGGCTGCCGATGCGGAACGTGCGCCCCGAGCGATCGGTGAAAAAGGCGCCGCAATTGCCCTGGTTGAGATACCAGCGACCGTCGGGCCCGAACGTGACAGAGTGGAGCGAGTGGTCGTGGTTGCGACCGTGGAAACCGGTCAGCAACACGTCGCGCTGGTCGAACCGCGGATCGAACTTCCCGTCGCGATCGACGTCGGTGTAAACGATCAGGTCGGGCGCGTGCGATACAATCACCTGGTTGTCGATGACGGCGACACCGAGCGGGGCGGTCATGCCGGGCTCCCGCACAAAGACGCTGCTGCGATCGGCGCGGCCATCGCCATCGGTGTCTTCGAGCATCACGACGCCATCGCCCGCGGCGTCGCGTCCGGCATGCTTGCGGTAGTTCGCGCCCTCGGCGACCCAGATGCGGCCCTGGGCGTCGATGTCCATGTTCGTGGGGTTGCGGAACAGGGGCGTCTGCGCCCACGTCGTGATCTCGAATCCTTCGGGGATGCTGAAATACGACAGGGGGACGAAGCTGGGAGCGTCGGGGGCGGCGACGGCGGCGGTGACCGCGGGATTGGGGGGGCTCTTGGCCGCCTTGCCCCTCTTGTTCTGGGCGTGGGCGGGAACGGCGGCGAGGGCGAGCACGCAGAACGCCGTCAGGCAGCCGCGCGCAGGGTGGGAACGGGGGATCATCGCGGAACAAAAAGACGGGCGGACCCGTGGGTGGCAATGACGCGTTTCACCCGGAGTCAGGAATTTTCTGGATGGAGGTCGCGCCGGGCGCATCTCTGCGATGTCGGTGTATTTATTTGATGGGGGCGCGGTGCCCTCACCGCGCGGTCGCCCGAGACCCACGAAACCAAACGCTGCGGAAAGCGATCGGCGTGGGATCCACGCGTTCGGCCCGCTCCGCCTTTGTCTGCGTTGCGCGGCTTTAGAGCTTCCAGTAGCCGCTGATGAAGATGCTCACGCCGGTTCGCGTTTCGAATCGCGGCGCAACCCAAAGGGCCGCGGGTTCGGGCGGGAGCATCCACACACCGGGCAGCCAGACATAGGCGTCGGCCTCCCACATCCAATACCCAAGCACCCAGACGTGTTTGAGCGAGGGGCGGGCGAGAATCACTTCGACGCGCCGGGCGGGCGGGGCGCTTTTCACCACGAATTCGACCGGAGCCCGGCGATGCCCCGGGGGAACAAACTCAGCGGACCGGCCGGGCGGAACGAAGCCGTCGGATTTTCCCTTGCCCTTCCCCTCGGGCGGCTTCGCGACAAGGCCGGCACATGCGAGGCACAACGCCAGGCCGCTGAAAAGTGGAATCCGCGCGGGCCGCAGGAAATGGGAGGAGCAACGTTGCATGACGGCCCGTTAGACCGCGCGATCGGGCCCGCGTTCCGAGCGGGGGTCGCACTACGCCGTATCCATGCAGTGGAAACGCGTTTTTTGTGATTTTTGGGTGGCAACGCTACGCGCGAGCTGGCCGAGTTCAGACTGCATTGCAGTTAGGATTCGGCGGGAGCAATTTCGCCCAAAATCTTTGCCACCAATTGCGTGCGCGCAGCGGCCCGGCGCGTTTGATCGTGGTTTGGCCCCGGGGCTGCGACCAAGCGCACTTCGCTGAAGGTCGCGGGCAAGGGATGCAGGCAGGGTTTGGTGCCGACGCGCGGGTAGCCGATTTCGACGCCTTCCGGATGGCCGTCCTCGTGGAGCAGGCGCGTCGAGTCCAGGTCCAGGGCGTAGCCCTCGCGTTTGCCGGGCAACCGTTGCATCCCCCGGTGGAACAGCGGCCGGAAGCAAGCGAGATTTTTCTCCGCGCTGATGAAGCCCTGGAAGAAACGCGTGAACGCCGACTGGCTCGGCACGCGCTTGATGCCGAGCAGATCCGGTATCAGCGGATCGCGGCGCAGCTAGGCCACCTGCGTGAGTTTCATCGCGCCGCAGAGCAGGCCCTGCACAAAGCCGAGTACATTGGTCAGCGGTGAGAGCGCGTTGTCCGAGGTGGGCTCAGGATGCGGCAGGCAGCGCTGCACTACTTCGCGCCACCCGCTTGGGTGTGCAAATGACCAGAACGTCGCGGTCCCGGCATGCGCGCCGAG
>JACQWL010000533.1 GCA_016209255.1 Verrucomicrobiota bacterium
GGCCTCGCCATCACCCACGACCAGTACGCCTACACCGCGTCGAGCACCGGCATCGGCACGCTCATCGCCGCCCAGTTCCGCGAAGGCGGCGCCCAGCGCTACCGCGAGCGTCTCGCCGATCCCGCCGAAAAAGCGCGCATGGTCGCCGAGATGAAGGACTCCATCGCGAAGGGCAAACGCGGCGACTACACCTACGCCGTCATCGCCAGCTTCAAGGCCGACCCGAAGCTCAACGGCAAAACCATCCCGCAGGCCGCGAAGATTCTCCGCGGCGCCGACACGCTCGACGATCAAATCGAAACCATCCTCGACCTCGAGGCCCGCGGCGGCGCCTCCGGGGTTTTTCACGGCATGAGCGAACCCGATCTCCAGAAATTCCTCGTGCAGCCGCACACGATGATCGCCTCCGACTCCGGGGTGCGAAAATTTCGCGAAGGCGTGCCGCACCCGCGCGGCTACGGCAACAACGCCCGCGTCCTCGGCCGGTACGTGCGCGAACTCAAGCTCCTCACCCTCGAGGACGCCGTCCGCAAAATGACCGCGCTGCCCGCCCAAACCTTCCATCTGAAGAATCGCGGCGCCCTCAAACCCGGCTACGTCGCCGACCTCGTCATCTTCGATCCCGCGACGGTCGGCGATCCCTCGACCTTCGACGACCCGCACCACTACGCCGCCGGTTTCAGCGACATCATCGTCAACGGCCTCCCGGTGATCCGGGCCGAAAAGCTCACCGAAGCCAAGCCCGGTGGCCCGGTGAGATTGTAGGCGTGAGCGATTCTTATAGGAGAACGACCCTTCTCTCGCTTCATGCCCTGCAACGCCGCCCGCGCCCTCGAACTGCTGCGGCTCGGCACGCAGAAAAACGACGCCGCATTTCGCGAGGCTCAGGAAGAGGCGATTCGTCACGTGGTCGAGAATCGCGGACGGCTGCTGGTGGTGAACAGCGATTTCAACAAAGGCGGCACGTGGACCGGCGCGGTGGAACAATTGGAGAAATTCCGCTTCGGGCCGGTTTTTGTCCGCGTTGGCGGCCAAGCGGGCAAAGGCAACGCCGCGCTCGTCCGCAAAGGCGCGCTGCCGTGGCCGGAGCCGACGGACGCATCGGCACTCGAGGGAGCGATCGTGCAGGCGACGTCCACCATGGCGCCAGAGCTCCGGCAAGACAGCCTGCCCTTGATGGTCGAGGAGCCGCCGGCACGAATCGCAGATCGTTGATCGCGCCGGGTACGATCAACGAAACTTCCCGCGAGCCCGCGCGTGTTGCCCGCGCGAAGTCTTGCTCCCCCCGTACATCCCGATAGCTTTCCTCTCCACCCAGCATGCAGGAACTCGAGTGGCAGACTCGGAAGAAGCGCATCGACGCGCGGCTGATGGCCGCGACGCCCCCGTGGAAGATCATTCCCTATCACGCCGGACTCGACCTCACCACCCTCGACCGCTGCGCCGTCACCGAGTTTCCTGCCGACAACGGTCCCGCCGATTACGCGCTCTACGTCAACGGGCGCTGGCTCGGCATCATCGAGGCGAAGTTCACCGTCTTCGACTGCTTCGACGGCACGCTCATCCGCTATTTCCGCGGCGCCTCCAATTTTCAAATCGAGGAACCGCGTGCCGAGCCGGTCCCGCTGCCGCAGGTCATCGACCACATCTGGAACAACGTCGACCGCCGCTACTGGACCGGCGTGCTCGTGAAGCGCCTGCACCGGATCGCCAGGTCGATGAGCGGCGAGGCCCGCGCCGAGTTTGCCCCATGGCTCCCCGACGGCGATGTCGCCCAGTTCGCGCGCGGGCTCCCGCAGAAGCTCGAACGGGATTTCAGCGCGACCATGAAGCTGCTGCGCCACCCGGATTTTCAACGCCTCCTCGAAGACTACCCGCGCGCCCGCCGCACCTTCGTCGTCGCGCCCGGGGTCGAGGACACGGTGGACTCCACCCGGATCGAGCGCTTCGGCGAGTTCGAAAAGCCCGCGGACTACCTCGCCGCCTTTGCCCGCTTCGTCCGCGCCAATCGCGACCGCATCCACGCGCTCGACATCCTCATGCGACGTCCCGCCGGCTGGGGTCCGACCGCGCTCACCCAGCTCCGTGACACCCTGATGAAGGAACGTTTTTCCGAAAACGTTCTCCGTCGCGCCCACGCCAAGATGGGCCACCAGCCGCTGGCGGACGTGATTTCGCTGGTGAAAAACGCCGCCGTCGGCGAGTCGCCGCTGCTCACCGCGGAAGAACGTGTCGCCGCGGCCTTTGCCCGGCTCGAAGCGCGACTCACCCTAACCGAAGACCAGCGCAGGTGGATGCTCTTGATTCGCGAACACCTGTTCACCTCCCTTTCTCTTTCCGAGGAAGATTTCGACGACCAGCCCATCTTCTCCGCCCGCGGCGGCCGCGCCCGCGCCCGCCAGCTCTTCGGCAAAGATCTGCCCGCGGTGATTGCCCGGATTAACGAGGCCGTGGCCGCATGATCCCGGTAATCGCACTTGCTCCGATCACCGCGGCAGCTAGTTTTTCGCGCATGATCGCGCCGATTCTAATCCTGAGTTCAATCCATTGTAACCGCTGATGGGATTCATCAATGGATGAATCCTTGGAATAGCGCCGCGACTCATCGTCGCGACGGGCAAATCTGGGGCCTGCTTATCGCAGGCTTGTTCGGGTCTCGGTCGGCGATTAGCCGACCCCGTTGCCTACACCGGAGGCGATGAGCCGAAGGGGATTCCACGAGTTTCAGCACTTGCTGAAACTGATTAGCGGTTCATCACCCTCCGAGACAGAGGAGTGTCCTTTTGGTTGCGGCGCAAGCCGCGGCAGGAAATATCTCAGCTAAGCGTTTCTCGCTTTCCTCAGCTCTCAACCCTCAGCTCTCAACTTCCGCTTGTCCGACATCGTCCAAAAACTCTGGGGCTTCTGCCACACGCTCCGTCACGACGGCATCGATTACGGCGACTACATCGAACAGCTCACCTACTTGCTGTTCCTGAAAATGGCCGACGAGCGCGAGGCCAAAGTCCCGCGCGGCTGCGACTGGGACAGCCTCAAGGATCTGTCCGGCACCGCGCTCACCGACCATTACGCCGACATCCTCCGCAAGCTCCGCGACGCCGGCGGGCTGCTCGCCGACATTTTCGCCCAGGCCACGCCGCGCTTCAACAACCCGGTCAACCTCAAGCGCGTCATCGCGATGATCGACGAGGAGGACTGGTCGGCGATGGACGTCGACGTCAAGGGCGCCGCCTTCGAAGGCCTTTTGGAAAAAGCCGCCAGCGAGGGGAAGAAAGGCGCCGGCCAATACTTCACGCCACGCGTCCTCATCCAGTCGATCATCCGCGTGATGAAGCCCGATCCGCGCGGCAAACCGGACTTCACCATCGCCGACCCCGCGTGCGGCACCGGCGGTTTCCTCGTCTGCGCCTACGAATGGCTCGTCGCGGAGTCGAAAGGCGTGTTCGAGCGCGCCGATGCGCGCCGGATCAAAACCGCCACCTATTACGGTCAGGACCTCGTGCCGCGCCCGCGCCGGCTCGCGCTGATGAACCTGTTTCTCCACGGTGTGGAACCGCACATCCACCTCGGCGACACGGTTTACGAGCCCGATCGGGGCGAACGCTTCGACGTCGTGCTTACGAATCCGCCGTTCGGAACCAAGGGCGCGAACCAGGCGCCCGAGCGCGAGGACTTCACGATCGAGACGAGCAACAAGCAGCTCAACTTCCTGCAGCACGTGCTCACCACGCTGAAGCCCGGCGGCCGGGCGGCGATTGTGCTGCCCGACAATTGCCTCTTCGAGGGCAAAGCCGGCGAGGTGTTCGAAATCGTGATGCAGGACTGCGCCGTGCACACGGTCCTCCGGCTGCCTCGCGGCACGTTCACGCCCTATAGCCAGGGCGTCAAAGCCAACGTGGTTTTTCTCCAGAAAGGCCGGCCGACCGAACACGTGTGGATCTTCGACGCGCGCTCCAATGTGCCCGGCATCACGAAAAAAGATCGCCCGCTCGCCGCGGAGCATTTCGTCGAGTTCGAAAAATGCTACGGTCGGAATCCGGATGGCGTCAGCAAGCGCACCGATCTCGGCGAAGCCGGCAGATTCCGCTGTTTTTCCCTCAGCGAGATCGAAGAGCGCGGCTACAAGCTCGATGTCACCTGGCTGAAGGACGACACGCTCGAAGACAGCGACCAACTCCCCGAGCCGCAGGACTTGGCGGGTGAAGCGATCACCGAGCTGGAAGCCGTGGTCGACGACCTCCGCGAGATCGTGGCGCTGGTGGAGAAGGAAGAGGCGGTGGAGAAATGAACAGCTTCGACCTCTCGATGGGCAAAACGCGCGGTCGACCGCGAGGCCGCGCGCGGCGGGGCGGTCGAGCTTGGGCGACATCACGAATGGGTCGTCGCAGAGCCCGAACTGCGGTCGCATGGCGGCGGGTTGACGGGGTTGGAAAATTTTCCTACCCACAAAATTTTCCTACCCTTAATCCGGCGGAATTTGGGGTAGGAAGATTTTGTGGGTAGAAAGATTTCAGAGGCCGGACTTCGCTCAATCGTGGCCGAAACCCTCGCCGTCACGGAAACTTGCTCGCAGGCGATTGTAGCCGAATTCGTCAGAATCTGGCCAAACTCGGACAAGTTCGGCTACACCACCAAATCGCCTGCAAGCAGGCTCCTACCCAGACAAATGGCAGCCGATGGCCAGTGCATTTTCCCCTGACAAACTGTCGCGCGCCCGTAACGTTTCGCTCATGAGCACAGTGACGGAAATCCTCGAAGCGGTGAAGCGGCTGCCCAAGCAGGAGAAAGGCGAGTTTCTCGAACGCATGGAGGAGAACGATGCCCGCAATCAATCCCGGTGAGGTCGGGATGATCGATTTCGGTTTGGCGGCCAAGGTGCGGCGCATCGCTGGAGTTGTAGGCGCGGCTTTACGCCGCGATTCCGTCAATCCATCGCGGCATTGCTGGAACTGTAGGAGCGGGTTTACCCCGCGATGGATTCGGCACGATTTTCGGTCACGATCTAATCGCGGCGTGAAGCCGCTCCTACAGCTTACGAATGACCGCAGCGACCATGAGTGAAGAGCTGCCGCCCGGTTGGGCGACCACGAATCTTAACGAGCTCGTCCAGTTCAACCCGAAGCATTCTCCGGCCCTCGACGATGCCACTCCGGTTTCATTCGTCCCAATGGCAGCGGTGAGTGAATCGAGTCCACGCGCGGACACGTCGCAGACGCGACCGCTCGGGGCGGTGCGGAAAGGCTATACTCACTTCGCCGACGGGGACGTGCTCTTCGCGAAAATCACGCCTTGCATGGAAAATGGGAAAGGCGGCGTTGCCTCGCATTTGTGCAACGGGCTCGGATGCGGCACCACGGAACTCGTGGTGATGCGGCCATCGTCCGCGCTCGATCCGCTATTTCTCTACCGATTCCTGGCCCAGCCTCAGGTGCGTCGTGAAGCAAAGGAAAATTTCACCGGAACCGCGGGCCAGGCACGTGTCCCCACCAGCTTCCTGGAAGCGTTGCAGCTTCCCCTTCCACCCCTCCCCGAGCAGCGCCGGATCGAGGCGAAGCTGGAGACGCTCCTGGGCAAAGTGGACGCGTGCCAGCATCGGCTCGCGAA
>JACQWL010000074.1 GCA_016209255.1 Verrucomicrobiota bacterium
ATCCGTCCCCTGCTTCTGCGAGAGGGCCCGCACCACGGCGCTGACATCGAACTCGCCCACGAACCCGGTGATGTTCGCAATCGCATTGGCCGTGGCCGCAAGCTGCACGGCGCCGGGAATCGCCGTCGGGGCGACGGGGATCTTCAACGCGTTAACCGGATTGGCGATGTCCGTGATGTTGATCGCGCTCTGATTCGAGGTGGTGGGGAAGGCGCTGTTCAGCGAGCGGGTCGCGCTGCCAGACGCACTGCCGGTCGAATACGTCTCGCGCGGCACGAACACCTGGCGGCCATTGGCATCGAGCACGGGCGCGCCCGTCGTGGGATTGACCTGTGGAACGCCCCGGCGCGACAAGTTCCACGTCACGCCGAGTTCCTCGAGCGCGCCTTCCTGCACCTCCATGAATTTCGACTCGATCTCGACCTGGCGGACGTCGTTGTAGCGGGCGAGGATGTTGCGGATGCGCTCCATGTTGCGCGCGGTCTGCGTGACGATGATCGCCGAACCGTCGTAGGCGAGCGAACTGCCCTCGACGGTGAAGCTCACGCCCGCCTGCTGCAGGAACGCCCGCATCGAGGCGGCTTCGCCGCCGCTGGATGTCGGCTCGCCCGCGGCCGCCCCGGCGGTGGAATACGGATCCCGGCCGCCGGCCGCGCCGCCCGCGCCACCGCCGCTGCCGGCGATGCCCGTCATCCGCAGCACCGTCGCGCGCGTGACCGGGAAGAACTTCGTCTCGAGATTGGTCGTTTCGCCGCCCGGCCGCACCACGACTGCGTCGGCCTGCACTTCAAACTGATAGCCGATCGCCTCGGTCACGAAATCGAGCACGCGCTTCAAGGTCGCGTTGCGCAGCGTGATGGTAACCGTCGGGTTCTTGGTGCTCGGATCGAGCAGCACGACGTTCACGCCCTTCGGTCCCGTGGTGCTGAGATCGTACTGCTCGGAGATTTCGTTCAGCGCCGTGACGACCTGCTGGATGGTGGCGCCGGTGAAGCTGAAATTTGGGAGCGTGATTTCGTTCAGCTTTTTCGCGAGCGGCGCCAGCGCGGCCGCCTGGTCGATGTCGCGCGGGCGCTCCTCGTAAATGCCCGGGCGCTGCCAGCCCTTCGCCACCTCCTCCAGCAACTGGGCGCGGGTTTTTTCCCGGTTGAGCGCGCCGGTCTCGGCTTTCTCCTCGGCGATGCGCAGCAGGAATCCTTTCGCAACCGTGTTTTCCGGTTCCTGCGCCTCGATCGCCCGGAAGGTCTGTTGCGCGCCATCGACGTCGCCGGCGAGATACTGCGCGCGACCCTTGGCGACGAGTTCGGCGGTCGCGGCGCGGTCGGCGACGAACGCGGGATCGCCGGCCGCCGCAATCCTGCCCTCGGCGCGGGCAAGCTGGCGCTCGAGACCCGCGGCGCGCGAACTCGCCGCCACCAGCTGGCCATGCGTGGCGAGCGCGGTGCGGGCACCGTCGATGTCGCCGCGCCGGAGCAACGCCTGCGCTCGATCGAGCAGCGCCGAGGCTTTCTCCTTGTTCAATTCGGCGACCAGCTTTTGGGTCAGGGGATTGACCGGCAGCATGCCGAGCGCGGCGTCCACCGTGGCGAGCGCATCGTCGGCCCGACCGTCGCGCAGTTGGGCGCGGGCGGTGGCGAGCTGAGTTTGCGCATTGGCCATGAGCGCGGCAACGCGGGCGGACTCGGCGCGGGCCAGCGCTTCCGCTTCCTGCTCCGGGGTGGGCCCGGAGGGCGGCACGGGCTGGCCGGGCTCCGGAATCTTCACATCGATCATTGCCGGTGCCGCGGGGGCGGCGACCGGTGCCTGCGCGCGGTCGGCCGGTGCCGGCGCGCGGTCGGCGACCGGTGCCGGCGCGGAGGTGGCCGGCCGCTCGGCGGCGAGCTGCGCCGCGGCGCGCTGCGCGGCCTCGGCGGCCTGTTGCGCGGCGGCGCGTTGCGCGGCCTCGGCCGCAGCGGCTTGTTCGGCGGCGCGTTGTGCGGCCGCCTGCTGTGCCGCCGCCTGGGCTTCGATTTCGGCGCGCAGCCGCTGCACCGCCGGATCGTTGGGCGAAAGCGTCGCAAGCTGCGCAAGTGCCTTCTGGGCTCCGGCGAGATCCCCCGCGTCGCGCGCACGCAGGGCTTCCGACATCAGCCGGATTTTCGAATCCGTCTGACTTTGCGCGAGCGCCCGTGCGCCCGGCACGGCCGCAGCCAGGAGGGCGGCAGCGAGCAGGACAAGAAGCGGCATGGGGAGGGAGCGAGTTTTCATTGCTGGTAAGTGGCGGGAGGCTCGTGGTCTTCGGACGCGTCGCTCTCGCGCGGCGTCAACGTGCGGACGTCCGGCAGGGTCAGATTCGGTGACTCCTTGGTCACTTCCAGCGCCGGGGGAGAGTTTTGGATCGCATCGATGCGGTAGGTGGCGTCGCCGAGCGTGAACGTGTCCCCGGCGCGCACCTCGCGCGTGGCCGACTGGCCGGCTGCGGCCACGAAGGCGAACAACGTGCCGGTAAACTGCCGTTCGCGGTGTGTCAGCGTCACATCGCGGCCGGTGATTTCATCCCGCACGACCGCCGTGGCGACGCGCTGGCGGGTCGTCATGCTCCGGGCAACCTCAACCGGTTGCGGGCGTACGTCGAGGTTCTTGATCGAGAGGGCGAGGCTCGGTACCCGGCGACCGGCGGCGGCGAGAAACACCTCGCCAGAGCGTACGTTTTCAAAGGTGCCGCGCCAGTTGCCATCGGAGCCGACATACCCGATGAGCTGCAGGCGAAACGGCTCGGGGCGAACCGAAACGAGTTCGAGGCCGAACGCCTCCGAAGGTTCGTCTTCGCTCAGGCCGGTCGGCGGCCGCACCGTGAACTGCCGTGACCGCGCGCTGTAGAATATCTCCGGTGGCGTGAAGGTGTCGTAGATCCAGTCGCGGCCACGGGACTGGGCAATCGGCGGGGTCCAGGTGTCCGTCTTGACCGCGGCCGCATCCACCGCCGCCGGGATGTAAGGCGCGATCGAAAGCTGGACGCGGGTGACGGGTTCGGGCGGCGCGCTGGCGTCGCGCCACGTCCGCATGCCAAACACGACCGCCGACGCCAGGGTGAGGACGAGCGCGGTGCCAATGAGGACCTTGTCGCTGGATGTGGCCGTCATGAGTCAGGTGGTCGGAGCGGCCGCCGGCGTTGGGGCATCGGGAGAATCCGCCACCGGCAGGACCAGCTCGATGTATTCGACCGTGACGGTGAATTTCGAGACGGGCTTCGCGACGATCGGCGCGGCCGTGGTGGCCCGTGCCCCGGCCTTTTTCGGCGCTGCCTTGGCCACCGCGGACGCCGTGCTGAGCACGACCGAAGGGGCGGCGGGCAGCGCCTCGGCGGCGCCAGCTTCCTCTGCCGGCTGAACGGCGGCGGTTTCGTCAGCCGTGGCGGGCTCGACCTCGACCTCGCGCACGAGCACCGGGAGTTCGAAGCTGGCGAGCCGGTTGAGAAACGCGCGCAACGACGCCGTCTGCCCGCTGAACGCGATTCGAAACGCCGTCGTGTCGACGTACCCCGGCACCCGCGCGCTGACCCGGGGATCCATGGCAAAATAATCCGAACCTTCGGGTGCAACGCCGGCCACCGCGTCCGCCGGCGTTCCGGCGGCGGCGGCGGCGGCGAGCGCCACGTCGCGCTCTTCGCGTTCTTTCCGGGTGAGGGCGGGCTCCCGTTTTACTTGCAGCAGCGCACGCGGGCGCGCTTCGAGCAGGGACTCGATAAGATACTGGGCGACGAGACGCTGGCGAAACACAGGCTCAATGTGCTCGGTTTCGGGGCCCTCGTTTGCGAACACGCCGAAGCCGAAGCGCGCTGCTTCCGGACGAACCTCGACCTCCTGCTTGCGGGCGAGCTCGCGCGTCTTTTCCACGAAGGTCGCCAAATCGAAATAGGCGTCGGTCCGCGCCGCCGGCACCTTCGCCGTGCGCAGCCGTTCGGCGGCGGGGCCGCGGCCCTTGAGTTCGCCCTGCATCGCGGCCACGGCGTGCCGTGCGCGGGCGAGATCAACCTCAATCGCCGCCGCCACTTCCCGCGTCGGCGGCGGCGTCAGATCGGCCATCTCCCGCAGTCCGGTCCGGCGCTGCTCGAGTCGCACGGTGACCTCCCGCGACGCCGTGAAACGCTCGTAGATGAACCAGAGTTCAACCAGGGCAAGCACCGCACCCAGGGTGAGTGCGAAGCCAAAGAGCGGGTTCTTGCGATACCAGGTCATGCGTTCACAGCGGTTTCTTCGGGTTGATCACGAGGGTGAAGTCGAAGCGCAGCAATCCGTTTTGGGTGTTGTCGAAGCGCTCGTTTTCGACCGAGGACACGAACTGCGACTGTTTGAATTTCTGCAGCAATTGCTTCACGCGTTCGAACGACTGCGGACTGACCTTCGACTGCGGGTTGTCGACGTCGAGCAACCGGCCGGCCAGCGTGAGCTTGAAGGGCGCGGCGGCGACAGGGGCGGCCGCGGCCGGCGCGCCGGCGCTGGCGGCGTCGGCCGGCGGTGGAACCTCCGGCACCGCGCCCGGTTCGGGCAGCGGGGCGCGGACGACGTGGAGACGGTCGAGCCACACATTTTCCACTTCCACGAGGCGCGCCTGCAAGTCGGTGAAAAAATTGATCCAGTTGGCCTTCGTTTCGTAGGCGCCGCGCAACGCCGTGATCTGCTTCTTCGCCTCCTCGATCTGGCGCAGGTTGTCGTCGTTGCGCGACTGGAGCGCCCGCAGCGGCATGAGCTGGCTGTCCACCTGCGCGACTTTGGCCAGCGTCGCCGTCGTGACGTGGTGAAAATAGACGATGGGCGGCAGCAGCGCGGCCAGGACGAGTGCGGCGGCCACGAGGAGCCGTGGCTGGCGCTTCCGAAACGCAATCGCTTCCGTGATCGCGGGCGGCAGCAGGCTGGCCTCGGGTTCGTTCCTGACGACGAGCCGGGTGGCGAGCCCGACCAGATCGGCCAGCGCCTGGGCCGAGGCCTCGACGCCCGCCGCACGAGCGTCGGCCGAGAGATCCACGTTGCGGAGCGGCTCGTAGCGCTGAACGGGCAGCTTGAGCTTCTCCGCAATGGCGGCGGGCAGTCCGGCGATCAGCGACCCGCCGCCGGTGACGTAAACCGCCGTCGGGGCCAGGCCGCCGGAATTCCGGCGGTGATTCACGGTCGAGCGAATGATTTCGAGCTGGATGCGGGCGCAAAACGCCCCCGCGGCCCGCTGCACGGCGGCCCGCGAATGAGAGTTGGCCGGCAGGTCGGAATGCCCGGACAAGACCTGCACCTTGAGGGTTTCGGCCTGGGGAAAATCGATCCGCAGTTCCTCGGCGACGGCCTGGGTGACCGCATTGCCCGCCACCGCGAGCGTGCGGATGTAAAACCGCTCGCCCTCGAGAAACAGAAGATTGGTCGAACGCGCCCCGATGTTGACCACAATGACACTGTCGCGGATCTCCGGGTAATTGTAGCGAAACGCGTGGCACAGGGCGAGGCCGGCGGGCATCGCGCGCTCGACGGGGAATCCGGCGGAGTCAGCCGCGACGCAGAGCGATTGCATCGCATCGAATTTCACCGCCGTCAGCATGATTTCGAGATCGAAGCTGTCGTCGGCCACGACCAGGTGATCCCAGACGACC
Source organism: Verrucomicrobiota bacterium (assembly GCA_016209255.1). Lineage (GTDB taxonomy): Bacteria > Verrucomicrobiota > Verrucomicrobiia > Opitutales > Opitutaceae > ER46. The sequence continues at coordinate 5,615 of JACQWL010000074.1, forward strand.
TCTTCCAGCGGGTACGGGATGTTTTCCGCCGCTTCGAAGGCGATGATATTGGCCCGCCTGTCCTTCGCCATCGAAGGGGTCTTGATGAACTTCGTCAGCGCGAGGTGCCCCGGCACGGCAATCGAGGCGGCGCCGGCGAGTTTGTGCCGCGCCGCCAGTGCCCCGAGCGAATGGGCAATCTCGATCGCCCAACGGGTCTCATGGGAAGGATCGGAGCTGTGCGGCTCCAAGGCAAACTGCTGCAATACCAGCCGACCAGCCGCCCCCGCCGTGAAGACACCGCACGCAACATGCGCGGCTCCGACGTCGACAGCTAAGTGGCGGGATGATCGCATGGAGGAAAGCATCCAATACGCATCTCGTCACCGCAAGCCCGTGCTTCCCGGCGCTTCGGCGTCGCCGCCAAGTGCCGGAGTCCAACGCAGCGCTTCGGCCGCTGCGCTCCGGGCAACGAGGGACTGGGGAAGAGGTTCATCGGATGGCTTCGGAAGAGGCGAGTTCAGATGGGGCGAGACGCAACAAGCGCATTAATAGTTACCGGAAACGCCAACAGGGTCAACGGCCTTCCCGGCGCACAAAAGAGGGCGTGGCCCGCGGATAATCGTTCGCAAACGAGGTAAGGTATTGCGGCTGCAACATGCCGTCGTTGGGCGCCGCCGCCGGCCCGGCGCGCGCCTGAAAATTCTTGCGCTGGTCTGCGCCGGCCAGCGAGGCGGAATACGCCGCGCGCGCCGCGGGCAGCGGACGGCCGGCGACCGAGAGTTCGACCCCCCAATACTTGGGATCGCCGTGCAGCAGATCGCGTTTCACGAGTTCCGGCGGCAGGTAAAAACGGACGTCGGCCCGGCCCGGTTCGAGCGCGACGCACTCGGCGTCGGCCCGGTAATGCTCGAGCCGCCGCTCGCCCCCCGCCGTGGCGGGCAGCTCGAATCCGAGCAGCAACGCCACCCGCACGCGCGCTACCATCTGGCCGGGCGCACCCGCCGCCGGGCGGACGTTGAGCACGACATCCGCCTCCAGCCAGTTGCCGGGCGCGCCGTTCGGCGGGCGGAGATTCGTGAATTTGACCGCCGTAACCTCAACTTCCTGCGCCGTCGCCGGAGCAACGGCGGCAAAGACCAGCGGGAGGAGGAGCAAACAGCGGGACATTGGAAAAGCAGCGACGCGCACGCACAAAAAAAGTTGTGGGAGCCAGAGGCGGGGTCACGCTCAAAAGATGAATTCCGTCCGGAATCCCCTCGCCTATAAAATCGCCGTCCTGGTTTTCCTCGAAAACGCCGCCGGGGAACAGCTCCTGATGCTGCGCGCCAAGCCGCCGAATCTCGGCGTGTGGAGCCCAATCGGCGGAAAACTCGAAACCGCGATCGGCGAGTCGCCCTTCGAATGCGCCGTGCGCGAAACGCGCGAGGAAGCCGGCTTGCAGGTCGCCGCCGCCGACGTCCATCTGTTCGCCATGATTGCGGAAAAAGCCTATGAGGGGCACGCCCACTGGCTGATGTTCCTGTTTCGCTGCCGCCGGCCGGTTCCGGCGCTGCCGCCCGCGATTTCGGAGGGCCGATTCGCGTTTTTCTCCCGCGCCGCCATCGACGCGCTGCCGATCCCGGAAACCGATCGCGCCGCCCTCTGGCCGATCTACGACCGTTACCGTGACCGCTTCGTGGCACTGAAGGCCGACTGCGCCCCGGGCAACCCGGTCCGCGTCGAGATCGAGGAAATCACCCCGGCGTGACGCCGGGCAGAAAACCGTGCCTGCTGTGGGAGGGGCTTTACGCCCCGACCGAAATCCGTTCGATCCCGTCGGGGCATAAAGCCCCTCCCACAGCCGGAAGCTCTGCCCCGACCGATGAACGCTCAACGTTTAACATTGAACGCTTAACGTTCAAGTTTGGCTGCGGCGCCAGGTCGTTCGGATCAGTGATTAAACGTTCAGCGTTAAGCGTTGAGCGCTTGCCCGCCTCCGGCGGGTTCGCGCTTCGTCAAAACAGCGGCGCGTTGTTCTTCGGATCGTTGAGCAGCGCCTCGAACCGGGGGTCGCCGCGCAGCGGGGCACACCACGGGGCATGCTTCATCTCGTAGATGTTAAGTCCGCTGTAGGGGATGCGCAGCAAGCGCGCGTATTCCTTGATCGCGCCATCCTTGTCGCCCGTCCAAGCAAGGACGAATGCGAGGCCAGCGCTTTGCGATGGACCCCCCATCGCATCGCGCGATTCGGGCAAAAGCTCCACCGCCTTGCGCGCGCAGCGCAAGGCCTCCTCCTGATGCCCCAAAACCGCTTCAATGCGGGCTAGGTTCCTCCAAGCCGCTGCGTTGTCTGGCTCCTTTTCGAGTTGGGTTCTAAGTGCAGCGGGGAGTTTATCCAGCATGGCGCGTGCGGTCGCCATGTCGCCACTGGCCGCATGGCGCACGGCCGACGCCAGCGTAGTGCTGCCTTTTGGGTTGAGCAGTGCGTCGAGACGAATCGCCTCCGCGATGTTTCCCTGCGCATCCGCCCACCTTCTACGCAGCAAGCGCCCTTCGCGTGATTCACGGTCCTTGTCCGTCAATCCGGCGAAGAACCCTTCCACGTCACGAGTCGAACCGCTCGCCAGAAAAGAGACATACGCGACCTCAAATGCTTCGCTCAAGCTGTCCGGACGCAGTTCGACCAGACGGCGCCGCGCCGCGACCACTTCGTCATAGCGCCGCCCGGTTGCCAGCGTATACACTAAGGCAGAACTCGCACTGAAATCACCCGGATCGAGTTGCAGCCCCTTGCGATAATTGGCGATGGCCTCGTTCGACCGCCCCTGCCGGCGTTGATTGTTAGCCAGTCCGTTGTAACTAGCTGGATCGTTCGGCAGCAGACGAATAACTTTTTCCTGTTCCGCGGCGGCACGCACGTAATCGCGATGTATCCCGCCGTAAAAATTGGCGAGGCCGTGAATTACCTCCGGGGCGTCGGGCGAGGTGCTTTTTCTCCTCGGGCGACAGCGCGGCGTGCAGCGCCCCAGCGATCTTTTGTGCGAGTTCGGATTGGATCGCGAAGATGTCGTTGAGGTCTTTATCGTAGGTCTCGGCCCAGATGTGCTCGTCGGTCGCGGCGCGGATGAGCTGGCCGGTCACGCGCACCCTGTTGCCCGCGCGGCGCACGCTGCCTTCGAGCACATAGGCCACGCCGAGTTTTCGGGCAATCTCGCGGATGTTTCCCGTCTTGCCGCGATACTCCATCACGGACGTGCGCGAGACGACCCGCAGCTCACGGATGTGCGCGAGGTTCGTGAGGATGTCCTCGTGGATGCCGTCGGAGAAGAAGGCGTTGTTGTCCTTGTCCTCGCTCCGATTCTCGAACGGGAGGACGGCGACGGATTTGTCCTCCTTCGCCAAGGCTACGGAGGACAGGTCGTTCACGGCCGGCGCGGTGGGCGGACGCAGCGCGAAGTAGGCGACGAGGCCGAGCACCAGCGCGCCCACCATGGTCGCGGCCCAAAGCGGAAAAGTGCGCCGCTGAGTGCTCGAGGAACTCGTGAGCGGTTCGCGGTGGGGCAGGTCTGAGACCTGCCCTACGTCGGCGGACATTTGCGCGAGCAGCCGTTTCACCTGCTCGATGAATTGCGGCGTGGGCAGGCCACCGGGGAGGCGCGTCCATTGCACCCGGAGAAATTCCGCCGGCACGAGCGCGCGCGACTCGGCGGTGTCGTCGACGACGACCGGCAGGAGGAAGGGCACGCCCTCGGCCATGTCGTTGGTGCGTACGACGGCAAGTTTCCACTCGCGGCGGAAGTAGCCTTCGCGGCGGTGCTGCGTGTGCGCGGAGATGACGGCGAGAAAGAGCGTGCAGTCGCGAATCTGACCGTGGATTTTTTCGTCCCACGCCTCGCCGCCGCGCAGCTCGCTCTGGTCGAACCACACCTCGACGCCGAAGCCGCGCAGCGCCTCGGTGATGCGGCGGGCGGCATCGGTGTCCTCGCGCGCGTAGCTGAGGAAGACGGCGGCGGCGGGGGATGATGTCGGGGAATCGGACAACGGGGCTGGCCATGACCAACGGTGAACGTGGCGATGGCGCCGGGCGGAGACGAGGAGAAATGCGCGGCCGCCGAGGGAGGCTGGCAGAGCACGGCGGGGGAGTTCGGGCACTGTGGGAGGGGCTTTACGCCCCGACCGAAATATGTTCGATCGTGTCGGGGCATAAAGCCCCTCCCACAGCTACACTGTCGGGGCGTGAAGCCCTCCCACGATGAATTCCGAACCGCCGCCTCCCAAGCTCGGCTATGCCGCCCTGCGCCAGCATCGCTGGTCCGCTGCCGGTGCGGAATACTTTGTAACGATCAACGCGAAACGCCCGGCCTCGGGATTGAACGAGCTATTCTTGTTGGCTGCACTCCAGCGCCAGCGTCTCGTGCTTGAAGCCGAAGAGCATTGGAACGTCCGCACGTGGGTCGTCATGCCAGACCACATTCATGCGCTGTTCACCCTGGGCGCGAAAGCCCCACTCTCCGAATGTCTGCGGTAAGAATCCGCTCATCACGAGCGCACGCGACGCGGCAGTGTCGTCCACCACGACGGGGACGAGGAGAAATGCGCCGGAGCCCTGGCGCTCTCGGCGGGCGCCGCGGAGCGTGCCATAAGATTTCGCCACCGTCGGGATGGCACCGCGTCAATGTTTAGAATAGTTCTAATTCTCGCTTGCACATTAGAATCATTCCAATTTGTTGCCTTTCCTAAAACGCATGCCCACGACGCTCAACCACGACGCACTGTCGCAGCGGCTCACCGACAGCGGCCTCCGCTCCACGACCCAACGCGAGGTCGTTTATAACGTCCTCTTGAAAAAGCGCGACCACCCCACCGCGGACGAAGTCTACGCCCGCGTCAAAGCCGACCTGCCCACCATCTCCCTGGCCACGGTCTACAACTGCCTGGAGGCCCTTGTGCAGTGCCATCTCGTGCGCTCCGTGAATCTCGATCGCGGCCCCACCCGTTACTGCCCGAATCTGCACCCGCACGCCCATTTTCACGACGAGCAGACGGGTCGCACCCACGACATCGATTTGCCCGCCGAACTGCTGGAAAAGGTCAACGCCGTCCTGCCCGATGGCTACAATTCCTCCTCGGTCGAGATAATATTCCGGGGCACGGCCACGGGGAGTGGCGGGCAAGACCGCTCCTAACGCCGCTTCTGCCTCCCGCCACCCACAACTCACTCTCTTTCTTCCGTACATGTCCTCGCTCGAAATCAAAAACCTCCACGTCGCCATCGGCGAAAAGGAAATCGTCACCGGTCTCTCGCTGACCATCGAGAGTGGCGAAATCCATGCCGTCATGGGGCCCAACGGCACCGGCAAATCCACGCTCGCCAAGGCGATTGCCGGCCACCCCGACTACACGATCACGGCCGGCGACGTGCTGCTCGATGGCGTGTCGATCCTGGAGAAAGAAGCCGACGAGCGGGCCCGCGCCGGTCTCTTTCTGGCCTTCCAATATCCCAGCGAGATCCCCGGCGTTTCCATCGCCAACTTCCTCCGCGCGGCGCAGCAGGCCCGGATGGCCGAGGGCGAGGAGCTCGACGCCTCCGCCTACTACAAGCGGCTCTATTCGAAAATGGATCTGCTCAAAATCGACCGGAAGTTCACTTCCCGCTCGGTCAACGAGGGCTTTTCCGGCGGCGAGAAGAAACGCTGCGAAATCCTCCAGATGGCCATGCTCACACCCAAGTTCGCGCTGATGGACGAGACCGACTCCGGTCTCGACATCGATGCGCTCCGCATCGTCGCCGACGGCGTCAATGCCATGCGCGGCCCCAGCCTCGGCGTTCTCCTCATCACCCACTACCAACGGCTGCTCGACTACATCATCCCCGACTACGTCCACGTCATGTGGGACGGCCGTCTCGTGAAGAGCGGCGACAAATCCCTCGCGGTCGAACTCGAAGCGAAGGGGTACGACTGGGTGAAAAAGGAATTCGCCTTCGCGAATTCCTGAACGTCGAACGCTCAACGCTTAACTTTCAACGCCCAATGCGCCGCGCCCGAATGCTCGACTTAAACGTTCAGCGTTAAACGTTGAGCGTTGAGCGTTCCGCAGCGGCCGTGAGCACCACCATCATGCATCCACTCGCAGATTCCGACACCCTCACCAGCCCGGCCGACGAAGCCGCGCAAAATCCCGTCTCCGGAATCGATCAGACATCCGGCAATTTCAGTTACAAGATCGACTACGCGTTCGATGCCGGCACCGGTCTGAGCGAAGACACCGTCCGCTACATCAGCTCGGTGAAAAAGGAGGCGCCGTGGATTCTCGATTTCCGGCTCAAGGCGCTGAAAACCTTCCTCGACAAACCCATGCCCACGCACTGGGCGACGAAGGATCTCGAGGCGATCGATTTCTCCAAGATCCGCTACTACCTCTCGCAAGGCCAGAAGCCGAAGCGCACGTGGGCCGAGGTGCCCGACGACATCAAGAAGACGTTCGAACGCCTCGGCATTCCCGAGCAGGAACGCAAGTTTCTCGCCGGCGTCGAGGCCCAGTTCGACTCCGAGGCCGCCTACTCGAACATCAAGGAGCTCGTCTCGAAACAGGGTGTCATCTTCGTCAACTCCACCGAGGGACTGCGCGAGCATCCGGAGATTTTCCGCAAGTTTTTCGGCAAGGTCATTCCCATCGGGGACAACAAGTTCTCCGCGCTCAACAGCGCCGTGTTCTCCGGCGGCTCCTTCATCTACGTGCCCCCCGGGGTGAAGGTCGCCCAGCCGCTCCAGGCCTATTTCCGGATCAACGCCGAAAACTTTGGCCAGTTCGAACGCACCCTCATCATCGCCGACGAGGGCGCCGAAGTCGTTTACATGGAAGGCTGCACCGCGCCGAAGTTCTCCACCTCGACGCTGCACAGCGCCGTGGTCGAACTCGTCGCGCTCAAGGGCGCGAAGATCCAATACATCACCGTCCAAAACTGGG
>JACQWL010000542.1 GCA_016209255.1 Verrucomicrobiota bacterium
CCTCGCGAGAAAACTGAAAGTGGGGAAGGGCGGCGAGGTGGCACTCCGGTCCGCCACGTCAGGTGAGGTGCTCAATCTTCGTCTCGAGACGATCCTCGAACGGCAATTGCTCCTGCCCCAGGAAGTGAAGGACTACATCGTTGTCAACGAACTGGCCGCCCGATCCCTGCTCGACGAGCCCGAGCGGGTCCACGTGCTCGCCGGAGCGTTTCGCAACGCCGCGGGCTATTACGATGCCCGCGACCTGCACGCGAGCGTGCGGCAGCTCAAAAATGCGGGCGCGGCGATCGCGGCCGATTTGGGCATCGGCTACGAGATCCGGCTGCCCAAGGCGGCGGCGATCGCGACGTTTCAGAACTTCACCTCGCCGATCCGGGCCTTCTTCGGCGTGTTCGCGCTCCTCGCCCTCTCGATCACCGCGCTGCTCATCTATTCGATCATCTCCGTGGCGGTCGAGGAGCGGATTCGCGAGTATGCGATCCTCCGGACGTTGGGCGGAAAACGGGGGGACATCATCAGGCTGGTTCTCGGGGAATCATTGCTCCTCTGCGTCGCGGGGGTGATTCCCGGGGTGTTGGCCGGCGTCGTGTTTGCCCGGTTGGGCGTGAAGCTGGTTGAACGGATCATGCGGGCGGAAGGGGACGTGATCTCCCTGCAGATCTCGCCGGCCACGCTTTGGCTCGCCTTGGTGGCCGGCGTGTTTCTCTCCCTCGGCAGCGCGCTCCTCCCGGCGCTGCAGGCCGTCCGCTGGCGAATCGTGGATGCCCTCGACCCATTCCGCCGCGGCCAGATCCCTGCCGATCAGCCTTCAGACGATCGGACCATCCGTCCGCTGCTTTTTATCGGGATCGCCCTTTCCGCTTTGTCCGTCGTGGTCTTCTTCGTCCTGCCGACGGCATTTCTCTCGGGCGACCCGTCGCTCATTGGCACCGTCGTGCTCTGCCTGCTCCTGACGATCCTGCTCGGGTTCACGCTGGTCGCCCTCGGGGCGCTGCCGTTCGTCGAGCGGGTCGTCATGGCTGCGATCGGATGGGCTTTCGGGCCGGCGGCGGAGCTGGCGGGGAGAAACCTGACGCGGCATCGGCGCAGAAACACGACGACCGCGCTCATGTTCATCCTCTCGGTTTCGTGGGTGATTTTCATCGCGAGCTTGGCGGCTCTGTTCAGCCGGACCTCCATGGCGATGGTGGAGCATTTCAACGGCGCCGATATCCGGATCCAATCCGACTCGCCGTCCGCCGCCACCGTCAAGGGCGATTTGGCCCGGACCGAAGGCGTGGCGGCGGTTTCAGAAGTGTCGTACTTGCGGAGCCGCTCGCGGGGCGGCATCGCCTACGACGTCGTCATCAGCGATCTCGTCGGCATGAAACAGCTCTGGATCGTTCCGTTCGGCGTGGACGCCGATCTCGCGAAAGTGCTCTACCTCGACCGCATCCAGTATGATGAAGGTGGGCCGGACGCCTTGGCCCAACTCGCGGCGCGCAGTCCGCCCGCCGCTCCCGCCAGGGCGGTCACAAGCGTCGATCGCAGCAGTGTCATGGTGGAGAGCGAAGCTTACACACCACCTCCGGCGAAAGCCGGAAAGTTCGACCTGGACGAGATCGCGCCGCTGATTCTGAGCCTGGCGGCCGCGCGCTTTCTCGATGTCCAGTGCGGGGACCTCGTGCGCTTGTCGTTCCGGCTCGGAGTAGCGCGCAAGGACCGGCGCTTCCGCATCGAGGCGGTCTGCGGCGCGATGCCCGGCTTTGAGAATTTCCGCTCGCGGGTGGCTCACGCGGTCGGGTCGGGTGTACTCCTCCCGCTGGCCAGCTTTCAAGCCATGACCGTGGCGGCGCCAGCGGATGCGTTGCAGTCGCGGTTTTTCCTGAAGACCGCGCCGGATGAGGCGGTCCAAAAAAACGTGGCCCAGAAAATCCGGGACGATTTCGACATCCGCTACCGTTTCGGGGTGAGGTCGACCGTGGAACGAAAAAACGAGGCGCGAAAACTGTATTGGGTGACCCAGGTCCTCTTCGGGCTGTTGCTGACGGTGGCCATCGTGATCGCGGTCTTTGCGCTCATCGCCTCGATGGCCACGGCCGCGATCGAGCGGCGCTGGGAAGTGGGCGTGCTCAAGGCCCTGGGGCTGCGGCGCGGCCAGCTCTTTCGCATGTTCCTCGGCGAGGCGGTGGTTTTGACCCTGGCGGCGGGCCTGGTCGGCGGCGCGATCGGTTTCAGCCTGGCCTACCTGTTTGTGCTCCAGGCCGCGGCGCTGATCGAGGTGCCGGTCGTCTTCACGATGCCGTACCTGACCTTCCTCGCCACCTTCGCGGTCAGCCTGCTCGCCGGCGCCTTGGCCGCGTACCTCCCGACCCGGCGCCTGCTGCGCCGGCCCGCGGCGGAGATTCTGCGGCTGGAGGGGTAGGTGTTTGGCCGCATTCTTCGCAATGCGGCTGGTTAGGCCACATCCAAATATTCCCTCTTGCTCGTAATCGTGATCGTAATCGCAGCGGTCGAGCACGAGTAAGAGCACGATTACGAGCACGAAGAAGCGGTCAGTCCCGAAAACGGGTCACCTGATTAAAGTGATGTCCGCCCGGCACGGCATCCGGATTTTGAATTCAAACTGCTTCCAATCCGACGGCGGCGTCCAACGGGGTCAGGCGGTTCGATGTTCGTTCGCCGGCAACATGAGTCGGCGAACGGAGGAAGACCCGTGTCCTCATTGGATGTTTGCGAACGTCGAACGGCCTGACCCCATCCGATCGCGATTGGAGGCGGTTTTTTTCCTGACGGTGGCCAGCAACTCCACCAGGCGCTCCTCGAGCTGCGAAATCCGGGATTCCCCGAAGTCGCGTTCGCCGCGCTCCAGTGATGCTGCCGCGTTGCGATGCTCGGCCATCAACGCCTGACCCCGTCGGACTGGCCCGGTTTCCTAACAGTTGAGTTTCGGGGCAAGACCGTTTACGCATGGCAGCCATGCTCAAGATGATCAAAGCAGTGCTCCTCCTGGTGGCCGTCCTGCCCCTGACCGGCGAGGTGGTCCGCGTGGAGATTCAAACCCGCGAGGAGATTGCCGCCTGGGGCTACGAGCGGCTGATCGGCAAAATCTACTTTGCCGTGGATCCACGGAACGAAGCCAACCGCATGATCGTGGACCTGGACAAGGCTCCCCGCAACGCCGCCGGCAAGGTGGAGTTTTCCACCGACCTTTTTATCCTGAAGCCGAAGCAGCCCGAGCGGTCGAACGGTGCGGCGCTGATCGAGATCTCGAACCGGGGCGGACGCGGGATGGTCCGCTACTTCAACCGAGGCGGCGCCGGCAACGATGAGTTTGGCGACGGCTTCCTGATGCGTCAGGGATACACGCTGGCGTGGGTCGGCTGGCAACCCGATGTCCCGCCGAAGCCGAATCTGTTGCGGCTGTACACTCCGGTGATCAAAGGCATCACTGGACTCGTCCGCGCCGAAATCATCACCACGCGAAAAAGCGTTCGCGCGATACTCTCCGATCGCAGCCACATTCCTTACCCGGCGTTGGATCGCGATGACCCGCAGGCCACCCTGACGGTGCGCGAGCGTATCGACTCGCCGCGCCAGACGATTCCGCGCCGCCAGTGGCGCTTCTCGGAAGACAGGGGCCACGTGGAAATGGACGCCGGCTTCCAGCCGAACCGCATCTACGAAGTGGTCTACACCAGCCGCGATCCGCTGGTCGTAGGTCTCGGTCCGGCGGCGATTCGCGACTTCGCGTCCCATCTGAAAACGCAGCCATCCTATGCGGTCAAGCGCGTGACGGCCTTCGGAATCTCCCAGAGCGGGCGGTTCCTGCGGAAGTTTCTCTACGACGGCTTCAACGATGACGAAGCCGGACGTGCCGCGCTCGATGGCGTAATGTCGCACGTGGCTGGCGGCGGACTGGGCAGTTTCAACCATCGCTTCGCGCAGCCCTCACGCGACGCCCACCCGTTTCTGAATATGTTCTATCCCACGGACATTTTCCCGTTCACCGATCTTCCACAGACGGATCCGGAAACCGGACAGACCGATGGCATCCAAGGCCGCGCCAGGAACGCGCCCAAGGTTTTCTACACCAATTCCTCCTACGAGTATTGGGGACGCGCGGCGTCGCTGATTCATACCTCGATTGACGGCAAGAGCGACGCCGCGATTCCGGACAACGTGCGCATCTATCACTTCACCGGGGGCCAGCACGGGCCGGGTCCGTTTCCACCCACCCGCACCATCGGGCAGCAACTGAACAGTCCGAACGACTATCGCTGGGGCATGCGCGCGCTGCTCCTGGCGATGGATCAGTGGCTGGAGTCCGGCAAAATGCCGCCGCCCAGCGCCCATCCGCGAGTGGCCGACGGAAGTCTGGTGGCGGTCGAGCAGTTGAAATGGCCGAAGATCCCCGGCGTAAACTTCTCGACGCGCGTGCACCTGGCGTACCGCGTGGACTACGGGCCGCAGTGGAAGCAGGGCATCGTGACCATCGAGCCGCCCAAAGTCGGCAAGGCCTTTCCAGTGATGGTGCCGCAGGTGGATGCGGACGGCATCGAGCGCGCCGGAATCAAGATGCCCGAAGTAGCCGTGCCGCTGGCCACCTACGCCGGATGGAACCTGTTCAACGAACAAGCCGGGCCGGTGGATGAAGTGTCCAGCATGGCGGGCAGCTACATTCCGTTTCCGCGGACGGCAACCGCCGGCGATCCGCGGCGCTCCGTTCAGGAGCGGTACCACGATCGCGAGCAATACCTCGGCAAGGTCAGCGTCGCGGCCATGGAGCTGATCCGAAGCGGATACCTGCTGGAAGCGGACCTGGCGGCGATCCTGCGCCAGACGGCGACCCGATGGGAGTACGCGCAAGGCCAAAAGTAACCGCCACACCACGCTCGAGCGGCTCGAACCCGGCGCTGATGACCGCGCCCTTGGCCGCCGCGCCAAGGTCAGTCCAGAACGGGTCAGGCTGATGAAAGTGATGTCCGACCGGCACCGCGCACGGAGTTTGAATTCAACCGGCTTTCAATCCGACGTGAGAGCCAACATCACCATCATCAGCCTGACCCTTCGGCCGCGCTCCGTCGATTTCTCAGTCGCGATCGCATCGAGATCGCCGTCGCTGTCGAGTGGAGCGACTAAAACGTGCCTTTGACTCCGAACGTCCAGAGCGAGCCGGCCTGTTCGCGGCTGCGGAACTGCGCGTGGGCGGGAGTGAGCGGGCCCTCAATTTCGCGCTGGTCGGGCGTGTCGCCCACGTTGCGCAGCGTGAAATAGACCCCGATCCGTTTCGTGAGCGCATACTCGCCGAGGATGTCGAGAAACACGCGCGACGACTGCCATTGGAAGGTGCCGGGGCCGATGCTCGTCCCCGTGATCTCGCCGAGGCGGTTCTTGCTCTGATGGCTCCAGTTCATCCGGAAATTGTAGCGTTCGCGGAGCAGCGCGAAGCCCCCGTTGACCCGCCGCGGAATATAGCCGTTGAAGTTGGCCGCCGCGGGGCCTTCGGTCCGCTGGACGGCGGCATTCGCAAACACGTTCACCCCGCGTGCCCACCGCGGCAGAAACGTCAGCGCCTGCTTGTAGCCGACGTCGACGCCCGACATGCGCACCGTGGAATCGAGGTTGTGTTGCGTGGCGACCTCGTAGGCGCCGTAGGTCTGGGCATCGAGCCCGTAGAGGGCGAGGAATTCCGGCGTCGCCCGGAAGGTGGTATTGCCGAAAAAGTTTTCGAACTCGCGGCGGTAGCCACCGACCGAAACCTGGCCGACGCCCTCGAAGTAGTATTCGAGTCGCGCGTTGATCGACTTCGCACTCCAGGGCTTGATGCCCGCGTTGTTCACCACAATCCGGTTGGTGGGACTCGGGGCGATCGAATCATCCGGCAGGGAGAGACCGCCGGCAAACTGGTTGAAGTTGGGCCGGCCGATCAAATGGGCATAGGCCGCGCGCGCGATCAGGTTTTCCCGGAGGTTGAAGCTCGCGTTCAGGCTGGGGAACCACCGCAGATACTCCTTCTCCACCTTCGCCCCGCGATCGATCACGGCCAGCTGCGAGACGCCGAGCGCGTTGCTCGACGGGACGATCAGCTGGGGAGCGCCGTTGACGAGGACGACCTTCCCGCTGGCGTCCCGGCGGAAATTGCGGGTGCGATCCGTGAGCGGACCCTCGGCGTCGATGTTGGTTTGCTCCAGCCGCAGGCCGCCGATCAGCTTGAGCCGGCGTTCGAGCAACTGAACGTCACCGCGCACGTAACCGGAGGAAACCAGCTCGACGGCGTGCCTGGAGCCGTTGGTCTCGGACAGATACTTCGCGTTTTGGCCGAGGGTGAAGTGGCCCGGGTTCGCCACGTAGGCGTTCCAGAGTCTGACGTTGTCGATCCACTGCACCTTGGGGAAGCCGAAGGGCATCGAGCGCTGCGAATACCCCGGCGCAAAAAACGGTACGGCACTGTCATCGTTGCCCACCGGGGTGGTGCTGCCCCGGCCGTCGGCGCCGACGAACTGGTAGTTGAAACTCGCCTCCTTGATGTCGCGCTCGTCCTGGCGGAAATCGACGCCGGCCTTCACCACGAATGGCACGCGCGTGGAAAGCTCGCGCTGCACGCTGGCGTTCGCTTTTTTTTGGATGGCGTAATCCGTCTGCGGATTGGATGTCCCCTGGGTGGCGACGTAGGTGTTGATGTTGTAAGGATCGAGCGGCGCCCCGGCGGCATCGGTCACGGTGATGGTGTTGGGACGCAGGTAGAAATTGTCGGCAAACGAAATCGTGGCGCCGGAGCGCTGTGCGGTGGAGTTGCTGAAGAAGCCCTTGTCGACGGCGCGACGGGTGTCCATCGAGCGGGAGTAACCCGCCCCCGCCTCCATCTTCCACACCGGCCCGTCATGCCGCCAGACGAGTGACGGCGTCGCGGTGGCATCGGTCCGGTCGCGGAAGACGTTTCCGAGTTGAAGATTACCCTGACCGGCGGTGCCGCGCGTGAAGGTCGGCGAGAAATTGCCCGGCGCAACGCTCGTGATGGAATAGGTGATCGTGCGATTCAGCACCAGAAAATCGATGAAGTAGTGTTGGTAGGAAAACGAAAGGCGGTCGTGGGGTGAGAGCCGGTAGTCCACGGTGGCGCCGAACGAGGTGCGGGCCGCTTTTTTCGTGCCGTCGCGCACCTGCGTCTGGGTAAGATACGGCTGGTCCGGGGTGGTATGCGGGAAGGCCGTGCCGTTCGTGGCCGCCTGGACGCCGCGCCATTGATTCTGAATGAATTTTTCCAACGTGCCGTTGTCCGAGTGGCCTCCGGAAAGGGTGAAACCAAAATTCCTGTTGACCGGCCGGATGTAGGAAAAATCGAAGCCCGGCTTCACCTTGCGGGTGTAGGCCTCGAACGGACCCGGCGACTTGCGAAAGTCACGTTCATCGTCGCGCATGGTGAGGTAGGCGCTGACCTTGAACTCCGGACGGGAGCGCTCGAAAGCGCTGCGCGGCACCAGGTTCACGGTTCCCCCCGAGCGCCATGCCCGGCGATTCCGGAGTCGGCGAGTAAGCCACTTCGATCCGCGACGTGGCGCTGATCGAGGTCATGTCCATCTGGGTTCCTCGGCCCGTCCCGGCGCCCGCGCTCGCCAGGCTGAAGCCATTCACCAGGATCGGGACGTTTTCCGCCGGCACGCCGTTGATCTGGATGCCGCGGGCCAGCGCTCCCGCCTCATACTCGATGCTGATCCCGGGCATGAATTTCAGGAACTCGCCCACGCTGCCCTCGGCCACGTTGCCGAACTCGTCGGTCGAGGCGACGCTCTTGATGTTGGGCGCGAAGCGCTGCTCGTTGATCGCAATCGCCGCACCCGACATCTCCCGCGAGGTGGTGACAAGAAACTCCGAGAGCTTCACGATCTCGCCCTCGCGGCCCGCGCCCGGCTGGCCCGGCAGTCCCGAGAGGTTGAAATCGAGCGTTGCGGTCTGGCCGGCGGCGACCGTCACCGGATTGGTTTGCGCGGCGAGCCCGGTGTAAAAGACCCGCACCCGGGCCGTGCCAGCCGGCACATTGGAGAGGCGATAATACCCCGCCGTGTCGCTGAAGGCCTCCACGGGGGTTCCCTCGACCGTCACGTGGGCGCGCTCGAGGTATTCTCCATTGGATGGTTTCAAGACGCGGCCTTCGATCGTGCCAGTGGTGGGGGTTTCGGCGGAGCGGACGACGTGACTCAAGATCACGGACAGAGCGAGCCAGGCAGCGGAGCGGATGATCGCAGGAGTAGTTTTCATCGGGGTAATGGAGCTTGCCTGGTCGCAGACAACACCGGGGTGCAGGAACCTGAGCGGAGGCCAGACAGGGTCCGAAACAGGTTGGTTCCGATGGGGCGAAACGGAAATCAGGTTGAGTCGATATCCCTTTGCATGATTGATAGCAAACTGGTTAGTTGTTAAAAAACTCCTCGTGAGAAACAGCGCCTGCGGCGGAACTAATCGCCCGGCGGCGACTCCACTCGCGTCACGGATTGCGCGGCCACGCGCAGGACCGTCGCCAGCCGGTTGGACACGGGCCGGGTGCGGTCGCAGAACCGCCGGTTGCCGTTGGTAGGAAACCGGATTTTCATGGGGTCGGGCCGGGAGAGGTTTGTTGAGCCTGCGCAGCCCGGTTACTCGATGCACCTCAACTCTTGCTTTGGCCCTTTTTGGTGAGGGCTTCGATGTCGGCGAGGTCTTTCAATCGCCCGCTCGCGGTCTTGTTCTTGAGCAGACTTTCCAAGTCAATGAATGGCACCCGGACTCCCTCGATTTTCACCTCGATCCGCTTGGCGTGGGCGTCGGCAAATTTCACGCCGGAGATCCGGTTGATGACTTCAATGCGCAAGGGAGGCAGGCCAATCCTCACGATTTTCCCTGCCTCCAGAAAAAGCCCCTTGGTCAGTTCCGGGGCGTCGAAGCCGAATTCGCGATAGACCGCGACCAGTCCCTCGGCGTTTTTTTCCGAGATGCCGACAAAGACATCGAGATCGCCGGTTGCTCTCACGAAACCATGGTAGCCGACGGCATAACCGCCGATCACGAGGTATTCAACCCCATGGGCAGTCAGCAATCTCAAGAAATCGGCGAAGTTCCTGTCGAGCTTCTCCATACGGGAAGAATTGCTGCCGCAGCAACTCGATGCCCGCAAGCCGATCTTCCGGCGACTGACTTAGCCAATAGGCAAGGTCATCGGGTTCGTCCTCAAATGTGCCCACGGAAAATGCCTTCGCGATCATCGGCACGATGCTGACCGGTGTGGGCGCCGCGTCAACCGTCCGTCGCCCGGAGGCAGTCGGCTCTTCGGAAAGTCCGGAACCGGTCCGGCTGATGAAAATGATGTCCGGCCGGCACGGCACACGGACTCTGAATTCAACCGGCCTTCAATCCGACGTGAGGACCGACAACATCATCATCAGCCTGACCACTTCGGCCGCGCCCGGATCGCTTCGCGCTGCGACGATTTTGAACCTGGCCTGACGTACACCTCAGGCTTTACCATATACCTTTGTACGAGTTCTACCGGTGCGAAT
Source organism: Verrucomicrobiota bacterium (assembly GCA_016209255.1). GTDB lineage: Bacteria > Verrucomicrobiota > Verrucomicrobiia > Opitutales > Opitutaceae > ER46. The sequence continues at coordinate 9,513 of JACQWL010000542.1, forward strand.
AGATAAATTGTAAGGCCTGAGGTTTTTCAGACTTCCGTGCGCCACGCTTCGGAATCCGGGGGAGGAAGATTTCAGGGTAGGAAAATTTCCAGACCGGAAGAGGTCCGACTCTGAAAATATTCCTGCCAAAAAAATCTTCCTACCCTCCAGATGTCCGTGATCCTTCACGGAACGATATAGGTGTCCCTGGCCTGTTGACCATGAGTTTCGACGTGCAAGGACGTACGCCTCAAGGTCTTTTGTTTTGGTTGCGCAACTCCATGAATGGTAGGCAGCGACCCGCCAAAGGACGGGCAGGGCCTTGTCCGCCTCTGGCGGATTGCTCGCGTTCAATCAGCGCCAGCGAGCTGGCGGCCTACAACTTACGCACCCAAAACAAAAGACCATGACGTACGCCTACTCCCCCACCGCAAAGCTGTACACATGCGAGCCGCTGCCGAAGTAGATGCGGCCGTCGAGGTAATCGCCGCCCGAGCTGATCGGCACCGGCGACGTGGCCAGCATCGTGATCTGGTGCGTGACCGGGTCGAGCCGGGCGATGCCCTTGGCGAAAAGAACATAGATCGCATCGCCGCGGCCGCGGACGAAGGCGCGGGGACCCTGCTGCGACACGCACGGGCCAAATCTCGCTCCGGTCTGATCCTCGTGGATGATTTTGCGTTTCGCGGGATCGAAGACGAAGAAGCGCGTCCGATCGGCGAAACCGAGGACCAGCCCCGCCGGGCCAAGGCACAGATCGGTGTAGACTTGCACGCCGGCAAACACGACCGCATGCCACTCCACCCTCTTCGTCGCCATGTCCATGATATAGAGTTCGGCCTCCTTCGCCTTTTTTTCGCCGCCCGTGCCCGGGGCGGTTGTGCTGCCGCCAAGCAGCCTGCCGCCGGGCAGCGCCACCAGGCTCATGGTTGAGTGGTCCGGAATAATATCGGTGTGTTGCAGCAGGGTACGCGTCTTCGTTTCGCGATCCCAGAAAAGCAGGCCGCCGCCTGTGTAGCCGTAGCCGGGCGTGCCGGCGAGCACGAGGGTCTTGCCGTCGGGATGCGCGAGCAGGTCGTGCGGCCGGTTGATCGTCGGCGCGCACTCGGTCAGGTGGCGCGGGTTGCTGTCCGGCCGGCCTTTTTCCGAATCAATCCAGGGGCGCGAGGGATCCCAGTCGAGCAGGAATCCGTGACCATACCCGCCGAAGAAAAAGTGATCGCCCTGCCGCACCACGGTGTTGAACTGGCCGTAGGCCGCGCGGTTGACCCATTGATCGGTCTTCGGGTTGAAACTGAAGAACCGCATCGGGAACGCCGTCCCGCCGCAGAGCGTGTGGTCGGGCGCGGCCGCCACGCCCATGAGATGCGCTCCTTCACTGGAATAATCGAACGTGACCGTCTGCGTTGTGTTCGTCTTCGGGTCCTCCACCACCAGCCGGCGCTCGATCGTATCGCAGATCCGCGCGCGTTTTCCACTGGGGAATTCCTTGTGAAACAGCTCCTGGCCCGCCGCGACGATCGTTTTCCGCCGTGGTTTTTCATGCCTCCCGATTTTTCGGACTCCGCCTCGGTGGAGTTCGATCCAGCCATCGGTCGGATGGCCGGCGGCCTGACCATAGACCTTGCCGTCGATGTCGCGGTAGACCGTCGCATAACCCTGGCCGCGTTCATCCGGGGCGAAGACGGTCCGCGCTTTTGGTGTCGAGGGATCGAAGACCACGATCTGGCCGGCGGTGCTGCCGATGCCGACATGGACCCAGCCCGCGTCATCCACGGCGATGCTGCGCGGATACTGCAGCCAGTTCTCCCGGTTGAGCGAGCCATGGTCCTTGAAGTCGCGCGTCTTCGGGTTGAACGACACCAGGCCGCTGTTGGGGTACGTGGCGGACCAGATCGTGCCGTCGTCAGCTTCGGTCATGCTCATTGCCATCTGCGGCGCGGCCTTTTGGAAAAACGTGAACGCGCGCTTCACCGGATCGAATTCGCTGAAGTGGCTGCCGAAGTGGGTGTAATATTTGTTGCCGCTGGAAAGGAGCGAGGCGAACGGCCCGTCGCCCGCCCACGGATACGGCGTGGCGAACTGCTGGCTCCGACCGGTCGCCGCATCGATCATCAGCAGGGCATAGCCCCCGCGATGGTCGTAGAGCCAGACCAGCATGACGTCGCGGCCCGCGCCATCGGCGGTGGCGACCATGCCGCGATGATTGCTGAGGGGCGTGGCGACGCCATGGTCGGAGAAGCCCTGGCCCAGGTCCTTCGACGCGGCGAGCGCGGCCGGGAGGCTGAGAAGGAAGAGTGCCATGAGGCAGAGGGTGAATGGTTGCATGGTGCTTGGTGGTAGGAGCCTGCCTGCAGGCGATTTCGTGGATTTCAAGATGAGACGGTTCTCGTAGGGGCGTCGCTTGCCGACGCCCGCGGGCGCCGACAAGCAGCGCCCCTACATGCCAAACCTTCGACCCGCCGTTGAACGCGACTTGAAAAAGTTTCGATCAAAAAACCTCCAGTGCCGGCGCGCGCCGCTACGCGGCCGGCGGAATCTTCATCTCGCTGATGACCTTGCCGGCGCGGATGCAGTGCACCGGTTCGACGTCGCGATCGCCGGTTTCCCGGTTGTTCAGGCTGTCCGTCAGCACGACCTTCTTCTCCGCGACGCGGAAGAGGGTGAGATCGGCCACCGTGCCGGGCGAGAGCGAGCCGAGCTCCTTCTCCTCGTCGATCAGCCGGGCGGGGCCGAGGGTGGCGAACTTGACCACCTCGGGCAGCGGGTAGCCCAGATGCAGGAACTTCGCCATGGTGCGGCCGTAGGTCCAGACCGGTCCCCTCACGCTGCCGGTGTGAATGTCGGTGGAGAGCGAATGCAGCGGAAAGTGGTGCCGGAGGGCGCTGCGGCCGGCGGCCCACGCGAAGCTGCCCTGGCCGTGCCCGAGATCGAAACGGACGCCGCGCTCCAGCGCTTTCCAGGCTTCCGCCACCGGCCGGCCGTCGCGGTGAAAGATGCCCATCGGGAAACCCTTGAAGCAGTGGGTGACGATGTCGCCCGGTCCCAGGAGATTCAATACGTCCTGAATCAGGGGCGGAGCCATGCCGATGTGCGCCACGACGTGCGTGCCGGTTTCCCTTGCCGCCTGCACCGCGAGCTGGGTCGGTGTGATCGTCAGGTTACCGGCGTGCCGGACGGACGACAGGACCTTGACCCCCTTGATTACGTCCCGGTTCTCGAGGACGGTCTTGATGGTGAGTTCCTGATCGAAGAGCGACCAGTCGCCCTGCATCGGCGCGTCGGGTTTGCTGCGGTGGGCGGCGACGTTCACGAAGCCCAACACGCGCGTCACCGATTTTTCGACCACCTCGCGGCGGAACTGCGGAAAATCGTCCGAACAAAACCCGCCGGGATCGGCCACCGTGGTCACGCCGACATTCACCCCCGCGTCGCGGTCGGCATCGACACCAAGGGGATTGACGCCGCGAAAGATGTGCGCGTGCAAATCGATCCAGCCCGGCGAGACGTAGAGGCCCCTGGCGTCCAACACGCGGGTCGCCCGGCTGCGGTCGAGCCGGTCGGCCACCGCCACGATTCTTCCCGCCTTGATACCGACGTCGGCCGTCTTGTTCGTGTCGCTGTACGAATCGATGACGGTTCCGCCGGTGACGAGCAGGTCGAAGTCCCCGCCGGCGGGCTGGGCGGAAAGCAGGTGGCGCGCCCCGGCCGCCAGGGCGACGGCGGTGGCTCCGTGTTGCAGGAACGATCGGCGCGAAAGGGGGCCGGGGGTCGTGGCGGGTCTGAATCCGGATTTCTGGTACATCTTGGGGGCTTTGGGGTGTGACTTGTTTGCGACGCTTCCACGCTGGCGGTTCACCGGCCAGCTGGGGGAAAGTGATCCACCGCGGCCGGCAAGTCGAGTGCCCAGGAGATCAGGTTGGGAACGTGCGCGGATCTTGATTTTCTGCGTTTTGTAGGGCTGCCGCTTGTCGGCAGGCCGGTTTGGTTTTGAAATGGTAGGCCGCCAGCTTGCTGGCGCTCTTTTGGCGCGACCAGGGCTCGCTGCCTACCGGTTCTGCATGCTGCATACGCAAACCGGTAAGCCTTGGCCGGTGCGCTCCGCTGGAAATCGGCGCGAGAATCCGCTTGCCCGCGCTGCGTGTTCGCATGGGAGTTACGCCCTCCACCTATCCCGAATCCCCTTTGCCGAAGATTCGGTCTCCGCTCTGGAATGAAATCACGGGTACCATCATCACCGCCACCTCCCCCATGAAACTCCGCCTGCTCCTTCCCGCCCTGCTCGGCGCCAGCCTCGCGTTCGCCGCTCAAACCGCGCCCAAATCTCCCGACATCTCAAAACTGGATCCGGCGATGGGTGCCAACCAGGCCGCCGCCGCCAACCTCGAATGGCACGATGTCACCGCCTGGGGGGCGGAGGGCCGCGAATGGACGGGCATGGAACGGCTGCGCTGGTTTGACCGGCTGCCCGCCGCCGCCGAGAAGACCGTGACGCCGGCGGTCTGGAGCCTCAGCCGCGATTCCGCCGGGATGGTCGTGCGCTTCAAGACGGACGCCACCGCGATCCACGTGCATTACAAACTCCTGCGGGATCGCCTCGGCTTGCCGCACATGCCCGCGACCGGCGTCAGCGGCGTGGATCTTTACGCGCGCGATGCGGCCGGCAAGTGGCGCTGGGTGCAGGTGACGAGGCCCGCCACGCAGGAGGTGCGGGCGGAAATCATCAAGGATCTGGCCCCCGGCCTGCGCGAGTACGCCGCCTACCTGCCGCTCTACAACGGCGTGGACTCACTGGAAATCGGCGTGCCCAAGGGCGCGAAATTCGAGGGCCTCCCTCCGCGCGAGAAACCGATCGTCTTCTACGGCACCTCGATCACGCATGGCGCGTGCGCCTCCCGCCCCGGCATGGTTCATACGGCCATCCTCGGCCGCCGTTTTGACCGCCCGGTGGTGAACCTCGGTTTTTCCGGCAACGGCCGCATGGACGCCGCGGTGGGCGCCTTTCTCACCCAGATCGATGCCGCCGCCTATGTCATCGACTGCCTGACCAACATGCAGCCCGCCGATGTCACCGCGAAATGCGTCCCGCTGGTGAAACAGCTCCGCGCCGCCCGGCCGGACACGCCCATTGTGTTGGTGGAGGATCGCCGCTTCACCAACTCCTGGATCACGCCCGCGAAGGACAGATTCCACGACGACAACCACGCGGCCCTGCGTGCCGCCTTTGCGGCGCTGAAAAAAGAGGGCGTGAAAAACCTGCACTACGTTCCCGGCGACCACCTTTACGGCGATGACACCGAGGGCGCCACCGACGCCTCCCATGCCAGCGATCTGGGCTTCATGCGCCAGGCCGACGTCATGGAACCGATCCTGCGCGCCGCCTTGCGCAAGTAGCCGCCGCGTGGATGCGGCGGTAACGATTCGTTCCGAGTTGCGTTCCGGTTGAGACAAACCGCGCGGCGCAGAATCGACATTGTAGGGGCGACGCTTGTCGGCGCCTGCGGGCGTCGGCAAGCGACGCCCCTACATCAATCGTCTCATACCCCTCACGCTTCGCACTTGAGCACGTAAACGGCGCCTTTTTCGGAGCCGATGGCGAGCAGGGTGTCGTCGGGCGACCAGGCGAGCTTGGTGGCGGCGGCCGGCATCCGCACCGTGGCGCGCAGCGGCTGCTGGCGCTCCGGGCTCCAGAGCTGGACCACGCCGTCCTGCGAGCCCGTCGCCAGCAGGCCGTGCGCGTTCTGAAATTTCACCGCGCACACCGGCGCCTCGTGCGGGAGCATCGCAGGCTCGCGGCCCTCGGGTCCATCGCCCAGGCAATCCCAGACACAGGCATCGCGGCCGCCGCTCGTGGCGAGCCAGCGCGACGTGTGGTCGAACGAGAGGAATTTCACCTTGCCCTCGTAGCCGCTCATGTGGAGTTCGATGTCCTTTTCCGGAATCCAGAGATGCACCGAAGGATCCTGGTTGCCGGAGACAAGCCACTTGCCGTCGGGCGACCACACGAGCGCGTGGATGCCGTTGCCGTAGGGGAATTGCTTTTGCGCGATGAAATCGTCGGTGTCCCAGAGCACGACGCCGCCAAAGTAGGCAATGGCCGCGGCGCCTCCGGCGAATCCGGCCGGTCCAGGGCGGGCGGGTTGCATCGCAAGCGCCGTGATGGTCTTGGGCGCGGGCCGGAAGGTGTGCGCCACGGTTCCGTCGGGGCGAAGGGCCACGAGGGTGCGACCCGCGGCGGCGAAGAGGGTGGGCCGTGCGCTCCGTCGCGCGGCCTCGGTTGCGGAGGCGATTTCCGCTCCCGCCGTCCGCGGAGCGGCCGGCCCACCATCGGAAGTCCACGCGAGGTGGTCGACCCACGCGGAGCCGAGCGAGGCCGTCGCGGTGTGCTGGCCGGCGGTGGCGTCCCAGAATTTCACCGCGCCGTCCTGGCCGCCAGTGGCGATCTGGACAGAAGACGGAGAACTGAGGACAGAGGACGGAGGACAGAGATCGGATGACAGAGGACGGAGAACAGAGGACGGGCTGGCGTTGCTTTCCTCAGTCTTCTGTCCTCCTTCCTCCGGTTTCCGTTCTCTGTCTTCTGTCTTCTGACCCGCCGCCTGCCACGCCAGGCAGTTCGTGCCGTTTTCGTGGCCGGGGAGTTCGTGGCGTTTGGCGCCGTCGATCGCGGCGGACAGCGACACGGGCCCGGCGGCGGAGGCGGCGGCGAGTTGGGTGCCGTCCGGCGACCACGCGAGGTCGATGACGTAGTCGTCGAGGAGCGCGGCCCAGTGTTTGGTGAGTTGCATCGGATATTCGTGCGCTGGATCGCAATCTTACTCGCGTCCGGAATCGCTAAACACGAGCACGATTACGGGCCCGACGCAGACCGGCGCGAAAAGCCGATTGCCCTGGGCCGGCCGTGTGCCAGCATCACGGTCATAGCCATGTCTGCACGAGAGGAAACCTTGGCGGCGTTCGTGAGTGCGGCGCAACCGCGAACCGTGCCACGGAATCCACACCGCGCCGTCGGCGACGATGAGCACTTCATTGGCCCGACCCAAGCCGCGGCGGCTGGCCTCCGCCCAGATTTGTTCGCGCAAGGCCTCGATGCCCCCGCGGGTCATGACGTATCCCCGACTCAAGATCGTGGCCCGCCCGCCGGCGGTCTCGCCGCGATGCTTCAGCCGAAAGCAGGTGCCTCCGTAAACCCAATGCCAGCGGGGCGGCTCCTCGCCGCGCGCACGTTGCGCGGCACTCTGGCCCCACGCGTCGCGTTCGCGGATGTTCCAAGCGTCCAGCTCGATGACCAGGGTGAACGGCTCCAGCGGCAGCTGCATTTGCAGATCGCGATCTTGTTGCGCGCGGCCTTCCGGCCCCTGCATTTGTCGATCCAGCGTTTGGCGTTTTTCCTCTGCGCGCTGGCCTTGCTGGCGGGCTTGGCGGCCCAGGGTGGCGGCGGAGATTTTTGTCCCAACCAGCCGCTCTACCACCTGCTCGGCCTCAGCGGCCGGCATCTTGCTGACGGTCAACGCGGCGATTTCCTGCACCGCTGGCGACTGCGTGCCTTCGGCTGGCAGGCCCAAGGCCGCATCCGCGGGAAAGCGCCACCGGTGGCAGCGCCGGCATTTGCCGCGCACTCGCTCCACCCGAATCTCGCCAAAGCGGGTCTGGAGATTTATCGCCTCTAAGCAAAGCCGTGTTCGTCATGCCTCAGTATACTCGCCGGCGCGACCACTCAAAAGCTGACTTGTGCCCCTGATCGGCTCCGGAGTGGGATCAGGGGTCTGCTCATCGCAGACCGGACAGGTTCGCGATGCGCGAACCCCTTTGGCTTGCCCGCCTTTGGCGGGACAAACGGCGCTCCGCGATCTCCGCGGCCTCCGCGTTTGAGACCTTTCCGGGTCATTGCGAGCGGGTTCGAGCCAGGTTTCGGTCAGGGCGTTTATCCGCGTTGATCCCGCCAACGGCGGGCAAGCCGCGAAACTTGTGCGCCTTCGGTGCATCCGCGGCAAAAAATCTGTGGTTTGTTGGGCGCGAGCCGCTCGAAATTGCGGGCCGGCCACGCACGTTGAAGGATCACGCGACTCAACCATGGCGCGGACCAAACCTCTCCACGAGCTGGTCGAGCGTTACCTCTGCCAGCGAGCCCAGCTGCAGATCGGCCGGGCTGAGATCGTGGTGGGCGGTCGAGGGGTTGGGCACGGCGACGACCCAGAGGTTCGCGCGTTTCGCCGCGAGCGTTCCGGCATGCGAATCCTCGAACGCGATCGCCTCGTGCCCGCGCAGGCCAAAGCGGGCGAGCACGAGTTTGTAGAGATCGGGCTCGGGCTTGGGTGAGGGTGCGTCTCCCCGGCAGGCGAGAAACTCGAAACGGTCCCGCAGACCGAGCCGAACGAGGTGCGGCTCGACCCACGTGTGCTCGGAGTTCGAGGCCAGCCCCACGCGCATCCCGCATTCACGGGCCCCATCCAGCAGGGGGACCACTCCCGGCAGGATGGGCTGTTGCATCAGCAACGCGTCCTTGCGGGCGCGCCGTTCGATTTCCAGCGCCACCCGGTCGGTGTGCGGGCTGAAGCCATGCCAGGGGTCGTGCGCATAGTCGGCCCGGCCGACGCTGTAGATCAGCGCGGACCGATCGAACGCGACGCCATGACTCGCGTGGACATCGGCAAACGAGTCGATCAACGGCGTCTCGGTGTCGAGGATCAGGCCGTCGAAATCAAAAATGAGGGCGTGGAGCATGCGTCGGGAAGGCCCATGCACTTTGGGTTCCACCGGCGAGCCTTGTCGATACCCGGCGCAGCAAGACTCTCCCTGCACCCAAGGATTGGGTCTGGGAAATTTTCCTACGATCTAATTTTCCTACCCCATGGTTTGGCGGATTGGGGGTAGGAAGATTTTTTGGGTAGGAAGATTACCAGGCCACTCAACCGCATAGACGAACACAGAGACACTGAGGACCCCTTCGGCTCAAATCCTTGGCCTGGGAATGGGTCGAACTTCCCAGGACCGGCGGTCATAGTCCGCCGCTACAGTTTTCAACCGATCTGCGACCGAAAATTCCGCGCTCGTCAGCACCGGGGTGACACGGCAATCATCGGGGTTGAATCATGGAAAACGCCTCCACGCCCGCCGTCCTCGCCCGGCTCGCGGCGTTGCTGCCGCCGGGACGGCTGCTGTGCGCGCCGGCACAGCTCGCGGCTTACGAGAGCGACGGGCTGACGGCGTATCGCACGCGACCCCTCGGCGTGGCGGTGCCGGAGACGCAGGACGAGGTGATCGCGATCGTGCGGTATTGCCACGAGGCGCGGCTGCCGTTCGTGGCGCGCGGGAGCGGGACGAGTTTGTCGGGCGGGTCGCTGCCCATCGCAGAGGGCATCGTGATCACGCTGAATCGTCTGAACCGGATCGTGCGGCTGGACCCGGCGCAGCGGATCGCGGTGGTGGAGGCGGGGGTCGTGAACACGGCTGTGACCGTCGCCGCCGCGCGCCACGGTTTGCACTACGCGCCCGATCCCTCGAGCCAGTCGATCTGCACGATCGGGGGAAACGTGGCGTTCAATTCGGGCGGCGCGCACTGCTTGAAGTACGGCATGACCTCGAACCACGTGCTCGGGCTCAAGGCCGTGCTCGCCACCGGCGCGGTGGTCGAGTTCGGCGGGCCGAGCCGCGAGCAGATCGGGCCCGACTGGACGGGATTGTTCGTGGGCAACGAGGGGCTCTTCGGCATCGCGCTGGAAGTGACGCTGCAGTTGCTGCCGCGGGCGGAGTGTTTTCACACCGTGCTGGCCGGCTATCGCACCCTGGAGCAGGCGGGCGACGCGGTGTCGGCGGTGGTGGCGAGCGGGCTGTTGCCGGGCGCGATCGAAATCATGGACGCGCTCGCGCTCGAGGCCGCGGTCGCCGCGGTGCATGCGGACTATCCGCCGGGTTGCGAGGCGGTGCTGATCGTCGAGCTCGAGGGCCCGCGGGAAGTTGTCGCGGCCGATCGCGTGCGGCTCGACGAGATCATTGCCACCAGTCAACCGGTCGAGGCCCGGCCGGCGCGGGATGCGGCCGAGCGGCTGGCGATTTGGAAGGGGCGCAAGAGTGCGTTCAGCGCGGTGGGCCGCTTGTCGCCGGACTTCATCGTGCAGGACGGGGTCGTGCCGCGCCGGCGGCTGGGTGAGGCGCTGCGAAAGATCAACGAGTGGTCGCGGGAAACCGGCATTCGCTGCGCCAACGTGTTTCACGCCGGCGACGGCAACCTGCATCCGCTCATCCTGTACGACGGCCGGGAGCCGGGCGCGTTCGAGCGCGCGGAGGCGCTGGCGGGAAGAATCCTGCGGATGTGCGTCGAGATGGGCGGCTCGATCACCGGGGAACACGGGGTGGGCGTCGAGAAGCGCGACTACCTCTCCGCCATGTTTTCCGCCGACGAGATCGATTGCATGAAGCGGGTGCGCGCGGCCTTCGACCCGCTGGAGATCGCGAACCCGGGAAAAATGTTTCCCGTCGCGGGCGCGCCGGCGCTGACCCAGCACGGGCTGCACCCGCTGGAAAAGGCCGGCGTGATTTCAAGGGAATGAGGACAAACTTTTTTTACCGCGGATAACACGGATGAACACGGATAAAGACTCAGCAGCTGTCATTCTGAGCGTAGCGAAGAATC
>JACQWL010000539.1 GCA_016209255.1 Verrucomicrobiota bacterium
CCGTAATCCCCCGCCACCCGCATGGACTTTGTGAATCTCCGCGCCCCCCGGGGCGCGGCCCCATTGAAGCACCTTGTCGAGTTCCTCGAGTGTGCTCGCGAGGTTTATCTCCGCGCCCCCCGGGGCGCGGCCCCATTGAAGCCTCGGCTTAGCGGCGGCGATGAGCAGTTGCGCTTACATCTCCGAAAGGTGCCGGAAGGAGTCAAGTTTCACCCGGCACCCTTTCTGGATCCGTGTCGACCAGCGTGAGTCGATAGCGGACCGCTCGATGTGCATGGTGAAACCTGACCCCAATGGCGCCTCGACGCTCGCCTCTTCAGCACCCGTAAACCCCACCGTTGATGTCGAGGGTCGCGCCGGTGATGAAGCCGTCGAACTCGCTGGCGAGAAACACGGCGGCCCGCGCGACGTCGTCCGCATTCCCTCCGCGGCCGATCGGGATGCCCGCTACGGTGGCCCGCGCCGCCTCGGCGGTCGTGTGGGTGGTGTGAAAACTCGTGCCGAGGATGAGGCCTGGCGCGAGCGCGTTGACCCGGATGCCCTGCGGTCCGAGTTCAATGGCGAGCGCGCGGGTAAACGTGAGCACCGCCCCTTTTGCCGTCGCATACGCCAGTGAGCCCGCGTGTCCCCCCTTGCGGCCGGCGAGCGAGGAAAGGTTTACGATGCTCGCGCCACCGCCGGTTTTCGCGGCGCTCGCCAGATGCGGCACCGCGGCGCGCGTCACCCGCCGCACGCTGCCGAGATTTAGCGCCATCGTTTCGGCCCAGAAATCGTCCGTCGCTTCCGCCAGGGAGCGGCGGGCGATGAGCGAGCCGGCGTTGTTGATGAGCACGTCGAGCCCGCCCAGAAACGCCACCGCCTCCGCGACGAGTCGTTCGCACTCCTCGCGCTCGGTGAGATCCGCACTCGCTATCGCACAGCGGCGTCCGAGCGCCGCCGCGTCGCGCGCGAGCGCCTGCGCGGCGTCGGCACTGCTGCGGTAGTGGACAAACACATCGCAGCCCGCGGCGAGCAGGTGGCGGCTGATGGCGAGGCCGATGCCTTGGGCGCCAGCAGTGACGAGGGCGCGCTTGCCCTGGAGTTTGCGGGGTGAGTCTGGGGCGATCGGGTCAATGCTCATTATGATAAAACCGGGTTAATGCCGGGCCGGTTCAGAAACGACCCGGCGCATGATGGCGCGCGTTGGGGTCGGGCGGGCGATTTCCTTGAAACCGGCGCGGCGGAAGACGTCCACTGTGCCGTTCCAGATGAACACGGCGGCCTGCCTGCCCGGGCCCGTGTCGCGCGGATAGCCCTCGACGATGCGCCCGCCCTGCTTTTGCACAAACGTGGCGGCTGCCTCGAGCAGGCTCACGCTTACGCCCCGGCCGCGCCAGTCGCGGCGCACAAAGAGGCACGAGACGGACCACACGGGTTCGTCATCCGGCGGTTTGAGCGTGCGCGCGGTGGCGAGGCCGGGAAACGCTGTCCGCGGAGCCACGGACACCCAGCCGACCGCCTTGCCTTCGGCGTAAGCGAGCAGCCCCGGCTTGGCGCCGGAGCGGACGAGGGCGTGCATCGCCCGGCGATTGCCATCGCCCTGACCGCTGGTCCATTCCTTTTTCGATCGCCGCCAGAACATGCACCAGCAGCCGGCGCAGGCGCCGTTCGGCCCGAACAGTTTGGCGAAATCATCCCAGCGCGCCGGGGTCAGCGGGTGAACGGTGAGCTTGAGCACGGGATTCAACCTGTTACGGCCGCGGCGCGGCGGCAAATGCGATTTTCCGGGGTTCGTAGTCTCGCCTCGTTGACGATTTAGCGCGGTGAACAGAAGCAAGGGTCGTGGACCTTCGAGTATCTGCCGCCCCTGAAATCGTTTATCCTGCGTCCCGAACCTGCCCAAGGGCATCTCGACACCGGCCGGCGACTCGAAGCCGAAGAAGAAAAAGTAGCGATCAACGGGGTCGGGCTGCGGAAGTCGATAAGCAGCCATTCCAGGCTGCCGAGGCGACTTCGACGAGGAGGAAGTCAATCTTTCCGCAACCTGGCCCATTTTGCCCCATCCTCATGGTGCGGACAGGCTGGGCACAAAACTCGCGGCATCGTCGGTGCTGCCACTGCCTTTGTACTTCGCGATCTGCGGATAAGGAAACAAGGGACGCGTCCGGGCGACCTTTCCTTCCTTGTCCACGCTCGCCGCGACGAGTCGCTCCGGGGGCTGGCCTTCCTCGACCCAGCGGAGGATCGCATCCACCATGCCGGTGGGCGACGGACCCGCGCCGCGGAATCCGTGATTGACCCCCGGCACCAGGAACAACCGCGCAAACTGCGCCGTCTTTTCCGCGCCGCCCATCCGTTGCTGAACCCTTTTGTAGTAGTCGATCGTGCCGCCGGCAGGAATCTGCTGATCGGCCAGCCCGTGATAAATAATGACCCTGCCGCCCCGATCGCGAAAACCCGCGAGGTCGGGATCGTCCGTGCCAATGACCGCGCCGTATTGCTCGACGGACTGCCGCCAGAGCAGTTCGAATCTCGCGGGCGTGAGAGTCGTCCAGTCCCATTTCGGATCCTGAACGAGATAATGGCGCAGGTAGTCCAGGGCGATGCCGAAGGGCTTTCCCGCCAGCGGCGAACCGGTGGTGCCGGCCGTCTCAAAAAGATCGGTGCCCGGCACCATCCCGTGCCAGATGAAGCTCCCGTCGTGTGCCCGCGGACCTTGCCATATTTTACGGACCACGTCCGCGTCGGATTCGGTAAATGTGCTCTCGCCGACCTTTGCGCCCACCAGCGCCCGGGGGTCGTACGAGCATCGCGTGGGATCGTCGATGACGCCGTCCGTGACTCCGTCCAGCCCGTCGCACGCCGCCACCGCCGCGGCGGTGGCGGCATCGAGTTTTTCCTTCGGCACGAGATTTCCGGCTGCGAGCATCACCACCTGAGGCCAAAGATCGCAGAGGAGAAATCGATGCCAGTTGATCGCGGGGCAGCCCGAGACAATCCCGTTGTAGTCATTCGGGTAGCGTTGCGCCTCCATCAAGCCCTGACGCCCACCGGTCGAATTGCCCACAAAATAGGAATAACCCGGGTCCCGGCCGTAGAACGCCTTGACCAGCGCCTTGCCCACCACCGTCATGTCGTGAATGCCGAGATAGGCATTGTCGCGGATCAGTTGCCAGTTCAGCCGGCCGTTCGCATCGAGTGCAAAACTGCCGCCGCCGCCCTCGTGTCCCGTATCGGTCGCGCCCACGGCGTAACCCAGATCCAACGGTCCGCGCAGGTTTCTGGGGCTGCCTCCGACAAATCCTCCGCCACCCGTTCCGCGGAATCGTCCATTCCAGCCCTTCAGCGGGAGGGCGATGAACACCGTGACCCGATCGCCGGCCGGCGGGTGCGTGACGGTGGCCGTCACGCGGCACGACCCGTCGGAGGGATCGAGCACGGCGGAATCGATCGTCGTGTTGGGCAGCGAGACCTTCATCAGATCTCCGACGGAGCATACCGGTGCGGCATCGGGAAAAAGCGGCTTCGGGCGAGCCTCCGCCGCCCCGGCCAACGTGACCACACCGGGGAGCGCCGTCAGGACGGAGAGCATGAGCGCGGTCCGCCATTTCAGCGGTCGCAGAAGCGACGCAGGCAGGGGAACGCGCAAACGTTTCGCCGCCGCGACGCCACACAACGACTCGGCGAGTTTGGAGCGGACCGGACGGGTCAGGATTGGGTTCATGGGGAGGGAGGAAAAGCAGGGGGTGAAGATCCGCGGATCAGTGGGCGCGCGCGGGTGAGACCTTAGCCGTAACGATTCAGTCGCGATGTAGGGGCGTCGCTTGCCGACGCCCGTCATACGAGGTGGAAA
>JACQWL010000561.1 GCA_016209255.1 Verrucomicrobiota bacterium
AAACTGCGCCGGTCAGCAACAGGGCGGCGACAAGATAAAGCACCAGCAGGAGACCCAGTCCGCGCAGCCGCCCGAAAAAACCGGTGCCGACCAGCAACCAGTAGATTAAAGGTGGACCGACCACGCCGATGAGCAGGGAAACCCCGATGGCGGCCGAGTCGATTTTGCTATGGTGGCGGCAGATCGGGCAAATGGGGAACGGAACACGATCCGCGCGGCCGGCCAGCGCGAGCGGCTCATCGAGCAGATTCTCCTCGGTGAGGCAGCAGGCGCAGCACCGCGGCATGGTCACGTCCCGATGCCGCATCCAGACCGTCGTCTGCTCGTCCCGAAAATTGCACGCGGCGACGATGTTTCCGGCTTCCGAATTCGATGGCGATGAGGTTTCCACGTCGAATCACCGCACCACGCGGGCGCCGCCGCCGCCCATTGTCTTTTCGACTTCCTTGCGCGTGGCCATCGAGGTGTCGCCGGGGGTCGTCGAGGCGAGCGCGCCGTGGGCGGCGCCGTACTCGACCGCTGTTTGCGCGTCGTTGAACTGCATGAAGCCGAATTGCAGCCCGGAGGCGAAGCTGTCGCCGCCGCCGACGCGGTCGAGGATCTCGAGCTCCGGATACTTGCGGCTTTCGTGGAATTTTCCGTCGTGCCAGAGAATCGCGCTCCAGTCGTTCTTCGTCGCGGTGATGACCCGGCGCAGCGTCGTGGCGGCGACCTTGAAATTTTTGAACTCCTGCACCGCGGTCTCGATCATCGCCTTGAACGCTTCGGTCTCGATGGCGCTGATGTTGTGGTCAACGCCCTTGACCTCGAACCCGAGCGAGGCGGTGAAATCCTCCTCGTTGCCGATCATCACGTCGACGTACCTGGCGATCTCGCGATTGACCTCCTGCGCCTTCTTCAGGCCCCCGATCGTCTTCCAGAGCGAGGGTCGGTAGTTGAGGTCGTAGGAGACGATCGTGCCGTGCTGCTTGGCGGCCTTGACGGCCTCGACGGTGAGTTCGGCGGTCGAGGCGGAGAGCGCGGCGAAGATGCCGCCGGTGTGAAACCAGCGCACGCCGAGATTGCCGAAGACGTGCTGCCAGTCGAAGTCGCCGGGCTTGAGTTGCGAGGCGGCGGTGTTGCCGCGGTCGGGGTTGCCGACGGCGCCGCGGACGCCGAAGCCGCGCTCGGTGAAGTTGAGACCGTTGCGCACGGTGCGGCCGATGCCGTCGTCCTCGCGCCACTGGATGAAGTCGGTGGCGACGCCGCCCTGCATGATGAAGTCCTCGATGAGGTGGCCGACCTCGTTGTCGACAAACGCGGTGCAGACAGCGGTCTTGTAGCCGAAGCATTTGCGGAGGCCGCGGGACGTGTTGTATTCGCCGCCGCCCTCCCAGACTTTGAAGTCGCGGGCGGTGCGGATGCGGCCCTCGCCGGGGTCGAGGCGGAGCATGATTTCGCCGAGCGAAATCTGGTCAAAGGCGCATTGGTTGGAGGGCTTGATGGGAAGGCTCATGGTGAGGTTTTCGCGCGACGCGAAAACCTAAGGTGAAGGAAACGATTCGAGGTCGTCCAGCAGATTGGCGGGGGAGTTTCGCGCAGCAAGTCGTCGTCCGGACTGAAAAGCACCCGCTCCAACGCGTTTGCTCGGTCGAGCAATGCCCGGTCAACGAGCTGGGCGGAGCGATCCTCTTGTGCGGTCAACACGTCCACCTTGCGAAGACGAAGCGGTGCGCTGACCAACGCCATGCAGACAAGGCAGGGCGAACCGGCTAATCTCGCGCCAGGGGCAAACGCGGAACAGTGCTGCAATTTTCGCGGGAATAGGGATCGTTTCCCCGCGGCCCGATGTGGCGGGACGCCAACACTCCCATGGCAAAAATTCCTTTTCTCCAGTTCGGCCTGACGGGCCTCGTTCTTGCGGTCGCGTGGCAAATGAGTGCGGCGGTTCCGCCGGTGACCAACCGCGAGCCGGTGGAGGATGACATCGGCTATCTGCCCCGCGAGGGGGTGTCCGCGAAAACCAATCCGCCGGCGCTCGCCTGGCTGCCCGAGAAAGGGGCCGCCGGTTATGCCGTGCAGCTGGCGCGGGATGCCGGTTTCACCCGGGGCGTGGTCGACATTGCGCGCACGCCGTATTCGCTCTACACGCACACAGAGACGCTGGCGCCGGGCGTCTGGTGGTGGCACTACGCGTGCGTCGACGCCGCGGGCGGCAGGTCCGGCTGGAGCAAGGTGCGCAAGTTCACGGTCGCGGCCGACGCGCAGCCGTTTCCGCGGCCGACCGAGCGGATGGTCCGCGAGCGCCTCCCGGCCGCCCATCCGCGGCTGATGTTGCGGCCCGAGGAGGTCTCCCTTTTCCGCGCGGCCGCGCAGGGCCGGGGGAAGGAGCGTTGGGAAAAACTCGTCGGGCAGGCCGAGCAGTATTTGCGGCTGGCGCTGATTCCCGAGCCGCCGCCGTGGACCGATGGCAAGTGGAACGCCCCGGAATGGCGGCGCAACTATGCCGAGGCGATCCGGGCGGCGTCGGCCGCGGAGACGCTCGCCTTCTGTCACCTGATCTCGGGCGACCGGCGTTACGGCGAAGGGGCGAAGCGGTGGCTGCTGCACCTCGCGACGTGGCAAGCGCTGGGCAGCACCAGCATGAAGGTGAACGACGAAGCCGGCATGCCGATTCTTTATCTCACGTCGCGCGCCTACGACTGGGTGTACGCCGATCTCGGGGAGGCGGACCGGGCGGCAATCCGGCAGATGGTCCGGGCGCGCGGCGAGGAAGCCTTTCGGACGCTGGGCGGCTGGGTGCACGAACAGAAGGCGTTCCACAGCCACGCGGGACGCATGTGGCATTTTCTCGGGGAGGCGGCCATCGCGTTCCACGACGAAGTGCCGGAAGCGAAAAAGTGGCTGGAGTACGCGTTGACGATCTTCTGGGGCTGGTATCCGGCATTTGGTGATGAGGACGGCGGCTGGGCCCAGGGTTACGCCTATTGGAGCTCGTATGTGAACCGTTCGACCTGGTGGCACGACGCGTTGCTGGCCGGACTGCAAATCGATGGAACGGAGAAGCCCTTTTATCGCAACGTGGGGATGTTTCCGATGTATGTGGCGCCGCCGGGCGGTGCGGTCACAGGTTTTGGCGACTTCGCGGAGGCGCGGCCGAACCCCGCCGCGGGTGCGGTGGTGGCCTATTTTGCGCGCATGCGGCAGCGGCCGGAATGGCAATGGTACGGCGAGGCGTGGGGCCAGCGCGACGGCAGCGAAGGCCCGATCGGATTTCTGCGCGCCGCCCGGCCGGCGCGGCCGGCGGTCCCGGCGAAGGCGCCGGCGGAGTGGCCCACGGCCCGTTTGTTTCGCGGCGCGGGCTGGGCCGCCCTTCATACCAATCTCGTCGACGGCCGGAACGACGTGCAGGTGATGCTGCGGGCCGCTCCCCTGGGAAACGGCAGTCACAGTCACGCCGACCAGAATGCCGTGGTCGTGGGTGCGTTCGGCTCGCCGCTGCTGGTCAACACGGGCGTGCGGCCGTGGTACGGCAGTCCGTTCTGCAAGGAATGGTATTGGACGACGAAGGCCCACAACGCGCTCGAAATTGACGGCGAGGGGCAACCGAAGACCTGGAAGGCCAGGGGCAAGTTTGCCGCCTTTGTGCCGGGTGACCGCTATGACTATGTCGCCGGCGACGCCACGGGGGCCTACGGCGGCCGGGTGTCCCGCTACCGGCGGCACCTCGTTTTTCTCAAACCCGACATCGTGGTGATCCTGGATGAAGTCAAAGCGCCGCGACCTGTGGCGCTGAAGTTCTGGCTGCACGGCCGTGCGCCCTTTGTCATCGACCGCGGCACGGGCCGGATCGCCCTGGAATTCGAGCGCGCGGCGCTCAACGGTTTTGTGCTCGCACCGGGAGGGCTGACGATCGCGCAGACCGACAAGTATCCGCTGCCCCCGGAATCGGGAAAGCCGGAACCGGAGTGGCACTTGTGGGCAGAAACCGGGAGCAAGAGCGCGGACGCCCGGATCATCGCGGTGTTGGGGATCTCGCGGGCGGGCACGAAGGTCGAACTCGGCGACGTGAAGGAGAGCGTCGCGGGGGACATCGTCACCGTCGAATTTCGCCGCGGGGGCCGGCCCGTGACAGTGGCCTTCGACACCGCTCAGGCTTCGGTGCGCGTGCAATGAGGGTGGCGGATTCAAGTGGCAGGACGTGAGCCCGTGCGCCCCCTTTCCGCGCGGTGCCACTTGAATTCGACCGGCACGGTTTGTCCGTGGCTCGGCTTTTCCGGCTTTCCTGACTTGAGCCGCGAGCGGCAGTGGACGTACCATGGCCGCGCGCCGGACCGATTGCGTCGTTTGGGCCGGTGCGTTGCCCCATGAGCACGCCTTCCTTTCCGCCTGCGTCCCCGGTCTTGTCCCGCCGGGAGTTTCTCCGGACCTCCGCCGTCCTGGCCGGCGCCGTATCGCTGGTGCGCGCGGCCCCGGCGGCGGAGCCGATCACCGATATTCACCAGCACAAGAGCTACAGCGGGCGGCCGGACGACAAGCTGCTGCAGCACCAAGCCGCGATGGGCGCGACGACGACGGTGATACTGGCGGGCGGCGGCAACCCGAAATCGGTGAGCGCCCTCAACGCGGAAGTGCTGGAGTTTGTGCGCGCCCACCCGAAGCGCGTTTATTTCTTCGCCAACGCGCGAACCGACCGGCCGGATGCGCGGGCGGAGGTCGAAAAATATCTCAAGCTGGGGGCGATCGGCATCGGCGAGCAGAAGACGAACGTGCCGTGCGATTCGCGTTACGTGGAGATTCTGGCGGAGCTGGCGCGTGACCACGGCGTTCCAATGCTCATGCATTTTCAACACGAGGCGTTCAACACCGGCTTCGAGCGTTTTCATAAGATCCTGGAGAAGTTTCCGACCGTGAACTTCATCGGCCACGCGCAGGCGTGGTGGGGCAACATCGACAAGAACCACGATCAGAAGGTGAACTATCCGACCGGGAAGGTGACGCCGGGCGGCATCACCGACCGGCTGCTGGCGGATTATCCCAACATGTGGGCGGATCTTTCGGCGGGATCGGGCAACAACGCCTTCGTCCGGGACGAAGAGCAGGGGCGTGGATTTATCGAGCGGCACCAGGACAAGCTGCTCTTCGGAACGGATTGTTCGGATGCCATCGGGCAAGGCGCCGGCTGCATCGGGGCGAGGCAGATCGCGGTGATCCGCCGGCTGGCTCCGAGCAAGGCCGTCGAGCGAAAAGTGCTCCACGGGAACGCCAGGAAACTCCTGGGCATCGGGTAGCGGCCGCTCCGGTTTCGGTGGGGGGATTTTGCGATTGAGCAGGCCGCGACCCGTCCGCCGAGAGTCCGGCTTTGTGGATTGTGAAGAGCGGCAGTTTCCACCCCAGCCGTGGGCCGGGCTGCCGCGTCCCTGCAGCCGCGTCAATCAGCACCCGTTGGATCGCCCCTCCGGATCCGACCCTTAGTCTCTCCTGTCGTCGGACTTCTTGTCTTTCTTCTTCTCCTCTTTGCGGTCGTCCTCGTCGCCGTGACGCTTGCCCGGCGGCGCCCAGTTTCTAGGGTAGCTCCGGACCACGGTGCTGTGGTGCTGCTCCGGCGGATCTTGAAACTCTGCTGCAGCGAAACTCGCCCGATCGCCGTGCAGATGCCCCTGCACGCCGATGCCGCCCACGGGCACGCCCCAGAAAACATTGTGGCCGCGCAGAGGAATTCCGTGCTGGTCGGTCCAGGCGAGCATGGCATCGACGATCGCATAATCGACGCTGCCCCGGCGCGGTTCCATTGTATGCCATTTGAGCGCGTTCTCGGTCACTGCCGCGTTGAAGTGCGTGAGAAAAGCGTCGAGGTACCGGTCCCGATCCTCCAAGGGCATGCGGCTGCCGAAGGCCTGACTGGCCAGCGCCGCGCCAAACCAAAACTCGTGGCGGAGCTGCTCCACGCGGACTTCCGCGCCGGGCGTCGTCTCCACCACCAGGATGCCCATGCGAACCCTGCGGATGGCCTCGTCGAGGTCAGCGCCGGCGGCTGCGTGGCCGTTGAGCGTGAGGAAAGTGAAAGCGGCGGGCACCCGCCAGCCGCGAAGAAGGGCGATTTTGGTGCGCATCAGTGGTTCACCTGTTCCGTGGTTCGAGTTAGAGTGTGCTCCGGGTTTGGCCGAGCGTCGAGCTTGCGCGTTTCGCTCGAAACCTTGGACGCTCGCTCCGGCGATTCCGGTGCATCACCTGTCATGTTGAAAGAAGAGCAGCCGGAAACCGTGCGGAGCAAGGACATCGCCACCGCCCGCGCCGGAGGAGCAATTCCGAGCCGGGGATCGGTTAACGCTTCGTGGCAGTCATGGCCGCCCTTGACCTGTCGGGCTCGCGGCTCATGTCCTTGCCGCAATCATGGGGCGCTTTCGCCACATCGGATTGGGGCTCTTGAGTCTCCTGCTTGCCGCCGTCGCCACAAACATCACACTCCGCCACGATGAAATCCGTGTTCATGTCGCTTCGCCCTTCCATGGCGCTCGTCGCCATGTTTCTCGCCCTGTCGGCCCGGATCGTTCGGGCCGCCGAGACGAAAAGCCCCTCAACGAATGACCGCGCGGGGAAGAACTTTATCGCCACCCGGGTTTTCTCCGCCGAGGACGATGCCAGGGTGCTCAAGGCGTTTGAAGGCCTCCGCGTGGCCGACGTGACGGACGGGATGGATTTTGTGGGCCTGAAGAACATCGGGTTGATGGACCCCGAGATTCGCCCGCTGTGGAAAGACACGAAGGCCTACAAGCATCGTTTCGTCGGGATCGCGGTCACCGTCCGATATGTACCGACGCAGCGGGCGGCGCCGCCCGCGGGCCTGACCTACGAGGAATTTCGGGCCCGCGAGAGCCGGTGGTATCGCGATCTCTCGTCCGAGCCATTTGCCGCGCTGATCCGTCCCGGCACGGCGATCGTGATCGACGAAGCGCCAGACGCGGACGTGGGGTCGATCGGTTCGAACAACATCATGGGCTGGAAGCTTCGCGGCGCGGTGGGCGTGGTGACCGGGGCGACGGCGCGCGACACGGATGAAGTCACCACGGAGGAAATGCCGTTGTACCTGCGCAAGGTGGGCCGCGGCATTCGCCCGTGGCGCAATGAAGTGGAGTCGGTGAACCGGCCGGTCGTGGTCGGTGGCGCGCTGGTCAATCCCGGCGACGTCATCGTGGCCGATGGCGACGGGGTCATCGTCGTGCCGCGGGATGTGGCCGTTCCGGTCGCCGAGTTTGCCCACAAGATCATCGCGGCCGACAAAGTCGGGCGGCGCGAACTTTACAAAAAGCTCGGCCTCCCGGAAGACGCGTCGGTGCGGTAATTTTGATTTCCGCAGTTGCCACGCGCTCCGCTCATGGATGCGGGATTTGGATTTAGAGCGCCGAACATTATTTTTCTGTCATTCTGAGCGGAGCGAAGAATCCAGAGCAATCCTCGCATCGCGGTCATCGTCGAAAGTCCAACTGGATTCTTCGCTGCGCTCAGAATGACAAACGTGTGCGATTCAGATCTTGATCGGAGTTCTCAGCGCAGCGGTCGGAGGCGAATGTTCCTCCACTTCACGACCAGAGGCGTGCGGGTGCTCAGGCCGTGTTCTCGAAAGCCAGGTTCCCGTCCGTTCAGGCCGTGGACTTGCAGGCCGATGAAGCCTCGGGGGTGGCTTCGAAACACCTCCTCGTTGGCGAGATCTTCGACGAGTTGAGCGTTGACCCACGTCTGGATGCGCGGTCCCCGGGCAACGATGCGCAGCTTGTTCCAGCCGCTGTCGATGAAGTGCCGGTGGCCCTCGGTGATTTTCGCGCTGGACGACAGCCAGCCGGTGCCCATCGCCTCGCCATAAAGCAGGCCCGTGGTCGGTTGGCCCGCGTAAAATCTCCTGATTTCCACCTGGGGGCCGTGCACTCTGCCCGCCCTCAGGTCGTTTTGATTGCCGGTGGTGACGGGCTTGGTTGCGGATCTGATCTGGACGCCCGAATTCGTGACGGGATCGATCAAAGTCTCCAACTCCAGTTCGAAGTCGCCGAATTCGCGCGTCGTGCACAGGAACGAGTTCATCGCGGCGCTGGCTTCGACCGTCCGGCCGATGATCGCTCCGTCTTCCACCGTGATGGTGTGTGCGCCGTTGAGGTGGACCCAGCCGTTCAAGCTGGTCCCGTCGAAGAGGTCGATCCAATCTGCTTCCGCACCCGCGGCGGCGGCGATCGGGTCTTGCCGCACGCGTTCATCATCCGGTGGCGGGAGCGCGAAGGCGATGATCGAGTCGCCGGATTTCGTCGCGTTCTTGCCGCTGCCTCCGGCCGCGATCGCCACATACTGCCGTCCATCCAGCAGGTAGACGCTCGGGGTGGCGTAGCCGCCCGCGGGCAGTTGATATTCCCAGAGCAGCCGGCCGGAGTGTTTTTCAATTGCGCGAAATTTTTCGTCGGCCGTGGCGGCGATGAAAATCAGGCCGCCCGCTGTGGCCACGGCGCCGCCGAAATTCGGCGTGCCCGTGTGGCGAATGCCTTTGGCGACGAGTTGCGGGAATTCGCCGAGCGGAACCTTCCAGAGGATCTCGCCCTTCACGAGATCCACGGCATTCAACGTGCCCCATGGCGGGGAAATGCCCGGATAACCGTCCTGGTCGGTGAAGAGCGGATAGCCATCCATGGTGTAGCGATCGGGCGTGCCGGCCGAGACGACGCCGGCGACTTCGCCCGGAGCGCTTTTCAGGTACGCCAGCAGCGCGTCCATTTCGCCCGGACGAATCCGGTTGGCGGCCGGCATGCTGTTGCGTCCCTGGGCGATAATGGCGCGGGCTTCCTCGTCGCTCTTTTGCAGGCGCGCAAGACTCGGAACCAGCGGCGGCGTGCCCTGCCGCTCGACGCCGTGACACGAGGCACAGGTTTTCTCGTAGATTCGCCGGCCGTGCTGGGCGGGCGTCAGGGCGGCTCCGTTCGGCGGCGGCCGGTCGTGAATGGGCCGCAGCCGGTTGATCGTCGGCAGCTCGTTGGTGTTGACGTAGAGGACATTTAACGCCGGGTCGAAGGAGCCGCCATGCCACTCGGATCCGCCAAGATGCCCCGGGGTCGTGATGGTTCCCTGCAGGCTGATCGGCGTGTAGAGCGGGCCGGACTCATATTTCCGGAATTGCTTCAGAACGAATTCGCGGGCTTCCGGCGTGATGTTCGTCAGGCCGGCTTCGGTGAGGTGTTGCCGGACCAGCGGTGCGGGCTTCAGCGGGACCGGCTGGGTGGGAAACGCCTCCTCGCCCGGGACGCGCGACTGGGGAACGGGCACTTCGTGAACCGGGAAGAGGGGCTCACCCGTGTCTCGATCCAACACGAACGTGAATCCCATCTTCGTGAGCTGGACCACGACGTCGCGGGATTTGCCGGCTGTCGTGAGCGTGACCAGGATGGGCGCGGGAGGATTGTCGTAGTCCCAGATGTCGTGATGAACGGTTTGGTAGTGCCACTTCCTCTCGCCGGTGGCCGCATCCAGCGCGATGACGCAATTGCCGAACAGATTGCTGCCCTTGCGAAAGGCGCCGTAGAAATCTTCCGTCGGTGAACCGGTCGCGACAAACGCCCAGCCG
Organism: Verrucomicrobiota bacterium; assembly: GCA_016209255.1. GTDB lineage: Bacteria > Verrucomicrobiota > Verrucomicrobiia > Opitutales > Opitutaceae > ER46. The sequence goes on from JACQWL010000561.1 coordinate 9,578, forward strand.
CGCTTTTCGTCGATCGTGACGCCGCCCCAGGCGTTGGCGCCGCCGTAGTTTTCGCCTTCCACCCACTGCCACGTCTCGTGGCCGAACTCGCCCGTCCGGGGGATCGTACGGAAGATCCATTTGAGTCCGCCCGTCACGACGTCGTAGGCCCGGATATGACCGGGGGAAGCGTCGTAGCTTTCGTTCACGCGCGATCCCAGGATCAGAAAGTTTTTGTAGATGGCCCCGGGTGACGTCATCTCGATGAAGACCCTGGCGGGGTCGACGCCGAGGTTCTCCTTTAGATCGATGAAACCGCCCTTGCCGAACGAGGTGATCAACTGGCCGGTCCTGGCCTCCAGCGCGTAAACCCGTTCGCGCACGAAATGAAAGATGCGTTCGCCCTCGGCGCCCTGCCAGAATGTAACGCCCCGGTTTCTGAGCCTGATGACGTTGCCGTTGTTATGCGTCGCCGGATCGAAGGACCACACTTCGCGGCCGGTCCGCGCGTCCAGGGCCACCACCTTCATGCTCGGCGTCGTCACATACATGACGCCCTTCACGACGATTGGGTTGGCATGCATGGTCGAGCGCTGGCTGGCGTCGCCGGTGCGGTAGTGCCACACCGGCTCGAGCCGGTGGACGTTTGCGGCGTTGATCTGGGCCAGTTCCGCGAATTGGCCGGCGCCCGGACTTCCCCGGTAGACGCTCCACTCGACGTTCCGGATCGGTTCTGCGGCCGGCGCACGCGGAGTTGTTGCGACGACGCCAACAGCGATCAACCCGGTGACGACCAAACGCACGACGTGATTCACGGGCGCCATCGTGATCGATGAGAATGAAGAATTCGAGTTTGTAACCGAATTCGCGGGGACGCGCCCGCGCGCTGGTAGGCGGCGCATTCAGCGGACCGCGTAGATTCCCACCGGGGTTACGATGCGCAGAGCACGACCGCCCGAAGCGTGCTCGGCAACAATCCGGCCGTTTCTCGCGGTTGGCGCCCCCAGCAAACGTTCAGCCGCTTCGCATCATCCATGCGGGCGGGAATCGCACATGATGGAGGGAGGTTTCGACTGCGAGATCGGTCTGGATTGGCATGGGAATGATGCTGACGACCGCTCCAGAACTTCCCGTCCCGCAAAGGCGGCAAGCTGGCTGGCCTTGGCGGCAAAGCTCCGGATTCGCGTTCGTGCGTGCTGCTACGGCTTGACCTAACGGCGCCGGGTCAAGCGAGGCAGGAAACGGCCGGTGCGGCTTTGGTAGGCGCGGTAAGCGTCTCCGAATTTCCCCACGAGCCGCTGTTCCTCGAGGCGGCTGCGCGCCGCGAGGAGCGCGAACGCGGGGATGCCGCCGATTACGACCACGGCGTTGGCGGTGAGCAGCGATGCTGCTGCGACCAGAATCAGCACAGCCGAATACATCGGATGGCGGATCCAGCGGTAGGGGCCGGTGGTGACCAGCGTGGCGTTGCCGCGCGGCATGGACGTCGATGTCACGTTCAGGCCCAGGTGGCGAAACATCCAACCGAACAGTGCCAGTCCGGCCAGTCCGGCCGGCGCCCCCGTCAGGCGCAACCAAGGCGGCGCGGCGATGCTCGCGAAATCCACCCAGCGGGGCTGGATGAGAAAGGCCACGCAGACCAGCGTGACGGGCGGACCGACGAGGCCCATCAGGATCCAAAACCACGCGGGGTCCGCCCGGATCGACACGCGTCCGCCGGAGCGATCGGCACGCAGGCGATGCGGCAAACCGATGCAAACCGCGCCGAGGAACATCAGGCCAAGCGCGACGCGACAGACAGTCTCGGGGTCGAGGGCCATGGCCGAAGGATTGGCCGCCCGGCGTTCGTGTCAAAGGTGCGATCGTGCTGGGTCGCCCGGGGCAATGTTGCGTGGTGCGACTCTTTTTTGCGTCCTTGGGCGAACCACCCGCTCCGCTGCCTGACCAAGCCGCATTCCTCGTAGGTCGGCGCCAAACGCCGGAGAAAACGCTTGCTGGGTCACGCGCAGTTTGGTGCGGAGGTCCAAGTGGATTCTTCGCTGCGTTCAGAATAGCAGGGGAAAAACCATTTTGAAAACACTCCCTGGCCTGGCCCGGCAAATCAGGCGTGGCTGCGATCGTAGTCGGCGATCTTCTGGCGGACGGTTTCACCCGCCTCATCGTACAACTCGCGGATGCCCGGATCCGAGAAATGGTAGACGCGGTTCTCGAAACCGGTGGTTTCCAACCGGTCGAAGAGGCGCTGCTTCGCGCTCTCGATGTCCTTGCCATAAATATGATACGAATCGGCCTGCCAGTTCATCCGCCCGAGGCGGACTTCGCGCCCGGAACCCTTCGCCACTCCGGCCGCGACGATGTCCTGGTTGAACATGATAAACCCAAACATGTTCATGAAACTCGCACCCCAGGCATCGTTGCTGCGGAAACGGACGTTGCAGTTGAGCCACCAGGTGCCGGTCGGGTCCTCGAGAATCCGATACCAAATCGACTGGAGGCAGGGCGGATCATAGCAGTCGAGATCGATGTTGGGCATCCAGGTAATCATCTGCGCCTGGCGCGTGAACGGCTGCTTCACCAGCTTGGCGATCACCCGCTCGATCTGCGCGACCTTGAAGGGGCCGATTTCCACCGAGTCCCCCGCGGCATTTTTTTCCTTCCATACGCCGTAGGCGGCGAGCCGCGCGTGGTAGGTGTATTCCCAGCGCGTGTCCTTGGGATCGTTCATGTTCTTGGTCCAATGGTCCTTCGCGCCGCGCAGTTCCATGACGTATTCGCGCAAGTCCTCGATGCCGCCCGGGAATGCCTTGTGAATCCTGGGCTCGGCGAGCGGGTCGAGCACGGTCGCGTTCATCGTGCAGTCGAGGCTGGGCGGATCGCCCGGCTTGTCGTATTGCGTACTCAGCCAGGCGCCGTGGCGGTAAAGCGCGCGGAGCGCCCGTTCGTGAGTCTCGGCGAGACCAGCTCCTTCCACCGTCAGGACGGGGATATTCATGGTGGCGATCGTCGGAATCCTGCCGGCTGAAATCAATTTTATCCTCAGCCGTTCGCCGACCCATATGCGTCAATGCAAGGCAAGGCGGCGCACATCCATTTTCGATTCCTCGAACACTCCGAGACCGAGGGCGCCGGCAATCTCGACATGTTCCGGCTGGCAATGCCGGAAGGTGCTGAATTTGTCCGGGGCGGCCTCGGCGATCGGTTTCATGCCGCTCGTGGCCCGCTTCTTTTCGATGTCATTCCAGCAAACATGGTCGAGCGCCACGGGGTCGGTGGCGAAGTAGATCGTGCGATGCTCCCACACGAACTGCGGCCGGGCCGATGGACCGCCATGATAGACCCCTTTGATCCCATCGAGAATGTGTAGCACGGCCTTGTTGCGAATCACCGGCATTGCCACCACGGCGGGGATAAAGGCGCCACAAACATTCAAGGTCTTGCTCGAGTGACTGCGAGCTACGTTGTTGACCAACCCGTGCGACAGATTCTTCAGGGCCAGCGTTACGCCGGCCGACTGGTGATGTTTGAGCACGGGCAGATTGATCAGCTTGTTGACTTCCTGCGTGATAAATTTTGCCGCGTAAGACCTCCGCGCCGCTTCGTTCTTGATCTCATATCCGGGTAGCGTCACCGCCATGTCCATGTAATGCTCCGGATCGTACCCCTCGATTCCCTGCTGCACGTTGTCGTAATCGCCGGCCGCCCATGACCACCGCACGCCCTCGGGCAACCACTTGTCGAAGCCCATCCGCAGGAACTGGGCCCGGTACCGATCGTAGACCACCATGTCGTTGCGCCGCACTCCGGCCGACTCGAGTCCCTTGATGATCTCATGCAGTACCTCCGGGCAGCTGATCACCAGCGGCCCGCCAACCGGATTCACCTTGATGCCGACCACGTCGCCACGCTCAAAAAAAAGCCGCCAGGCCGAGGGCAGGTCCGGTGCTGCCGTCAGCTCCAACATGCCGTCGCGGAGGATCTGTGCGATGGGCGCCGCCTGAAACTTTCCCTCGACGATGCACGCCGGATGTGAGACCGCCACCACCCGGCCGGGAGCCAGGCCGGGCATGCCCAACTTGCTGGCGGAAGTTTTCGACGCGGTCTGCGCGTTGAGCGCGAGTTGGCGGACCGTCAGCCCAGCCGCCAATGTTCCAAGCAGCCATTCCCGGCGCGTGAATCTCTCGTTTGAGAGCATACGCGTCACTTTTGGACGCTGAACCACAAAGCACAAGTCCGGAACGGCAGACGCCATCATGGTCGAGGTGCAGCCGACTGCCTCGGTGGTCACAGTTTGTTGCAGGGTGAGACGCGACCCCGTGGTCGCACTCCTTCCTCCTCTTGCTCTTTCGCTTCGTTCCGGCAGCGTGGGCCGCCTGATTTCATGAGCACCACCATTGCAGGAGCGGTCGCGGCGCCGCCGGCCGAGGCGCCCATTCCCGGTCAGATCCCCTACATCATCGGCAACGAGGGCTGCGAGCGATTCAGCTTCTACGGGATGCGCAACATCCTGACGGTGTTTTTGGTATCGTCGCTGCTGATGCACCTGCCCGAGGCGGACCGCGCCGGCGCGGCGAAGGATGTGTTCCACACCTTCGTGATTGGCGTTTACTTTTTCCCGCTGCTCGGAGGCTGGCTCGCCGATCGCTTTTTTGGAAAATACCCCACCATCTTCTGGCTCAGCCTGGTTTACTGCGCGGGCCACTTCTGCCTCGCGGTGTTCGAGTCCAGCCGGCCGGGGTTCTACACCGGCCTCTGCCTGATCGCGCTCGGCTCGGGCGGCATCAAGCCCTGCGTCTCCGCGTTCGTGGGCGACCAGTTTGACCAGAGCAACAAGCACCGGGCGAAGGTGGTGTTCGACGCGTTTTACTGGATTATCAATTTCGGTTCGTTTTTCGCGTCGCTGCTGATGCCCATCTTCCTGCGGAGTTATGGCGCGGGCGTCGCGTTCGGCATCCCCGGTGCGCTCATGTTCATCGCGACCCTGATCCTCTGGCTCGGGCGCAAACGCTACGTCATGGTGCCGCCCGCGCCGCCGAACCCGCACTCCTTCCTCAACGTCTCGCGCACGGCGCTGGCCTCCGGCCGCCCCGGTCTCGTGTTCGCTATCGCGGGTGGTGTGGTTGCCCTCGCGTCCTTCCTGCTAATGCCGTCGTTCGGTTTCGTGGTGTCCTTCTGCACGGCGCTGGTGGCCGTGATCGCCTTCGGCGGCGTCGGGGTGTGGTGGCAGCTCGAGGGCGCCCGGGGCCGGCACCCCGACGAAGCCGTGGAGGGCGTGCGCGCCGTGCTGCGCGTGCTTGTGCTGTTCGCCCTGGTGACGCCGTTCTGGTCGCTTTTCGACCAGAAGGCGTCGACGTGGGTCCTGCAGGCAAACGCGATGACCAAGCCCGCCTGGTTTCAGTCCTCGCAGATGCAGGCGCTCAACCCGCTGCTCGTGATGCTCCTGATTCCGTTCAACAACCTCGTGCTCTTCCCGGTGCTGAAGCGCCACTCCTTTTTGGCGCCGCCTGCCGCTCGCCCCGAGCCAGGACCTGGCGTCTTCCGCCCGGCTCCATTGAGCCGGTCGCTGGGTGTGTCCGCGAGGGTCAGCGCGATTGCCCGTAAACGCGACAGGAGTGGGCGGGCTGCGGAATTTCGAGGCATCGTCCCGGTTCGAGCCGGAGAGGCGGGGGTTTAGGGAGTGGGAAGGCCCCCCGGCGAGTTTCGCGGCGCATGAAGGGCGGGATCTTTTCTTTATCTGGATTGAACTCCGATTCGGCTTGAAGCGAACGGCTCCGTTCACCACGGCCCATGAGCAGACCAGCCGCAGCAAGCAAGACGGAGAGTCCGATTAGCCAGAACATGGGGAGGGGTTTTGTCCCATGATGCCAAAGCCCACCGCTTCTGTCATGGGCATCTGCCGCGTTTTACAGGGGCAGTTCTGCATAGGAATCACTGGGTAGTCTTGCGTGGAGCCGGCCATCCGCCCGACGCCGCAAAAAAGCCCGTCCCGGTGAAGAGACGGGCTTCGGTGTCGCTCATCCGTGGCGCTACTGCTCATAACAGCAAGCCAGCCACGGTAATCTCCGTTCCCTGCCTCCAAAGACGAAATCTCCACTCGAAAGGGTCAGCCGGAGCAGGTGCCTTTCCATCGCGAGGGTCCGGGCAATCGGCCAAATGTCACGACGTAGAGACTGGAGCGGCGGAGGTTTCGGGAATGGACAAAAGGCTTCGCGACCTTCGGGGGGCATTGAGCGTGGAATTCGATTTCCGCAGGGGTTGGGCAGCACGCCAGCCTTGGGCGAGCGGCGCAAGAGAGGGAGTCCGGGGTCGGATGACATGGGGAGGTGCATTCATGATGCCAAATCCCGCGGCGTTTGTCATGCGCATCTACCGCGATCGTGCAGGGGAATTCTGCCAGGGTACACTGGGTGGATTTACGCACTGGAGCCGTGGGGCTGCTTGGTTAATTCGGAGCATTGACGCCGCGCGACGCGGCCGATGGAGAGGCGACGAATAGGATCAGGCCGCGGAAATTGATGTACCGCCATCCCAAGGCGGCTCGAACTCCAGCCGATCAATCATCAAAATCCGCAGCCTGACCCTATCTGGCCCCACCTTGTTCGACCCCTCCGCGCTGAGCCCGGTTGTTTCACCGAATGGCTTCGCGCTTGTGGTCATCCGGATTCGCTCTTTTATCACGTCCACCCACGACCAGCGATATGACCAAGGTTAAACCAATACCCGACGGTGCATCCGTCGCCACGCGCATTGAAGAGACCACCGAAGAGGAAAGGAAGGAACGTTTGGCGGGCATCCTGGCGAAATCGACGCCCGGCGGCGCGTAGGCGACGGGCGCGCCGGCCAACCTCGATCCACACCAACACCAGTCCCACCCCTGTCGAAAAGGAGATTATCGTGCACTATATTCGTTCCCTGGCGGTCGTGTTGATTTACACTTCGGCTGCGTCGCGTTTCTTCGCGGCGGACGAAGTGCCGTTTTCGCCGACTCGCGTCAGCGTGCCGGGCAAATTGCGTCTGCACCTGCGCGAGCAGAAGGAAACGCTTCCCCAGAGCGGAAGATTCGAGGCGCACACACGCGTGGCCGACTGGTCCGTCTCGGAGACCGCCATCATCATCTGCGACATGTGGGAGGACCATCCCTGCAAGATGGCGGCGCACCGGGTGGATGTGATGGCCCCGGAAATGAATCGCGTGGTCTCGACCGCCCGCTCTCTCGGAGTACAAATCATTCATGCGCCGAGCGGCGGAATGAGGCACTATGACGCCACGCCCCAGCGCCAGCGGCTTGCAGCGGCCCCCGCCGTCAAGCCTCCGGTGCCCATCGAAAAGTGGTGCTACCATCCCCTGACTCCCCCCTACGTCAGTCACGAGCGGGGAACGGAACTGGCGGTCGAGCACGTGGAAAAATACTGGTGCCCTTCGATCCTGAGCTCCGATCTGCGGAGCGTCGTGGCCGGCAGCGCCGATCCCGCGTCAAAGACGGCCGCCAAGTAGCGGCGGACCCCGAATTTTTCGAAAAAATAGCGCGGGAATCCGATTGCGCTTCGTCTTGCTCCTGCTCGGCGTCCCCCTCACCGCGGCCGCGGCCCATCCCACGTGGCATCTCAACGTGCAGGCCTACAGCTTTCACG